>NZ_JBUYEN020000019.1:0-177265 GCF_055229415.2 Bradyrhizobium sp. Leo114 | reverse complement strand
CAACCCGATCCTACCGGCGAATCGCCGGTGACCACCGCAAAGCCGCCCGCCCGCTACGCGCTATGTGAGGGCGCGCGTACGGGCGGCTTTGCTCTACCGAGCTACACCATCACCGGGGACACGACCCATCGCTAAGCGATTTGGCCAAACTAATTGGCTACAAGCCTAGTGCGCTGTCTTTTCTCATTCATCACGCCCCGGCAACATCCAAGTACACTAGCTTCTCTGTCCCGAAGAAATCCGGCGGCGTCCGCCTGATAAATGCTCCGTCGCCCAAGTTGAAAACTCTTCAACAGCACCTTGTGACGTTGCTTACCAAGTGCCGGAAAGAGATTGACGAAGCTAGCAATCTGAAGCCGTTGTCGCATGGCTTTCGGAAAGGGCAATCAATAATTACGAATGCAAATCCACACATCAGACGCCGATATGTTCTGAACTTGGATTTGGAGGACTTTTTCCCTTCGATCAACTTCGGGCGAGTGCGCGGCTATTTCATAAAGAATAACGACTTCAAACTGCATAAGGATGTGGCGACTGTCATCGCTCAGATCGCCTGCCATGCCAACTCGCTGCCGCAGGGGGCTCCGACCTCACCAATAATTTCGGACTTGGTCGCGCACCTGCTAGACGTTCGCTTGGTTCGTCTCGCGAAGAAGAACAATTGTACATATACGCGCTATGCGGATGATCTTACATTTTCCACAAACGTGAAGGTTTTCCCCACGTCACTTGCTCTTCAGACTTCGCCGTCTGATTGGGAACTTGGCAAGCCACTTTCGGATGTGATCACGGATGTAGGCTTTAAGGTCAATCCATTAAAAACACGAATGCAGCTGCGGGGGAGTCGTCAAACCGTAACGGGCCTTACGGTCAATCAGAAGGTGAACATTCAAGCGGGCTATTATCGCAGGGTCCGCTCGATGTGCTACGAACTGTTCAAGACCGGACTGTACTTTCAACAAGGCAGTGCGCCAGTGTCCGCGCTTCCCGTTGTTGAAGGTCAACTGAATCATTGCTTTCGGGTTAAGCACGAAGTCGCTTACAGCCGAAAGGTTGATATTCAGAACGATAAGAGGGACAGAGGTGTTCGGAAACTTTATCGAAGGTTTTTGTTCTACAAACACTTCGTCCAACTGACTAAGCCGCTACTGATATGTGAGGGGAAAACCGACGTCATCTATCTTAAACTAGCTCTGCGCAGCCTGGCTGCGAGCTTTCCGTCACTCGTCACGACAACAGCGGCTGGTGAGGTGCGCAATGTCGGCTTTTTCAATCACACTGATATTGCAGATAACCTTCTAAAGCTGGGCGGCGGCTCGGGGGGCATGCAACTTCTAATCAAGGACTACGCAAGTGTTTTGAAATACTTTCGAAGTAAGCCTCTAGCGCACCCAGTCATACTCGTAATCGACAATGATGACGGAGCGGACGACATATTTGCGGCAATTTACAATGTGACCAAAACAAAGGTCTCTCGTACGTCCACCGCTGACTTCTATCACATCGTCAATAACCTGTTCCTTGTTAAGACTCCGGAATCAGGGATTCATGGCACTTCCCGGATTGAAGACCTATTTAAGCCTAGTGTGCTGAAAACCGTTGTTGATGGGAAAATCTTCAATCCCGCAAAAAAGATCGATCCGACCAAGGAGTACGGAAAGATTGTGTTTGCCGAAAAGGTCGTTCGACCAAATGCAAATAAGATCGACTTCTCGGCCTTCAATAAGTTTCTAGGTCGGATCGAGGCCATTTTAAAGCACTACAAACCGCCGTAGCATTTTGTGGGGCGCGACATGACCGACGACGATCTTGAATATCTCGCAAACTATAAGCCCAACGCGCTGTATACCGTCCCAGCACGGAACGGAAAAGGTGCGTATGCCACGCTCGTCGGTGACAGCGAGGTTGTCTTCGGCGAGATAGATGTCACGACGCGGTGTAAAATCGCGGTCTCTGCTTTCTATGTTAAGGACCGGGTGGACTTCGGCACCCTCAAAATTACGAAGATGAAGTTCCACAAGACCTATGGTTGGCGGAAAGATGGTGAGGTTCACGTCAATGACTTTCAACTTACACAGATAAGAGAATTCTTGTCGATCATTTCAAGCCTCGACCTTCGCGATGCAAGGAAAACGCGCGTACTCCTCGACGATAGTATTCACGTCGCCGCACTAGGTACCCTACTGTCCAGCACCAAGGGAGCAGCCTTGGTTCGAGAGCTTGCTGCAAATCCGGATTTGCACGAAGACATCTATGCGGTGGCGGCGAAGCGTTCGGCGCTTGCCGAGTTTGAGTCCAATCTGCGGCGAGAGGTATCTGAACCGAAGTGGCAGCTTTTTTTTGAGGCCAACCCTTGGATTTTTGGGCATGGCTTGAACTACGTATTCTTAAACAAGGTAGGTGGAAAGCTAGAGAGCCAAACCACCGGCTCCGCTTTTGACCGCGCGGGCAAGCGCGCTGATGGTCTGATGGCAACTAACGCTGAAGTCAGCCAATACGTTCTATTAGAAATCAAGAGGAACGATACCGACCTTCTTCGCGAAGACAGTTATCGCGCCGGTGTCTGGGGCGTCTCCGACGAGTTGTCGAATGCCGTTACGCAAATTCAAAAGACAGTATTTGAGTTCACTAGGAATCGATTTCGCGACTGCTCAAAGGATGATGACGGTAACGATACGGGAAGAATAATTTATTCAGTTGAGCCCCGCAGTTACCTGATTATCGGAAATTTGGGGCAGCTGTTATCAAATGACGACAAGGTGGCGTGCTTCGAACTCTTCCGGCGCAATCTGCGTGCACCAGAAATTCTTACCTTCGATGAGCTATACCAGCGAGCGCGATTCATCGTCGAGAACATCAGCAGCAAAGTTCAATTGGCCAATCGATCTATTGTTCAGCAAGCTGCCCGAAGTGACATGGGCGATGATGATATTCCTTTCTAGGGCGCCTCCGTACTGCCTGAAGCGTTCTTTGTTCGATGGTGATCGCCTGACGCGTGTTCTTAAAGGCGTCGAAAACCAATTTTGGCGAACTTTCACCTGCTATCGAAACGCGAACAGGCTCTTTTGAGGATGAAGCGGCCGAAACTTTTTGAGGTGACAACGCTTACGGCCCCCGACATTTGTGAAACCACTCACTTCATCCCCTCCAGCAGCTTCCGCGCCTCACCCAGCACCGCCCGAATCTGCCTTCGCTCGGCGATCGCGTCCCTGGTGAACAGGCCGTGCTTGCGCGCGTTCTGGTTTGCCTTTGGCGCGCCGGATCCCTGTGCGCCGCCGTGCATGCGGCAGCGCTTTTTGCCGTGCACCGCCGGCGAGCGGCACGCGCTGCCGCAACGGGTTTTGGCGCCACAACGTGGGCTCGCCAGCATCGGGCCGGTATTTCTGATGTGATCGCTCATGCCTGTGCGTCCCGCTTGGCATCAACGGAAGCTTGTCCTCGCTTGGCGCCCGAGGCCTTCGGCACCTTCGCCGCGGAGGCCCGGTTCTTGTCCGAAACGATCACGCTCGCATGCTGCGTGACGTTGCCGACGATGGCCTTGCCGCCGTCCTCCACCTTCACGTTCTGCACGGTGATGGCGGGCTCGCCACGGCTCAGGTAGCGGCTCAGCGCCTCGATCTGGGCGGGAAACGTGCGGGCGAGCCGGCCCAATGCGCGCGCGGCGCTGTCGTGCTGGGCGAGGTCGTCGGCACTGGCAAGGTGATGGGCACATCGCATCGCCATCACATGAACCGAAACCATCTGCGCCACCAGCATGGCCTCGACGGAATCCCTTGGGCGAAGGCTCTTCATCATTGAAATCATGAAGGACAGGTTGACCTCGTCGGGGCGCCCGCCGCTCACGCTGGCCCTGACCAATTGCCGGAGGATGCCATCCATCGCTTCGCGATCGGTTGCTCCCAGCGCGTTCGCCATGAGCTGTTCGCCGAGCTCCGGATCGGGATGCTCGATGGAGAATCCGTGTGATGAGAGCCTTATCCGCGGGGCTGCGGCAGCTTTGGTGGGGTCGGTTGCTGCGATCGCCGTTGGCGTAGCGAGGCTTGGGGCGGTGTTCATGTCGAAACTCCCTGGCACCCGCGCAGCAAGCGCGCGCGGTTCGGCGACGCGCGAGGCCATCGTTCGCCGCGCGGAGCCGGTGCAATTTCAATTGTGGGTGAGGATGCGGGTGAGGATTCCTGGACCGCAGGTCGCAACCGACGCGCCCGCTACTCGCGGACCGACGGGCGTTACAAGATTGCGGAATGATCAAGGAATGCCCCTGATTTGCCCGACGTGTCAAGTTGCTATTCCAGCGCTAGCTGCCGCCTGCACCTTTGCATGGGGTTGTTTTCGATATTTGAGAGCGCGCAGCTTCGAAGGGGAGTCCTCCAACATCACCCGCAGGCAAAGGCACGGTGCGATACGCACGATAGCGGGTATCGAGTTGCATGGCCGACCTGCATATGAATATTCCCGCGGGGCGCCTAAGAGCACTATACCGCAATCTAATTACATAAGAGGTCGCAGTTTTATTCTGAGTGGCGCGCCATGCTGCGCCTTCCACGCTGGGGTACGACTTTGTACGATTGCGCCAGTAGGTTCGTTCAAAGCTTGCGCGTTGCTGATCGCCCGAGACCGTCTTCCCGATCGAACACCCGCAAAAGGCGCGAGATACCCGACCCGAGCATTGACGTGACCACTGGATTGAGACCGGTGTCGCTGTCGATCTGAACGGTGACGGTTCGCCCGACGATCAATTCATCCGCATTGTCATTCGCGTCGAGCTTGATCCGGACGGGAATGCGCTGAGCGAGCCTGACCCATGAGAAGGTCGGATTGATATTGGCAAGCATGCTCGCACCCGAACTTCGTTCACGATCTTCGATTCCGCGGGCAATGCTATCAACTGTTCCTCTCAGGATCGAACCGCCCATCAACCTGACATCGGCAGCGTCGCCTACATGGATGCGTGCGAGTTTCGTCTCCTCAAAGTAGCCTTCGACGCGCACCGTGTCGGTCTCGATCAAAGCCGTGATGCCTCGACCCGCCGGAAGGTAGGAACCTGGACGCAAATCGAAGTTCGTCACGTGACCATTTACTGGGGCGCGGATCTCAGATCGGGTCAGATTGAGACGTGCGACATCCAAATCCGCTAGGGCCTGATTATAGGCAGCCTTGGCCTGAAGGTCTGCGGCGCGGACCGTCTCGCGCTGCTGTTGAGAGATGACCCCATCGCTCAGCCTTTCATAGCGGGTGCGATCGCTCGCGGCTCTCTCGAGGGCGGCTTCCCGGCTTGCCACCACAGCCTCTGCCTGTCGGACCGCCAGACGAAATCGCTCCGGATCCAATCGAAGTAAAACGTCCCCTTTGCGAACCGCCTGATTATCTTTGATCAGAACTTCCTCGACCAGGCCGGAAACGTCCGGAGCGACCACGACAACGTCGGCCCTGACGTGTCCGTCCCGCGTCCAGGGAGCTTCTTCGTAGTGGTCCCACATGCCGATGGCGACCGGTGCCGCAATGGTGAGAACCAACGTGGTGACAAAGATGCGCGGCAGAATCGAGCCTCTCCCGGTCATGGCAGCAACTTCCCCAAGAAAGTGTAGGATATATCGACGAGGATCGCGAAGATCGCGAATTCGAATAACGCCGGGTGCCACGCGAAGCTCTTGATCCCTGACGAAACGAATCTCTTGAGCACCGCGGACAAAGTGATCCCGAGCCCGAGCGCGAAGACGCAGGCGACGACAAAGGTCGGCACGAACACACCTGCGACGTTGATCTCTTCGTTCATTGCGCAACTTCATCAAAAGTTGGAGCTGGCGCATTCGGGAAGAGCACGCGACGTAGGCCGACTAATGCGGGCAGCCGTGTTCGTTGGATTGCGGCGTCCGATTTGCAATGCTGGCGCAGCTCCACATCGATCGCCGCGAGCAGCGCCTTTGCCTCGGTTGGACGAAGCTCGCTGTCCCCCGACGCAAACCATCGGAAGGCGTGCGACAGCTTGGCGGGGAGATCCCCGAGAGTCGTGCTCCGCTGGCCGTTAACGCTCACCACGCTCGACTTTAAGTCGAGCAAGTCCAGGCCCATCTGCAGCGCGGCCAGCGAGCGGCCGGCTTCTGCCTCTACATCCGCGCCGGATAGCGCCAATCTTGGAATGACCAGGCCGAGACGGTCGAGCATCACGCCCACCCACCGCTCTCGGCTCATCGGTCGGCGGGCGCCGGCGAGGATCGCCAGGTCGACCCATCCGTGCCGGATTAGGCGCCTCGCAGCGTGCTTTGCGGTCACCGAGCGGAATGTGCGGACGGCCAGGAAGGCGGCAATGAGGCCGATGAGTGAGGCGGCATTGGTGTTGGCGAACGAAGCGAAGTCGGCCGAGAACCTGTTTTGAAGATCAAGCGCCCCGATCAGACCGAGGCCGAGGGCCAACGCTTTGAGGATGTGACGCGGATTGGCCTGCAGATAACCGATGATGAGGAACGGCGGAGCCAGCGCGGCTGCTAACATTGGAAATCCGTCGATCGCTGGAAAGATCAGAAACAGGTAGATGGCCGCGATCGGCAGCGACGCCACTGTCCAGATCGTATAGGACATCAGGGTCGGAGCGGGATCGTCGAGGCTGCTGTAGAGCGCTGCGGCGATCGTGGCTATCTGCGCGGCGATGCCACCTTCCGGCCAGGCGGTTGCGATCCAAACGGCGCTGCAGCCAAGCACGGCCGCGAAAAGGGCGACGACGGACAAGGCAGCGAGCCCCTGGTCACGATGGAGAGTTCTCTTGGCGCGGCGGACTTTCGGGCGAGATGCCGTTGTCGGGTTGGAAGTAACTTGCGAGCCATGGATGATCGCGGACAGTTCGTGAGTTGCAGCCAGTGCTTCGATTAATGCCGCCGACTTGGCGATCATGCTGGATGCGAGAAGCCTGTCCCATTCGTCTTGCGCGGCGGGCAGTGCAGCGTCAAATTCCGCGCATCGGCGGAGCAACTCGGTCGCGCTCAGCCGCGATTCAATTGGATCGCGCGCCCATTCGCCGAGTTGCGAGAGAAGTTGATCCAATTCCGGCGTGCGTCGCGCGCCGAGCGCAGCGAGCCTATCTTCGATCGCCGTGAGCATGGGTAGCACGAGCGCGAGCTTGTCCTGCAAGGCACGAATCGCCCACAGCTCCGGCTTTGTCGCGGCTGTGTCGTAGCTGAGGTGGGTTGATAGCACTTCGAAGTGGGTGATGTCAGCGGCCAACCGCCAGCGCGCGGAGTTTCCTTGCGTTGGAGTGTGATCCAGCAAGACATCCGCCGTCCAAGCAAATGCATCACGAACCGCAGCATCGATTGCCTTGGTCAGGGCGCCTGTGACATCGCTCGGAAACAGCAGCGTATGGACGACTGTTGCACAGCAGATCCCGAGCGCGATTTCCTCGACGCGCGCCAAGGCGACGTCGAAAACCAAATGAGGAGCAGCTACGCTTGAGAACGCGACGGTCGTCGCCGTGTATCCCGCCAGCATGAAGGCGTAACTGCGGGGAGTCCGGTCTTGAAGGGAGACGTACAGACAGAACGCTGCCCAGCCCGTGATGGCAACGGTCATCAAGGTCGGCTGATCGACCAAGATCGGAACAAGCGCCACGGCGGCGCAGGCGCCGAGCAGACGGTAAACGGCCCGTGAACGGACCGCGCCGGCGAGTGGTTGGGCAGTAAGATAGACGGTGAGCATTGCCCAGTAGGGTCTCTGTAGGCCGAGACGAAACGCCAGATAAATTGCGAGCATCGCCGCAATGAACGAATTGGCCGATAGCAGCGCCCACTTGGGGTCGAGGGTACCTGGAAATGCGATGTCTCCGAAAATTCGGGACAGAGTGATTCGTGTCATGGTTCTACGCCGGGTCCGTGAAGCACCCGAACGATAGAACTTGCAGCGCGGCAGGAATTTCGCCACTTTGCCAAATAATTGCTAAGTTATGACAATGCGTGGCTCTCTCCTCCAATACTACCGTGAATTGGATCCGGACGCGCTGGACCGTCCGGTCGCTGCGCTCATGGTCGATACTCAGGAGAAGGAAGACGAAGTTCCGATCCACACACATCGGAAAGGACAGTTGGTTTTGGCGCACCGCGGTGGCGTGACGTGCGAGGCCCCCAGTGGACTTTGGATGGTGCCTCCGCGATGCGGCGTCTGGATCCCCGGCGGCATGCCGCACAGCAATCGAGCGACCGCCAACGCCAGCATCTATTTCCTATACGTAGACATGAATGCGGCATCCGTTCCGAAGGAGTGCTGCACGCTGTCGATCACCCCTCTTCTGCACGAACTAATCCATCGCTTGGCGACGCTGCCGCCCCTCTATAATCCGGAAGGACCAACGGCTCATATCGCCGCGGTTCTGCTGAACGAGCTTATCGAGATGCCGACCGAGCAATTGCATCTTCCAGTTACGCGCCACTCAAAACTACGCGCGATCGCCGATGCCTTGATGGAAAATCCTGCGGATCGCCGCACCGTAGCAGAATGGGGCGAGGCCATTGCGCTCGGCGAACGGACGCTCATGCGCCTCGTCGTCGCCGAGACCGGCATGACGTTCAGTCGCTGGCGTCAACAACTCCACATCATAATCGCTCTTCAGCGGTTATCCGCGGGAGAGTCTGTGCAATCGGTATCTGAAGTTCTCGGCTACGATTCCGTTAGCGCATTTATAACAATGTTCAAGAAGGCGCTCGGCAAATCGCCGGCGCGGTATTTTTCCGATCGCGTCAACAAGCGGGGCGAAGGGGCGGCGGAACCGTAGTTCAACTAGATCCTGCAGCAGCGAGAGATCCGGTGCCGAGCGCGAAGCACGAGATCGAGCGCTCTTTCCGGCATCGATATATCTTCAACGACGGCCGCCAGCCAATCGCACGAACGAGGAATGTTCCCGATCGCACCCCGTCACTAGGTTGCTCGGTCGATCGAGCAGCGTCAAAGATTTCCGATGAGGCGACCAGCCGTCTTTTAAGATCACTTCCCCTGAGGATTGAAATCAAAGTTCTTCGTTTCGAACGATCTCGATCCCGAATCCGGACAGACCTTTGAAGCGATGGATTGACGATGTCGCTAAAAGCTGGCTGCATTATGATCAAGTGTGCGCGAAGTCTCGATGCTCATGCCGGCGTCGATCCTCGTCTGAGGGGCTGCGTCGTATTGTGGCTTAGCCGGCCTCTCGATGCGCTTGGAAGCCAGGTTGCATGACTTGATCTGAACTGGCTGGTTTGAGTCGATAGGAAGTACCGTTTTGTGAGAAATCCGCTTCAAAGCCAAGTTTGAACGAATGCTCGAAACACCCGGTATGCGCGAGAGCTTGTTGACGATGAGGTCTTCAAGAGCCTCGATGTCGGACACCATCACGCGGAGAAGATAGTCGCTGTCTCCCGTCATCAGGTAACACTCCATCACCTGGCTCAAGCGATCAATTGTGCGCGTGAAGTTCTCAAGTGATAGCTGGACTTGCTTTTCAAGCTTGACTTGGATGAAGGCGGTAACGCAGATGCCGAGGACCGCTGGATCCAGTACGGCAATTCGTCGATCTATCACCCCGAGCTTTTCAAGCGTACGAACTCGGGCGAGGCAGGGCGACGGTGAAAGATTGACGCGGGAAGCAAGCTCGACGTTGGTTAAGTCGGCGTTCTGCTGCAGTTCATTCAGAATCTTTATGTCGATCCTGTCGAGAGCCGTGGTTGTCATATCGTCTTCTCCCAGGGCAAGCGGTAGCTTTATCGAGGCCCGGCCCCGCGCGTTATCTCGCGTGGTGACATCTCGATGACAGAGATGCTAACCGCAGTTGCGACTGCGAAATTTCGACAAAATGACGACTTATATCGAAAAACCGTCAATTTCTCAGGGCTGGCCGTGCAGGGATGAGGCAACCCGTGGCGGGGTGCCGTCCACTCGAAAACAAGTGTGCGTGCTCAAACGCCTGCGACCGAACGGCTAGAGTCCGAACACAAAAGGCGGATCCTGCGACCGATAGAAGAAATAAAAAGCAATCGTCTTAATCTGCCACTGACGCCTGCTCGGAGCGTTCTTGAAAGTATTTGGCAGGAGATTTCCCCAGAGCCTTCTTGAACATCGTAATGAATGCAGTGGTAGAGCCGTAGCCCAACGTGGCTGCAACCTGATGGACCATCGCGCCACCGGAGAGTTCCCGCAACGCGACCATTAGGTGTATTTGCTGTCGCCAGCGTCCGAAGGTCAGACCTGTCTCCCGCTCGACCAGCCGAGAAAGCGATCGTTCGCTCATCGCTACACGATCGGCCCAGCCAGCCAATGAAGATCTATCGGCTGGAGTTCTGGTCAGAGCGTCGGCTATGAGCTGAAGTTTTGGGTTACCGGAAATGGGCAGCGAAAGATCCTCGACCGGCTGGACGGTCAATTCATCAAGCAGAACTCTGGCAAGCCGACCACAATGACTGTCAGGATCATAATGTCGCGGCATGACCGCGAGCCGGAGAATCATCTCGCGGACCATCGGGCTGATCGACAATGTGCAGCATCTTTCCGGAAGGGCCGCTGAATCCGGCTCGACGAACAGAAGGCAAATCATCGCGTTTGCTGTTGCCTTGTTGCTGTGCTCAAGGCCGCCCGGGATCCACACGCCGGACTGCGGAGGTACTATCCAGCGAGTGCCTGGAACGTCGCAGGTGATTCCACCACGGAGTGCCAAAACGAGCTGACCTTTTCTGTGACTGTGGATCGGCGTCTCGTTCTCGTTATCTAAGACGTCCATTCGAACGGCAGTGGCCGCGACGGGACAATCGTCCGGATCGAAGTCAGAAAAACCCAACTGCACGGTCATGTCCGCAATTGTCGATATTTGGAGATGATTTGGCAAGGTAACTTAGTCCTTTCGCCGCTGCGGAAGTGTAGGGAATAGCGCCATCTATTGAGGCAAGATGCAAATGCGCGTTCTCATTTCCCGAATGGTCAATTCGAATCTTCAATTGCAAAGTGAGCTCAGTGGAAAACTGTTCTCTCTTGAGGAAGGGCTGGAGAAAGCGCGTCTGAAGGTATCGGGGCCTTAGAACAGGTATACGAGCGATGGACCTTCTCGGTAGCCTCGGCATTTTCGTGCGCGTAGCGGAAGTTCTTTCGTTCTCGGCCGTGGCGCGCGAGCGCGACGTAAGCCAGGCCGCCGTCGCCCGCCAGATTTCGCAGCTCGAAGAGCGTTTTGGCGTTCGCTTATTCCATCGCACTACGCGAAAGATCAGCCTCACCGATGACGGGCAGATGCTTGTCGTCCTTGCACGACCGATATTGGACGGCGTCGAGGATATGCTGACGGCTGTGGGACGACAGAGTACCTCTCCCATCGGATTGGTCCGGGTTGGCGTGACGGGTACCGCTGGTCGCTTTCTGGCGCAACGTCTGCCCGAGTTACTGGCGGATCACCCGGGGTTGAAGGTCGAATTGGTGGTGAGCGATCGAATCGGCGACATGATCGAAGATCGTCTCGATCTTGGGATGCGTGTTGGCGAGATATCAGATGCGTCATTGATTGTTCGTCACGCCGGCACATTTTCACGCGTTGCCGTGGCCGCGCCCAGCTATATCGAAAAGCACGGCGAGCCTTCCTTGCCCGCGGAACTTGCACAGCACACCTGCATCGTCCACGCCAGCAACCAGAACTCCGACATGTGGACGTTCGTGACCAATGAGAGTGCCCAGCAATTTCGCGTGTCGGGCGGATTTCTCGCCAATGACGCGAGCGCCGTGCATCTGGCTGCACGAAGCGGATACGGGATCGCCCATCTCGCGCTGGTCGACGTGTTCGACGATTTGCGCAGCGGCCAGCTCGTCCGTGTGCTGAACAACTTCCCGTCTCCGAACATTCCGTTCAGCCTGGTCTACTCCTCGCGCCGGCATCTTGCGCCACGTACGCGCGCGGTCCTGAATTTCATCCTGCAGGAGCTACGAGAAATTCGCGCTTTGCTTTCCGCGGATCCAGGCGAAGGTCGAGACCAAGGAAGCGACCGAAGCACTCCGGCTTTCAGCGTATGAAGTTGCACGACGTTCTGGTTCGACAGGATGTGGTTGGGGTCGCTGGCATGTTCCGCTTTGTTCGCGTTGGTGCGTGAGAAGTCGAAAAAATAGGCGCGTACTGCACAAAGCAATGACGATTTGCTCAGTCCAAGAGCAGAAAGCATCGATAAGTGTCCAGGGAACAGCATCGAGATGGCCGGCGATGCGATGACATCAAGTATGGCAAGCGCATTTGCGATCCAAACAGGTCGAAACCCAGCAGAGATAAATCGCCTCCGCTCGCCGCGCGCGCCGGTGCGTAATGATGCTAAAGTCTGTGTGCTGCAGCATAAAATGCTGATCAGCTAGGTGGGCGACAAACTGTTTGAGCATTAATGCTGAGAAAGCGGCGGCACAATTGCAGGACAATTGAAGTTTTCAGAGATCGCAGATCGACGGCCCGCTCGGAATCGGGAGTGAGAAAGTGAAGCTTAAGCAAGTCTATCTTACTGCCGTCGAACCCGAAGGGTTAGCCAAGTTCTACGAGGCTCTCGGATTGACGATCCGCTTCGCTGATCGTGGCAAGTGGATCCAATTCGTAGGAGAGAAAGCTGCCTTTTGCATCGCAAGCCCGGCTGAATCCGTATCCGAGCAGTCTCACAATGCGGTCCTCGTATTCGAGGTGGATGATTTGGAAATGGCTGTCGAACGCGCGCGGGCGGAGGGGGCTGAGGTGCTTGGTGAAGTCCGGGACATGGGAGCGCATGGCCGGGTGGCCCATCTCAGGGACCCGCAACATAATACGATCCAGCTCATTCAAGTGGCGAGTAGGGCGGCAGATCAACCCTCTGAATGACTTCAGTTCTATGTGTCGGGGCAATTTATCACCATGAACTTCCGAGTGACGCCTATGCCTAGTCAAGAAACCCCGGTGTTCAGCAGCACAGAATTCCGCAGCGCAATGCGCAACGTGCCGGGCGCCGTGTCTATCGTAACTACGGGTACGCAGCCGGGCAGGCACGGCTTGACGCTGACAGCGGGCTGTTCGTTGTCGACCGAGCCATCGAGCGTGCTCGTCTGCGTCAATAAATCGGCTGGCGCCCACGATACGATAAAGCAGAGCAGATCATTCTGTTGGAATATCCTCGCGGCAGATCACGTTGCGCTGGCGCAGAAATTCGCGGGGCAGGACGGGAGCAAAGGCGATATACGTTTCAGCGAAGGTGTGTGGCGCGAACTCGCTACGGGAGCGCCAAGTCTCATCCAGGCAATTTGTAGCTTTGATTGCCGGGTTTCAGATTCGTACGACGCTGGAAGTCATACGATCTTCATCGGCGAGGTAGTTGCACAGGCGACAAACGCTGATCTCGAACCTCTTGTCTATGTGAATGGCGAATTCACTGTACCTAAGCGCTAAGCGACCGCCGGCGAGTACCCTTCTTATGTCGGGCCCGAGCCCGGGATCTGCGTTCGAAGCTTTGCAGATCGTCGCGAACGCGGTTATCCGCGGGAGATCATCCATCAAGTCGACCAACATGGAGCCAATTCTGATGTACGGGGGGACGATAAACGTCGACGAAGGCGGCCGCAGCAACAACGCCAGAGTAGGTTCGATTCAAGCGAAGGAAAGCCAGCCGCAAGTCGTCGGGGGTTTGAGCATCGCCGTATTCAAGCCGCGGTCTACACTCGTACCATTCAGTGTCCGCTAATGTTGTCGCTTTGGCTCAATGTTCTCGCGAGTGGCATTCTGCTCGGTCTCGTCTACGGCCTCGTGGCGCTCGGCTTGACGATCATTTTTGGTGTCATGCGGGTCGTCAACTTCGCGCACGGGGAGATGGTCGTCTTCGGCGTCTACATCGGCTATTGGGCGGTCCGCCTTTGGGACGTTCCAATCATTGTCGCGGCGGCAATCGCGGCGGTCGTTATGTTCGTCTTCGGATACTTTTTGGAAACCCTGATCGTAAAGCGGTTCGTCAACCGGCCCCATCACTATCAGTTCATTGTTTTCATCGGTCTGTCGCTGCTCTTCAGCGGCGCGCTGCTGGTGGCGTTCGGACCGGATCCGCGCCCGACTCCTTCTCAGCTGTCGTTTCAAACCGTATCGCTCGGTTTCGTGACATTGGACCTGGCGAGACTTCAAGCGGCGGCGACTGCCGGTCTGCTCATTGCCTTGTTAGGAGCGTATCTGAAGTTTTCATCGTTCGGTCGGTCTTTGCGAGCGTCCGCAGACAATCGGTTGGGCGGCCTGATCGTGGGGTTAAACATTCCTCGGGTCTATGCGGTGACCTTTGGTGTCGGAGCGGCCTGCGCGGGCGTAGCCGGCGCATTGATATCTCCTTTGTTCGACGCCCAACCATATCTAGCTGTCGACTTTACTCTGCTGGCTTTCGTGACGGTTATCGTCGGCGGCCTCGGCAGCTTCAGTGGAGCACTCTTGGGTGGATTGGTGATCGGCGTCGCCGAGGCAATCGCGGCGTTGATGTTCGCTCCGTCGATGAAGACGGCGCTTCCTTATGCGCTCCTGATCATCATCCTGATTTTCCGTCCGAGAGGGCTTTTTGGTGCAAAAGAGATTTGATGGTGCGACTGAAATGGGGCCGTGGCTCGCTGGAGCAATGCTCTTCGTTGTCCTCGCTTTAGTCGGTGCTCTGGCAAGCCCGTACGTCATCTCGTTGATGACGATTGTATTGCTCTTCACTTTCTTGGGGCAATCTTGGAATTTGATGCTCGGGATCGGTGGGCAACTATCGATCGGTCACGCCCTATTTGTCGGCCTAGGAGCTTATTCAGTGGGCGTCCTCGATGTAAAGTACGGCATTTCTCCGTGGATAGGCCTTCTGGTCGGAATGTTCATTGCCGGATCCGTCGGCGCGGTGCTGGCGTGGTTGAGTTTCCGGTTCGAAGTGCGCGGTATCTATTTCGCGCTGCTGACGGTTGCTGCCGCGGAGTTCGCCAGGATTATGTTCAGTGGCTGGGAGTTTGTTGGCGCAATGCAGGGGCTGTTCTTTCCTGCGCCAACCGGCGCAATCGAAATCTCGATGCTTCGAGGGGATGCGCGTTTCTACTACTTTATCGCTCTTGCTCTGGCGGCACTGGGGATCGTGGGAACTGAACTTATCTCGCGATCGTATTTCGGATATGTCTGGCGCGCAATGAGGGATGATGACGGGGCTGCACGCGCGCTCGGCGTCCGCACATTCCGGCACAAAATCCTCGTGATCTCGATATCGGCGGCGACGGCGGCGGTGGGTGGTGGAATTCTAGCACTCGTGCAAGGATCGATATTTCCAGATTCGATTATGGGCATGGGGCTCTCCGTTGACGTCCTGATAGGGCCCGTGGTCGGCGAGTTAGGCACGACGTTCGGTCCGCTGGTCGGATCGCTCACGGCTATTCCTCTGAACCATTTGATGAGCGCCCTCGGCGACAGTCTTCGGATCCCGGGGCTGAACAATATTACGTACGGTATCGTTCTGATTTTGGTGATCTGGTTCCTACCCGACGGCATTTGGCCGGCGATCGTCCGGCTCTGCAAGGCAATCCAGGTGCCGTCCCGAGTGTGGCTCCCGCAACCGAGGAGGGCCGAAAAATGACAAGTCTGCTCGAGGTAAAGAACCTCTCCCGATCGTTCGGGGGACTGGTCGCGGTGAACGACGTGAGCTTCGCACTGGAAGCCCGAAGTATCACCGCGCTGATCGGGCCGAACGGGGCAGGAAAGACGACATGTTTCAATCTCGTTGCCGGCGCCATGAGGCCGACCAGTGGGCAGGTGTTCTTCGAGGGGCGTTCGATCGAGAATACACCGCCTGAAATAGTCTGCAGGATAGGTATCGCGCGAACATTCCAAATCGTGCGACCGATGCGGGATATGTCAGTACTCGAGAACGCAATGGTCGGAGCCTTCAGCTGGACCAAGAACGTAAACGAGGCGAGATCGAAGGCATACGATTCTCTCGAAAGCGTTGGACTCGCCGGCAAAGCGGATGCGAGGACGGACCAGCTGACGCTGCCGGACCGGAAAATGCTGGAGATGGCCAAAGCGCTATCGACGCGACCCAAACTACTGCTGCTGGACGAGGTAATGGCGGGCCTCCGACCCACCGAAGCTGCGGGAGTGGTCCGCGTGCTGCAGAAACTTGCCGACAGTGGACTAACGATCCTGCTCGTCGAGCACGTTATGCGGATCGTGATGGAAATCGCGTCGAGCGTAGTAGTACTTCATCATGGCGCCAAAATCGCGGAAGGAAGTCCTAGAGAGGTGGTCGCGGATCCGAGGGTCCTTGAAAGCTATCTGGGGACGGGCTTCCATGCTTGACGAGGCGCTTTTATCGATCGACGGGCTTTGTGTCGCATACGACGGATCGAATGCCTTGAACGGCGTCTCCTTGCAGATCCACAAGGGCGAGTTGATCTGTGTCGTGGGTGCGAATGGTGCGGGAAAGACTTCGCTGATCAGATCAATCTCAGGCATCGTTCCGTCTTCGAGTGGTGTCGTGAAGATGAAGGGCGTTGATATTACCGGGATGCCGCCGTGGGACATCTGCGAACTCGGCATTGCGCAGGTCGCCGAAGGTCGACAGATTTTTGGAAGCCTTTCCGTCGAAGAAAATCTGCTCCTGGGCGGATCGCTTAAGCGCGCGAAGGCCAACCACCTCGAAACGCTCGAGTTCGTCTATCAATTGTTCGAGAGGCTTCGAGAGCGTAGGCGACAATTTGCCGGGACGTTATCCGGCGGCGAACAGCAGATGTTGGCTATTGGACGCGCAATCATGTCGAAGCCGGAAGTAGTCATGTTCGACGAGCCGTCTATTGGGCTGTCGCCCGCTTTGACGGACGTGATGTTTGGAGTAGTGAAGTCCTTGCACGAGCAAGGGATAACGGTGTTGTTGGTCGAACAAAACGTCGCGAAATCTCTCGCGTTGAGCAATCGCGGCTATGTCTTGGAAAACGGCTCTATCGTACTCCACGGATCGAGCCACGAACTGCTGAACAATTCCGAGATTCAGCGCGCATATCTCGGAATGTAGTGAGCGCTTCGCCCTCCGGGTGTCAGGCCGCTCAACGAGACCGGCTCTGTCCTTCATGGCTAACCGGCTTTGCAGGTCGGCGGAAGCGCTGGGAAGCCGGAGCATAAAATGCCGCGATACGGCGCTCCGGCGACTGTTTGTGTCGATATGCGCTGACACGGAAACGGTGTACAGCAATCAATTCGGAGGCATGTCGCTTAAGCTTTCCCTATGGAAAACGATGACGACCTCATAATCGAGCGCGACCTCGACATAGTCACGCTGACCATGAATAGGCCACCAGCAAATGCCGTGAATAACGGACTAATCGATCGCTTGCTGAACACTATTCGTGCATTGTCTACTCAAGTGTCGCCGCCAGGCATTGTATTGACGGGTCAAGGTGATCGCTTCTTCAGTGCGGGCGGCGACATAAAGGAAGTGGCCGGCCTCGAAATATCTAGACCCCGCATGAGGGTCTTCCATGCGCTTCTTTGCGAGATGGAGAGATATCCAGGCCCGGTCGTATGTGCCGTGCGAGGGTATGCGGTCGGAGGGGCGCTCGAATTTCTTCTTCATGCCGACTACGTCGTCGCAAATCGCGAGTGCAAGATCGGGTTTCCGGAAATCAACCACGGCCTCTTGCCCGCAGCCAAAGGAATGCGGCAAGCAGTCCAGAAGCTGGGGCTTCGTGAAGCACAAGCATTGCTCTATTGGGGCGAGTTAGTCGACGCGCAGAAAGCGCTCGAAATTGGCGCGATCAACGAGATCACAACCACCGCGAAAGTGATGGGCCGTGCCGTGGAGGTATGCAAGCATCTTCGCGGAAAGGAGAAAAAGCTGTTTGCCGCGATCAAGCGCTCGTTGAACTTGACAGGACAAATGGATGACGCCTCGCTCGAGGTGATGACGATTGAAGATCTCAACGCTTATCTGACCGAGAATAGTTCAGCGGACGCGCGTGCCCGCTTTCTATCGAAGAATTCGAAGAAGGAATGAATGACCGCATTGGCATCTCCTGAAGAAATCCGCCTGGAGTTCATGAGCTTCGAGGAGGTATCGGCTGCCCTGGCGCAAGGAGGTTCGACGGTCCTAATCCCATGCGGCGCTGTCGAGCAGCATGGACCGCATCTTCCGCTTTGCATGGATGCCGATCACGCTGACGCGCTCGCGGCGAAAGTGGCGCGGCATCTTGGCAATGCCCTGATAGCCCCTACGATCAAGGTCGGCTGTTCAGCTCACCATCTTGTCTTTCCCGGCACCATCTCCCTTCGCCCGGAAACGTTTGAAGCAATCTGCCTGGACTACTGCACAAGTCTCGCGCTGCATGGTTTCAGGCGGATTCTGCTCTTCTCCGGACATATCGGAAACTTTCCCGTCCTGCGCGACATTCTTCCTCGGTTGAGGCGCGCGGTTCCGAAAGATGTTGAGATCGACGCATTCTGTGACTCTATCGCTTGGATCGACAGGTGGCGAAGCGCCGTTAAAGATGCCGGAGGTGACCCGAATGCAGTCGGTGGGCATGCCGATATAGCGGAGACATCTCTCATGATGTGTCTCCGCCCCGATAGCGTGCGGCTGGATCGGTTCGAAGTGGGACACCTAGGCGTGCTATCTGAAGAGCAGCTTCACTCCATGTGGAAGAATGGGATCAAGTCGATCACGGACAACGGCGTCATTGGCGATCCGCATGGTTCGACCGTCGAAATCGGCGAGCGATGCCTTGAGGCGATAACAGATCTTCTGGCCGCCTCGTTCGGTAAATAAGTTGACGCCGGTTGCACCTCATGTGTGCCGCCAACACAGGAAGCTGCCAGCGAAGGAAAACGACGTTGCGGCCCGCAACAAGTGTTGGTCAGGGACAGGAGCGTAGTCTGGCTGCTTACAGCACAAAATTTGGAAAGTTATGTAACGACGACCAGCATTCGAACGAAAATGTTGCTCCGCCTATGAAACGCTGTGCCGATCTCGAATCTCCCAGAGGATTTAAAAGATGGCACTTACGTTCGGGTTTTGGTCGGAGCAAGAAACCCAGGTCGGGCAGAGCTATGCTCGCCGACTTCATGAATTGGTGGACGAGGTGCGCCTCGCGGAAAAGGTCGGGTTCGACTGCGTCGCGCTTTCCGAGCAGCACGTAGCGCTCGGTGGCATCTCGAGCTCAGCGCCTGAAGTCGTGTATGGCTACCTCGCCGCCGTGACGTCGCGCGTGAAGCTGCGGTCCGCGGTTACCCTGATGCCGCACAGGATCAATCATGCTTTGCGGTCGGCAGAGCGATTGGCGGTCACCGATATCCTATCCCATGGCCGCATGGAGTTTTACGGCGGCCGTGCCAATACGACCATCGCAATGCGCGCGTTCAATGTCGATCCAAGTGAAACGCTTGCGCAGATGGAGGAAGGTCTCGCGCTTCTGAAGAAGTCGATGCGCGAGGATATCTTCACTTTCGAGGGAAAATATTACCAGATTCCACCGCGAATGCTCGTCCCGAAGCCGGTTCAGAAGCCGCATCCGGTCATCGGCATTGCCGCGACCAGCGAACGCAGTCACAGCTGGGCCGGCTCCGAAGGGCTGGCCGTGATGAGCAGCAACATCTACCAAGGATGGGAAATCCAGGAAAAGCTGATCAACGCGTATCGCAGTGCTTGGAGACGGGACGAGTTCGGCCCGCTTGAGCGTCCTCGCATCGGCATTCCGCTCTTCTTCGGCATCGGCCCCACGGACCAGAAGGCGAAGGACGACTACGCTGAGCCTCTGATGCACTATGCGAGGATCTCCACCGACGCGTATCCCCGCTTGGCGAAACTTGCTGATGACTATGCGTACATGAGCGAAAGCGTCCCAGCGATGGAACGTGCCGCAAAGGACTGGGACTATCTGCTTAACCACTCCGCGACGACGGTCTGCGGAAGCCCCGACACCGTCATTCGCCAGATCGAAAAGTTCCAGGCGCTGGGGATCGATGAGGTGCTTCTTCATCTCGATTCGGTGAACCACGAGAAGATCATGGAAGCGATCGAGATGGTCGGGCGCTATGTGATTCCCCATTTCAACGACAGAAACAACGTCGTGCGGCCCACGGAAGACATCCTCGGGCAAATTCGAGCTATGCGGCCTCAGAAGTAAATTCGCAAAGAAATAAAAGGGAAAGACCAATGCAACAGCATGGCTACAAGTATCTGATCATCGAGAAGCGCGCCAGCGGCGTTGCCGTCGTGACGATGAACCGGCCGGAAATTCTGAACGCGATCAATTGGGACATGCACGAAGAACTGGAGCAGGTCTTCGTGGATCTCGATAAGGACAAGTCGGTCCGTGCGATCGTGCTGACCGGTGCGGGGCGCGGCTTCTGTTCGGGCGGCGATCAGAAGTCGCTCGACAAGGGCAAACTTCCGTCGCCGACAAGGAGCGGACGTCACCTTATCCGCAACATGCTCGAAGTCGAGGTGCCGCTCATCGCGGCGGTCAACGGCGTTGCCGTCGGGCTTGGCGCAACGCTCGCCCTGTTTTGCGACGTCATCTTCGCAAACCCGACCGCGCGATTTGCTGATACGCACGTAACCGCCGGCGTCGTTGCAGGCGACGGTGGTGCGGTGATCTGGCCTCTCTTGATGGGGCCTGTGCGCGCGAAACACTATCTCATGACGGGCGATTTCATTTCCGCAGAGAAGGCAGCGTCGATGGGGATGATCAACGAAGTCATTTCGAACCGGGACGTCAAAGACGCTGCGATCGAATACGCCGAGATGCTTGCGGGGGGCCCGCAGGAA
The DNA here is from genome assembly GCF_055229415.2 of Bradyrhizobium sp. Leo114. Taxonomy (NCBI): domain Bacteria; kingdom Pseudomonadati; phylum Pseudomonadota; class Alphaproteobacteria; order Hyphomicrobiales; family Nitrobacteraceae; genus Bradyrhizobium; species Bradyrhizobium sp. Leo114. Next base: position 156,530 of record NZ_JBUYEN020000019.1, on the reverse strand, counting down.
TCGATCATTTGGACGAAATACAGCGTCAACAAGATCATCAAGCAGTATGCACACCTGCTTCTCGATACTTCGGCCGCGCTGGAGATGCTTACCTTCGCATCGCCAGAGCGTCGTGAGGCTGTAGCCGCATTTGCGGAGAAGCGGAAGCGCTTCGCGGAGCGATAAGATGAACGTCGAATCCCTTACGTCGGGAGCTCAACTCGTCGACGTGACCATTCCGCAGCTTCTGGGCGCGCGAAGAGCGGAGCGCCCGGACACGGTCGCGTATCATCAGAAGCGTCACGGCGAGTGGATCGCCGTGACGTGGAAGCGGTATTCGGATCGGGTCGCGAGCCTGGCGGTCGCCCTGCAGAAAGCCGGGCTCGAGCGCGGCGACCGCATCGCCATCATGGGGGACGTGTCCCAGGAGTGGCTGCTTGCGGACATGGCGACGATCTGCGCCGGCGCAGTAATGGTCGGTGTCTACTTTACCTCATCGCCGGAAGAAGTCGGCTACTATCTGAGCGATTCCGGAGCGTCCTTTGCCTTCGTCGGCAGCGAGCTTCAGCTCGGTATCGTCCTTGGATCCGGCCAGGCTGAAAAGCTGAAAAAGATCATCATGCTGGATGGTGCATGGAACGGGACCGGCGGAGCGGCAAATGTCGTCTCCCTGAAGGAATTTTGTGGGACGGCTCCAGTCGACACCGACGCATTTTTGCGGGAGCAGGCGGCGAAGGCCAAGGCCAGTGACCTGGCGAGCATCGGGTATACCTCCGGCACGACAGGCTTCCCGAAAGGTGCGATGCTGACCCATCTCTCGTTGCTCGCCGGCGCGCACTGCGTGACGACGTTTACCACGCGCATGCGCACCGACACGCATCGCGTTGTCGTCCATCTGCCGATGTCGCATACCGTCGCGCGCGCGCAAGCCACGACAATGCCATTGATCGCAAAAATGGTTCCGTATTTTGGCGAGACGAGCGCGGATTTCGCTCAAACGATCAAGGAAGTCAGGCCGACCTACTTCATGGCGCCGCCGCGGTTCTTTCAGCGGTTTGCCACGCAGATCCTCAGCAAGGTTCATTCCGGATCTGCGAGGCAGAAGCAGGACTATCAATTCGCGATGAAGATCGCCCGCAAGGCGCTTGATGATCGTCAGGCTGGTGGTGAGCCAGACCCCTTCATATCCGGGCTCTTCGAGGTCTGCCGGAAACAGATATTCCGTCCATTGCTTGCCGAAGTCGGATTCGAAGAGCTCACGGTTGCCTTCACGTCCTCGGCGGCGATGCCTTCCGAACTGATGTCTCTGTGGCAATTGTGGGGACTTCAGCTCAAGGAGTGCTACGGCCAGACAGAACTGGTCGGAGCCAACCTGGTCCAGATGGCAGAATGGCCCGAGGCTGGCACTGTCGGAGTGCCTTTGCAGGATCCGGCGTGGGAGACAGCGGTTCTTGAAGACGGGGAAATGATCACCCGCGGACCGGGGCTCTTTGTTGGATACTGGAATAAGCCCGAGGAAACCAAGTCGGCTCTGCGGGACGGTTGGCTCTATACCGGAGATATCGTCGAAGTCGGGCCGACCGGGCTTTTCAAGCTGATTGATCGCAAGAAGGAAATCATCAATACCTCCAACGGAAAGTCAATTAGCCCGACCCAGATCGAAAACGAGATCCGGCATAGTCCGTTCATCTCCGAAGCGGCGGTGATTGGAGAAGGAAAGAAGTATCTCACCGCGTTGATCGAAGTCGACGCGACCGCGACGATGGATTGGGCGAAATCGCGCGATCTCAAGATCGCGCAGTATTCGGACCTGGCGAATTCCGAGGTGGTCGTCCGAATGATTGAAGGCGAGATTGCCAAAGCAAACAGCCGGCTGGCGAGAGCCGAGCAAATCAAGGCCTTTCGAATACTACCGGAGGAGCTGTCTCCGGAGAATGGCGTGATGACGCCGACACGAAAAAAGCGCCGAAAGCAACTGATGGAACGATACCGGTCGCTGATCGATACGCTTTACGACGACACCGAAGAGAACCTGATCAAGACCGAGATGGGAATGTGATCTGAACCATTGCCGCTTATGCGAATCATACGTGTCTGGCGCGCCTCGCAGCAGCTTTCGAGCTTCAACGCGCACGGTTATCCATAAAGTTTCCTACCGAACCGCCTCATATTCGTTGCAGTCAACAGAAGGGGACATCACATGAAGGATCGCATCGGAAACCGGATAACGCGCCGCACCGTACTCGGCAGCGGCGTTGGCATCGCTGCCGGGCTTGTATCGTGGCCGGTCAAGGCGGCGACCCCCGCCAAGGTGCGAGTCGGCGCGATCATGCCCAGCAGCGGTGTGTTGGCGTTCCCCGGACAGGCTTGCGTGCGCGGTATCAACGTTGGTGCGAAGTTCGCCAAAGAGAAGTTCGGAATCGACATCGAAATCATCCATGCGGATACGCAGAGCAGACCGGAGAACGGGCGAATCGCCGCCGAAGGCCTCATCAGGCAAGGTTGCACGGTACTCATTGGAGCCTGGGACTCAGGAGCAACCATCTCGGCGCTTCAGGCCGCGGAGGCCGCAGCCGTTCCGATGGTGGTGCATATCGCAAGCGCGACCCAGGTGACATCGCAAGGGTTCACCCAGGTCTTTCGCTACTACCCCACGTCGCTGACGATCGTCAGGAAGTCTCTCGCCGACTTGAAGTCGGTCCTGTCGACGCTGAAGGATCCGCCGACGAGCGTTGCCGTTCTACATCTCAACAACACGATGGGCCAATCGACCGCGGCAAGCATCGATCAGGCCTGGAAGGAAGAGAACGTTCCGGTGAAGATCGCTCAGTACGTTCCGTATGACGAGCGGGCCAAGGACCTCTCGGTTGAGGTCGCGAAGGCCAAGGCGTCGGGGGCCGATGCGCTTGTGTCGGTGACGCGCGTCAATGACGCCATCATGATCATTCGGGAATGCATCAAGCAGGGGTGGAATCCCAAGATGATCTTCTCGCCGAACTCCAACGGCGTGCAGGATAAGGCGTATTACGACGCGCTGGGCAAATATGGCGACGGCGGAATCGCGACAGGCTTGTGGTGCAACCCGAAGGCACCGGACACCGAAGCCATTCTCAAGCGGTTCGCCGCCGACTATCCAAACGACTGGTTCGATGGAAACGCGGGATGCGCGTTCGAAGCCGTGCAGATTGTCGGAGATGCGGTGACCCGCGCAGCTTCCCCGGAATCTGCAGCAATCCATGCTGCGCTCAAGACGACTGACATGACGCCGTTCCTGATGTCGAGCGGCAAGATCAAATTTGATGCTACCGGCCAGAATATGGGCAGCGACATAACCATGCTGCAGGCGCAGAATGGAAGGCCTCGTGTAGTCTCGCCGCGGGCCGTTGCGGAGGCGGAACTGCAGTATCCGCTGGTTCCGTTCAACGCGCGGTAAACGAGAGAAGCGATGCGGCCCCGACAATCGCGCCGGGGCCGCAGCTCTTCGATGGTCGAGCTCTCTGACTCTCCGATTATCGCGTTATACGAACGGCTCCCGGCTGGCGAAGCTGGACCGCTCAGCGAGGAAGCGACGGGGGCTCTTACCCATTGTCTTCTTGAACATGGTTATGAAGGCGCTAGGCGTTTCATAGCCCAGATCGAGTGACACGGCCTGGACGGAAGATCCGTCCGATAGTCGCTGCAACGCGACCAAGATGTGGAGCCGCTGTCTCCAGCGCCCGAACGTCAGCCCGGTTTCCTTGAATACCAGACGGGCGAATGTGCGCTCGCTCATCGCATATCGAGCAGCCAACTCCTCGACCGTACTCCGATCGGCAGGATCATTGAGAAGGGAGGCGGCCAGATGCTGAAGTCGACTATCGGAGGAGATAGGTAGGTACATATGTTCGGTGGACATCTGCACCAGTTCGTCGAGCAATACGCGCCCAAGTCGACTTGTCGGTCCCTCGATCGGATACAAGGGCGGAAATACGGACAATCGATGTATCAACTCGCGGACGAGCGACGATATCGTGAATGTGCAGCAGGTGGTTGGAAGCGTACTCGCCTGCGGATCGATGAAGACGACGTAGACTTTTCCGTTGTCTGACACGCAGTTGCTGTGCAGAACGCCGGCGGGTATCCATACGGCACCCTGCGGCGGAACGATCCATAATCCGCCCGGTACACGGCACATGACCGATCCATGAGAGGCGACCACCAACTGCCCCTTCTTGTGCGAATGAAGTGGCAGCTCGTCGTTGTCCTGACCTGTCTCGAGGCAGAAGGAGACGACTGGTCGGTCGAACTGGTCTGGATCGATCGGATCGTAATTGATCCGAAGGTCCGGCAAATTCATTCGGGCAAAGCCGTCATCCGTTTCAAAAGCGGGTGACTTGCGCATCGAATTCACTCGTTGAAACTGCAGTTCCAATCTGTCGGGCGGCGATAAGGCGAAGGATCCCCTCAAAGGATAGCTCGCTGAAACATGATCGTCACGGAAAAGTAGGGCGGCGGAGGAAAAATTTCGCGGCAGAACACTGAATGCGGCCCGTCCGGCGCGCGGCCGCGAGGCGATCGGTCCCTGGTGGTCGCGGTCGCCGCTTGGCATCCTGCCTGCGGATCGTTGAGAGAGCCTCGACCCGGTTGCGCGACGAAAGCGACTGCAATTCATGCGTGCGAATCCGGCCGCGGCAGAATGGCGCGTTTCACCCGTCTCCGTGCAGAAGAGTTCTTATCGGCTCTGCTCCTATGCGCGGTGCGGCAGAGAATGCCGGGTATAGACGATAGCGCGCCCCCTTTAGCTGCGCATTCTGTCAGATGGGTTGGATCTTCGGCAAAACATGCCGGACAACTCAATGCTACCAAGGAAGGAGTTCGCTGGAACCAACGAGAATGACCGTTCACAGCGATCCGCTGATCAAGGTGGCCGATGCGCAATCGTGGAATGACGAAGTGCTGACCTTCGACCAGGAGACGCATTGCATTGTCGGCGGCGTCATCGTTGGCCCGCACGCTGCGACATGATCGGAGAGATATAGCTGGGATGGGCGCCGATGCGATTGATATCGGCAAGACCATTTATCCGCATCCTGCGTTTGGAGAGACGATAGGCATGGCTGCGGAAATCTATGAAGGTGTTTGCATGGACGTGTTGCCGAGCGGGAAGAAAGCGCCGAAGCGCGTGAGCCATTAGAAATCGAAAAGCGAAAGGCGGCATGCGGCTGTCCCGCCGCCGGCTGGCATAAAGGACCCGGAATATGGCGGAAGATGCTCGGAGTGTCTTCAGCATACCTTTGAGCGCTCAAGAGGAGGAGTTTGCGGCAGCATGCCGAGACTTCGTTCTGGAGAGGGAGCCTAATCTAGCGTCGTCCATCGTCGTAGTGAACAACCAGCTCACGATAGCCAATGACGTACATGTTCGGGAGGCATTTATGGAAATCGGTCTCGCTAGATTGATCCGAGTTCTACATCTCGCAATCGATGGCAAAGCGGTTGCGGTTAAGAGAGTGCCAAAACTTTTCTTCGACCTGGCGCGCTTCAGAACAAAGATTATCCGCACGCTACGCAGAAACAATTGAGGATAGCCACTCAGAGAATATCTTCACTATGGCGACATTGATCGCACCTGACCTGCCCTGCACGCGTTGCGGAAGTCGCCCGCGCCGCTGGCTGCCAAATGTAAGAGGGAGGTGCATCACCTCGTGCGGAGCGGGGGCGCGGCCGGCTTAGCGAGGAGGACGTGGAGTTCTTGGCCTTAGACAACGTTGTGGAAGACGCGTTCGCCGCTCACTCGCGCCGTCGTGTTCTTCGCGTGGCAGTGTCGGAGTCGGTATGTGACTGAGATCTGTGCGATTAAGATGCCGGAAAAGTTATGCAGTGGCATCGTCTTCAGCACAAAATGCTGTGCGGAATGTCTGATAGTTCTGCTGCTGAGATCGTTCGTTGAGCTGTCTTCGATCGAAATCCGCATTCGGCGTTTCGCGAGAGATCACCATCTTTCGCTTCCTCCCTTTACTTGGCCCGGCTCCATCGCCGGGCCATCTTGTCTCACCGCAGTCGGCTGAAATGATTGGCCAACGATTCGGCTCATCGATGATCGTCAATGTGGACCACTGCCGGTTCAGCGGCGTATGATTTTCTTGAGAAGTTCGGTAAGCGTTCGAAATTCTTCCCGGGTCAAGGGAGCGAATGTCTCGCTTGAAATCTCACCAACAGTCTCGATCGCGGCATCCGCTACGCGCCTGCCCTTTTCAGTCAAATCGATTTCCCGCCGTCGTGGATCCAAGGGATCCTTGGAGCTCTTGATCAGGCCGCGTGATTTGAGACGATTGATAACGCCGGTGATTGTGGCTGAGTCGTAGTGAATCAGCCGTCCTAGGTGGTTTTGAGAACAAGGTCCGACCTCTCTCAATTTCGCCAGCGTTGAGAATTGGGGTGCAGTTAGTTCTTCAATCATCTTCGCGGCAAAGATGGACGTGTGAGTACGGAGCGCGACGCGCAATAAGAAGCCCGGTGCGTCATCCAGCCTGTAGGACTGTACAGCTTGCTTCAGCTTCTCCGCCGAGCGCGCCTTTGTTTTCGATTGCACGACTTTCGTCCCCTCGCGGTACGTTGCCTGAGCTCATTTTTAGAAAAGTGTGACTGTTCAGCTCCGAAAGTCTTCGGCGCTGGTCGATTGTCTACATTCGTTGAACTCAGGAATCCATCTTTGTTCGACCTCAGTCCTGCTTTATCGCGCTCTGCCGCGTCGAGGCGCTTCGGGCGATGGCGGGCCCCTTTTTCCGGCGCATCGGCTTCCGGGCGCTGAAATCTAGGACATCGAAGGATTGAAACCGCGCGGCGGTGAACATTGGGTGCAAGCGACTTGTCGCGCCCTGTCTCCGTTCTGGGGCCGATGCACACGGTCTCATTAGTTGTGTACAAGCGTAGCACTTGCATACGAGTGATAAATGGCTTAGCGTCCGCGGATTGCCTTCGAGAGGCGCCAAGCAGGCCCTGCAATCTTCGGCGGAGGCAGCCAGATACCATCGGATTTGCGGATGTCGGCAACTGACAACATGAGTTCCGTTCGACCCGACCTGATTGAGAAGGTCACGGGGCGCGCCGAGTACGTGACCGACCTGACGGTTCCGGGAATGCTGCATGGGTTTGTGGTTCGCTCGCCGGCCATTCATGCCCGCATCGTTTCGATCGACACGAACGCTGCACGATCGATGCACGGCGTCGTGGACGTGCTCATCGGCGAAGATGTCGCTTCGTTCGGTTGCTGGGGCGTTGTGCTCAAAGACCGGCCGATCATCGCGACCGACCGTGTGCGATATGTGGGCGAACCCGTCGCCGTAGTGATCGCGGAGACGATCGAGATCGCGGAAAATGCCGCAGAACTGGTCGATGTCGAATACGAGGAGCTTCCGCGCGCAACGACCATCCAGGAAGCCATTGCGGAAGATGCGCCGCTCATCCATGAGCGCCACGAAAACCTCGAAGACTTTTACTTCAAGGGCGGGGCCCGGCCGACCCAGAACAGCAATATATTCCACACTTACCGGAATAACGTCGGAGACGTTGACGCCGCGGAGGCGGCCGCGGCCTACATCCACGAAGACCGTTTCACCTTCCCGGCGATTTCTCACTTCGCAATGGAGCCGCATGCGGTCATTGCGGATTTCCAGCGGGACTCCCTGACGGTCTGGGCAGGTGCACAAACGCCGACCGCTGTTCAGAAAGTGCTGTCGCGGCTCTACGGACTGCCGTTGGCCAAGGTCCGGGTGATCGTTCCGTTTGTCGGCGGAGGCTTTGGCGGCAAGGCCTCGGTGAAGATCGAGCCGTTGGTTGCGGCCGCTTCGTGGAAGGTGCAGCGCCCGGTTCGGGTTGCCCAATCCATGGCCGAATCGATGCTCACCTGCCGAAGGCTGGGTGCCGACATCACGATCCGAACGGCGGTGGACGCCAAGGGGCGGATCCTCGCGAAGAGCGCCAAGCTGCTGCTCGATGGCGGGGCATATTCTGACACGGGCTCGGCCGTCGCCACGAAATCGGCAAATCGCATCATCGGCCCTTACGTGGTGCCCAATCTGCGCCTCGAGGCGTGTGCGGTCTACACGAACACCGTTCCAGGTGCGGCTTTCCGCTCGATCGGGGGGCCGCAAGCTGTTTGGGCCAAAGAATCGCACATGGATAATGTCGCGGCGGCAATCGGCATGGATCCGGCCGAGTTTCGGTTGCTGAACCTCGCGTCCCGCGGTGAGCGCATCCGACCCGATTTGCGGCCGCTCGACATGGATATGAGCGATCTGATGGGCCGGGTGACCCAGTCGTTCGCATCGGAGGTGAAGGCGTCCAACCGGCAGGCGCGCGGACTGGCAGTCGCCGCAACCGATCCCGCCAATACGCCGATCAGTAACGCGATCGTACGTCTCAAGATCGACGGGTCGATCCTCGTTTCGGTCTCCAGCATCGAAGTCGGGCAGGGGGCGCACGCGACCATGGGACGGATCGCGGCGCAGACCTTGAAGCAGCCGATCTCGGCGGTAACCGTCTTGCGCACCGATACCTCCGTGGCCCCTTACGATTGGGGCACAGGCGCAAGCCGATCGACCGTTGTCGTCGGCCTTTCCGTCGAAAATGCCGCACTCGACGCGGCTGATCAGATCCTCGAAATGGTTGCTGACGTCTGGGAGCTTCCCCGGGAGAACCTGTCGCTTGTTGAGGGCGGTGTCTCGACCGGATCAGAGGTTCTCACTTTCCATCAAATTTTTCACCGCACGTTGGGTGTCGATTCGGGAGAGGTCATCGGCCGCGGTGCGATTACGCCGCGCTCGAACAAGGGCGCTCTGGTCGAGTCCCCTCTGTTCTGGGAGACTTCCGCGGGCCTCGCTGAAATCGTTGTCGATGAAGACACCGGCGAGATCCATGTCCCCCGATATGCCAGCGCCGCTGACGTCGGCCGCGTGATCAATCGCGTCGCGGCGGAAGGGCAGGACGAGGGGGCTGCCATCATGGGCCTCGGACACGCGCTTTATGAAGTGCTGGAGTTCGAGGATGGCCAGCCGATCAATGCGACGCCGATCGATTATTCGATACCGCGCATCTCCGACGTTCCTGCCGTGTTTGACACCATCCTTGTCGAAAACGGCGACGGTCCTGGTCCAGGCGGCGCCAAGGGAATGGGCGAGGGGGCGATCCTTCCGGTCGCGCCAGCGATCGCCAACGCGCTGTTCTCCACCTACGGCATTCGGATCACCGACCTACCAATGACGCCCGAAAAGGTATGGCGCGCCCTGCAGAAGAGGAGCTGAATTCATGGAATTCAATATGTCGATGGTGGTGCCAGCGACACCGGCGGAGCTTTGGAGCACGCTGCTCGACGTCCCTCGCATATCGGGTTGCATCCCCGGCTGCGAAAACGTCGAGGAAATCGAGCGGCTTGCAACTTACAAAGCGACCGTCAAACAGAAGATCGGCCCCTTCAAGCTCGAGGTCCCGGCCGACATCATCGTTGAATCGATAACGGAGCCGTCTCACGTCCGCACGCGCGCCACGGGTCGCGACAAGATCACCGGGACGAGGCTGGCGGTTGTTCTCGACGTGACCGTGACGCCGGAAGGGGCGGGGTCCACATTCGCAGTGGACGCGAAGGTCGACGTGCAAGGTCGCCTCGCGACTATGGGGTTCGGCGTCATCAAGCGTCGCGTCGATCAGAACTTCGAGGAGTTCGAGAAGCGGCTCAAAGAAATGTTGGGCGCGGCCTGATCATGCTGCCTTCACCCTTCGCATTCGAGAGGCCTTCGACGATCGCCGACGCCGTGCGTGCGGTCGGAGAGTCCGGCGACGGCATGTTCTACTCCGGCGGAACCGAACTGCTGCTGGCGATGAAGATGCGCGTCATCCATACGGACCGGCTTATCGACATCAAGGGAATCCTTGGACTTGATCGCATTGTTCTCAGCGATGCGAATGACATCGAAATCGGTGCGCGCTGTACGCACAACAAGATCGCCAGTGATCCTGTTATTCGCGAGCATGTGCCGGCGCTGTCCTCGCTCTGTGCCAACGTCGCGAACGTCAGGGTCCGCAGCGTCGGAACGATCGGAGGCAATCTGTGCTTCGGTGAGCCCCACGCCGATCCGCCGACGATGCTCGCGGCTCTGGACGCACGGCTGGTGCTTAATGGCCCCGGCGGCACGCGTGTCGTTCACGCTGACGATTTCATCCGGAGTGAGCTGGAAACGGTGCGGGAGCCGGATGAGCTACTGACGGTCATTGTGTTTCCGCGCCCGACCGGACCTGTGACCTATCGGCGCTTCAAGCATGGTGAGAGGCCCTCGGTAAATGTCGCGATGGCTTGGTCGCTGGGCGCCGGCGGAAGGACGATCAGAAGCGCCCGCGTGCGGGTCGGAGCGCTCGGTTCTCGACCTCAGCCTTTGAAGGCCATCGAAGATGTCCTCCAGGGCATATCCGTCGCCGAAGTCCGCCCGGCTATCGAGGCGGTGCTCCCGACGGCGCTGGGTGAGCTGGAAGTCAACGAGGATCGGCATGGCGGCGCCGACTATAAGCGCCACCTTGCGGGTGTCTTGCTTCTGCGAAACGCGGAAGAGGCGATCGCCGCAGCCGGGAGCGTGTGAAATGACAGATGTGTTGCGAATCTCATTCTCGTTGAACGGTCAGGCGATCGCGATCGACGTTCCAACCCATACGCTATTGATCGACCTTATCCGGGATCGCCTTGGCCTGAAGGGAACCAAGCGTTCCTGTGACATGGAGGTGTGCGGCGCGTGCACCGTTCTGCTCGACGGTGAGCCGATTTCGAGTTGCACCACACTCGCCGTCGATGTCGATCAGCGCGAGGTCACGACCATCGAGGGCGTGACGCCGCCCAATGGCCTGTCACGGATTCAGAAGGCGTTCGTGCTTCACGGCGGCCTTCAGTGCGGCTTCTGCACGCCAGGCTTCATCATGGCGGTCACGGCGTTGCTAAAGGCGACGCCGCACCCGACCGACGAACAAATCCGTCACTACCTGCACGGCAACCTCTGCCGTTGCACCGGCTACACCAAGATTTTCGAGGCCGTAAGGAGCCTTGCCGCCGAGCAAGTCTCCGAAGATGCCGCCTAACCCGTTGCGAGACAGCGCAATTATCGTTTGGAGATGTCATGAGCATTGAACAGGTCAATAAATCAAGCGTCCTCATTGCCGGCGCCGGCATTGGCGGCTTGGCGATGGCGCTATCGCTGCTTCGTCGCGGCATCGATTGTGATGTATTTGAGCAAGCGTCCGAGTTGCGCGAGGTGGGAGCGGGTCTTTGGATCTCCATGAACGGCGTGCGCGTTCTTCGGGATCTCGGCCTCACCGAACAGGTCGAGCAGAACTGCATCGCGGCCGAGCGACGCTCGATCCGGCTCTGGAACACCGGTGATAGGTGGCCCCTCTACAACCGCAGCTCCGACGCGGCGCGCAACCAGCCCTATTTGCTGCTGCGTGCTCACCTGCTGAAGATCCTCGTTGACGGCGTGCGCCAGTTGAAGCCGGGCGCCATTCATCTGAACGCCAACGTTGTCGGGTTCAGTCAAAACGATGAAGGGGTTCGGGCCAAGCTCGCTGACGGCTCCGAAGTCGAAGGGCGCGCCCTGATCGGCGCTGACGGTGCTCATTCGAAGGTCCGTCTTGGCCTGATCGGCAACATCGAGAGCCAGTACACGAAGGCCATCGCCTGGCGTGGTCTCGTGCCGGTCGACCGCCTTGCGCCGCATCAGCGCGAACCCGAGGTGGCAACCTGGATCGGGCCCACCGCTCACGTCACCGCCTATCCGGTGCGCTGGCAGAACACGGTCATGATGACCTTTTCGGGCCAGGTCGACCATAACGACTGGCTGCTCGAATCCTGGTCGGAGAAGGGCTCGGTCGAGGACTGCCTGAAGGACTTCGAGGGCTGGCATCCGGATATCGTCGAGCTGGTCAGGAACGTGGATACCCTGAACAAGTGGGGCCTGTTCGTGCGGCCGTCGCTGGGTACGTGGTCGAAGGGACGCATCACCCTGCTCGGCGACGCCTGCCATTCGATGCTGCCGTACCTCGGGCAGGGTGTGAACATGGCCCTGGAGGATGCATCCGTCCTCGCCCGCTGCTTCGAGGAGAATCCCGATGACATCGCGGTGGCATTCAAGACGTATCAGGGCCTGCGGCTCGATCGCACCACCATGGTCACGAAGTCCGCGGCCGGCATGCTGCCGATCTTCCACAATCAGGCGCTGTGCAAGCCGGAAACGGCAGGTGACTACATCAAGACCCAGTGGGCGCCGGAAGCGACGGCTGCGCGGTACGATTGGATCTACCGGTACGACGCGACCACCGTGCCGCTTCACTGACATGCCCGCGAGTGTGACCGCTGGAGCGCAGCCGTGACTGGCACCAAGCAACCCTGGGACGATGTGATACCGCTGGACGAGCGCGAGACCTATGCCCTCGCCGGGCTGGGTGGCGCGGCGGGATTCGGCAAACGACCGGCATTGCTGGTCATCGACGTGCAGTATCGCTCGGTCGGCAACCGGCCGATGCCGATCCGCGAAGCGATCAAGCAATACCCGACTAGCTGCGGCGAAGCCGGTTGGCACGCCATCGCACACATCGCCGAATTGGCGCGGCTGTTTCGCGAGAAGAAGTGGCCGGTGATTTTCCCGCATGTCGCACGGAAGGTGGGCCAGGACCAGGGCGCGTTCTCCTCGAAGATTCCGGGTATCATGCGGATCCCGCCTGAGGGCTATGACTTTGTCCGCGAGGCGGCGCCGGAGCCCGGCGAGTTGCTCCTGCCGAAGACTCAGGCAAGCGCGTTCTTCGGCACTCCGCTTGCGACGTATCTGATCGGTGCCGGCGTCGACTCGCTGGTGGTGACCGGCTGCACGACCAGCGGCTGCGTGCGGGCCTCGGTCGTGGATGCGTGCGCGCTGAACTTCAAATCAATTGTGCCGAGCGACGCCGTCTACGACCGCTCGCCCACGTCCCACGCCGTCAACCTGTTCGATATCGCCAGCAAATACGCGGACGTCATGCCGACGCAGGCCGCTATCGAGCGGCTTCACGCGCTGTCGGATGACCACACAGAGGATCAGAGAACGTGAGCGGCGCCGCAGCATCCGGATTGCTTTACGGCGCGCATGTGCGTGCCAACGGCATTCGGCAGCATTATCTGCGGTTCGGCGGGTCCGGGCCGGCGGTCATCATTGTCCCCGGCATCTCGACGACTGCGGCGCAATGGGCCTTCATCGCAGAGCGTCTGTGCTCCGGACACGACGTTTTCGTGCTCGATGTCCGCGGTCGCGGCCTTTCCGAAAGCGGCCCGCATCTCGACTATTCGCTCGACGCGTGCGCATCCGACCTCATCGGATTCGCTGAAGAGCTCGGAATGGGCCCTTACGCGCTGCTGGGCCACTCGATGGGTGGACGCATCGGGATCCGCGCCGCACGTTGCCGGCCGTCGTCCATGGAGCAACTGATACTGGTCGACCCGCCGGTCTCCGGTCCTGGACGTCGCGCCTATCCGATTCCGGTCGAACCGCTTCTCAAATTGCTTGAAAGCGCGAAGCGCGGAGAAGCCGACGCGGCGCTGCGAAGCCCCTCTGCTCCGCGGTGGCCCGAGCAGCACATCCGCACCCGGGCCGAGTGGATGCATACCTGCGACGAGCGTGCGCTCATCGAGAGCCACAAGGGCTTTCATCACGATGACATTCATCGCGACCTCGCCCATCTCAGCGTTCCGACCGCGTTGATCGTCGCGGGGCGGGGAGGGGTCATTCTGCCCGAAGATGAAGAAGAAATTCGCGGATTGCTGCCGTCAATCGCGATCAGGACGCTGCGAAGCGCCGGTCACCAAATGCAGATCGACGACACCGAGGGCTTCCTTTCGATCGTTGAAGAGCTTCTAGCGCGACCGCGCGATCGGTTCGACGGCCGCTTGTCTAGGTTCGGCAAACAGGAGATCAGTGAAGATGTCCCGACAAATCGTTGATGTTGAAATGCTCGAGCTCTTCAAGGCCGAGCTGGCACTCTGCAAGGTGAAGAAGGGCGAAGTCGTTGCGGTCTTGAGCGGCGGCGAGGATCAGCAGGAATACGCCCAGGCCTTCATGCTGGCCGCGCAGAGCCTGGGCGCAACGACCTTTCATCTCAACGTGCCCAAGTACGGCCAGGGCAAGGTCGCGGGCTTGCAGGGCCGGCATGCGCTCACGGGCAACCAGCCGGCGATCGATACGCTGAAGCGCGTGGATATGGTGATCGATCTCCTCGGGTTGCTGTTCTCTCGTGAGCAGCTCGAAATTCAGGAAGCGGGCACGCGCATCTTGCGCGTGATGGAGCCATTCCACATCCTCAAGAAGATGTTCCCGACTGAAGATCTGCGCCGGCGAACGGAGCTCTCTCGAACCCTCCTGCAGTCGGCCCGCAAAATGCGGATCACGTCGCCGGGCGGAACGGACGTAACTTATGGACTGAAGCAATACCCCGTCATTTCGGAATACGGATACACGGATGAGCCTGGGCGCTGGGATCACTTCCCGTCAGGCTTTGCCTTCACTCAGGCGACCGACGGCGAGGTCAACGGCACGGTGGTTCTGATGCCCGGTGACATCCTCTGCGCGTTCAAGCGTTACATCCAGTCGCCGGTCACGCTGACCATCAAGGACGGCTATATCGTCGACCTCAAGGGCGAAGGCACCGACGCGCTGCTCATCAAGAATTATATCGACAGCTTCGGCGATCCGCGCGGCTGGGCGATCTCGCATATCGGCTGGGGGTCGAACGAGCGTGCCGCCTGGCACCACATCGCGGCTTCCCAGGAGCTGTCGTCGGAGCACATCATGAATGCGCTCTCCTTCTACGGAAACGTCCTGTTCTCGACGGGGCCGAACACGGAGCTCGGCGGTACGAATGACACGCCGTGTCATTTGGACATCCCGCTTCGCGGCTGCAGCCTGTGGCTCGACGATATCTACATCCTCGACAAGGGCGAGTTTGCTTATCCGGAGCTGAGGGCGCCGGGCCGCTAGACCCTGCACATCAAGCACGCAACCCGGAGTCGCGAATGCGACTTCGAATGATACCGGAGCCGCGTTCGCGACTCCCAACGATGCCGAAGTCGCATTTCGACTCTCAAAGACGCGGCAAGCGTCTCGGGCACGTCTATCGACTTCAATCCTCCAACAGGAAACGCGTCACATGTCGGCAACCATCTCGAGTTCGGAAGACTACACGCCGGGGCAACGGTATTCGATTATGATCTCAGCGATGCTGGGCTACATACTCGATTTCTACGGTGTTCTGATATTTCCGTTCCTCTTGCCTGCGATTCAGCGATCGATGTCGTTATCGTTGACCGAGGTCGGCTCGCTGCAAGCTCTCACATTGTTCGGATCGGCCATCGGCGGAGCGCTATTCGGCGTCATCGGTGATCGACTTGGCCGAAAGACCTCGCTTCAACTCACAATCGCATTGTTTTCGGTTGCCGCGATCGTTTCGGCGTTCGCATGGAATTACTGGTCCCTTGCCGTGCTACGGTTCATCACCGGCATTGGTCTTGGCGGCGAATACGGCGTCGGCATGGTGCTCTTCAACGAGGCCTGGAAGAAGAACAGCCGCGGTTTTGGTGCGGCTGCCCTTCAAGGCTGTGCTGTGATCGCGTCATCCACAGCTTCAATCGTTGGCATCTGGCTGATTGCGACGTTTAGCGACGAGTGGAGCTGGCGCATCGGCCTGCTGAGTGGCGGCGTACCCATCCTGCTGATTATCTTCATTCGCTTCTTCATGCCTGAATCCAAGATCTGGCTGGAGTATGAGGCGCAACGCAAGGCCGGCCGGGCTACTGCAGAAGCTCGTACACTTCCTCTTGCGGATCTATTCCGCAACGGGCTGGCACGGCAGACCGTCATCGCCTTCGTATGGCTGATGAGCTACATGCTCTGCTACTATAGCGTCGTCTCCTTTATTCCGACGCTGCTGCTGCGGGATATGCATACGCCGGGTGATGTTGTTCGCACGACGGCAGTTCTGCTCTCCGTGGTCAGCGGCATTTGCTATCTCGCGAACGGCTTTTTCAACGACAGGGCTGGCCGCCGCTTCGGAGCGCTTGTGCCCGCGCTGTTTTGGGTCGGGTCTCTGGTCGGTATGGCCGTCTGGGGCAGCCAGCTCTACGCCGGATCGAAGACTGAATGGCCGATGTTCTGGCTCTACATCGGCTTCGGCATGGGCAATGTGGCGCTGGGCGTGACCGGTGTCTGGATATCCGAGCTCTATCCGGTCAACCTGCGTGCGACGGCGGTGTCGACGTTCTATATGGGCGGTCGCGGGCTCGGCAGCATAGCGCCTGTGATTGTGCCTCTTGCGGCCGCTCACTTCGGTGGAAGCTTGCTCAACGGAATGGTTGCGGTGGCCCTTCCTGCTGCGACTGTGTTCATTATCGCCTCTCTTCTGCTTCCAGAAACCCTCGGTCGCGATTTGTCCGCGAAGGGCTTTAAGGTCGACATGGAAACGGAACCCACAATGAAGGCCGCTTCGGTGTCGGGTGTTTGACCCTGGTGGAGGGACGCTTGACCGGCGAGATAGGCGTTGTCGACCCGCTTGTCTCGTCGATGCATGCGGCGGAACTCATGCACACCCGCTGACGGGACGGCACAGCGCTTTCAGAATCGCCAGGCATTGCTTGCAAGTTTTGCGCTTGCGAACAAGTTTTGTGCTTGTACACAAGTAATGATCAAAATATCGTTACGCTCGCTGATCTTGGGTCAACGGCTCCTGGATAAGGGGCGAACTTGCGCGTCCGGAGTTGAGGGCGCGCCTGGTCGATAGCCGGCCTCAGATCATTCGTCGGACAATTCGAGGATCACTCAAGATGCGCATGTTAGTTGTAATGACCATCGCCGCCAGTCTTTCCCCTGCCGTGTCTCTCGCGCAAGCTGCCGACGACCCGTTTCCTGCGAAGCCGGTCACCCTGACCGTCAATTACGGCGCAGGCGGCGGATCGGACGCGATTGCCCGCGCGCTCGGACGAGCACTTGAAAAGCCGCTCAAGCAACCGGTTGCGATTGAGAACATTGCCGGGGGAGCCGGAACGCGCGGTGTCACCGCCGTCGTCACGGCCGAGCCGGACGGATACCAGATCGGTGTCGCAACGAACAGTCCGATGACGATCGCCGTGCATACGGTCAAGGGATTGTCCTGGGGAAACCCCAGCACGTACGATATTCTGGGCGGCATTGGCATCGTCTACAACACCATCTGCATTCAGGCGGACTCGCCGTTGAAGACGCTGGATGACGTGGTGAAGTACGCGAAGGAGAACCCCGGGAAGCTGAAGGTCGCCAGCATTGCGGGCGGAATCAATCAGTACACTTGGGACGCTTTCGCCAAGAAGGCGAACATCAACGTGAGGTTCGTCCCCTATAGCGGCGATGCGGACGGCGTTGCCTCCTTCCTCGGAAAGAACACCGAACTTGCGGCGCTCACCTGGCCGGGGCTGAAGGCCCAGGTCGAAGTCGGAAAAGCGCGTCCGCTGGCGGTGTTCGGTCCCGAGCGGATGAGCTCGAACCCGGATGTCCCGACGTTCAAGGAACTGGGCTACGACGTCGTCACCACCAGCGACTACGTGGTCTATGCTCCGAAGGGAATTCCTGAGGCCAAACGTCGCGTTCTCGTCGAGGCCGTGAAGCAGGCCGTGTCCGATCCCGACTTTATGCGGGTGCTCACCGCTCAGAACATTCAGGTGCAATTCACCGATGGCGATAAGATGACCCGTCAGTTCACGGAGATCTTCAACGCCACGGCCCAATCGACCCCGGGCGGAAAGTAGGCCGCAGATGGACCAGGCGATAGTCATCAAGACCGACGCTTCGACAGCGGCCAATGCTCCGGCATCGACCACCGGAATCAGGCTCACATCGCTCATCCTGACGGTCGCGGGACTGTTCTATCTCTATCAGGCCATCGAACTGCCGATGGGCGACCCACCGGGAACGGGCGTCGGCGCCGTACCCGTCCTGGTGGCGGTCTGCTGGGTGCTATTCGGCGCATTGGTGACGGTTCGTAACCGCGGCGTATCTGCTGATCTCGGTGCCTGGCCTCGGGGCAGCGCGGCGCTGCGCGTCGGGGTCGCCTTTTTCCTTTGCGTGATGTTCATCGTCGGGCTGCCCTTCTTTGGGATTTTCCTGACGACCGGGATCTTCCTCCTGTTGATGGGACGTCTTGCCGGCGCACCATGGACGAGTGCCGTCGTTCTCAGCGCGGCAACACCTGTTGCGTTCTGGATTGTCTTCTCATTGGGCTTGAAGGTATCGCTGCCGTTCGGCTCCCTTTTCACTGTCATTTTCAGGGGCTGACCATGGATCTGCTCGGTAACATGCTTGGCGGGTTCGCCGTGGCTCTCCAGCCCGTGAACATTGCGGCCGCACTGCTCGGGGCGCTTGTGGGCACCGCCACCGGCGTTCTGCCAGGTCTCGGCGTGCTGGGCGCGATGGCAATCCTGATGCCGATCACGATCCATTTTTCCGCAGTGACCGGTCTGATCATGTTGGCCGGGATTTACTACGGTGCCATGTACGGCGGATCGACCACGGCGATCCTCCTCAGAATCCCCGGCGAAAGCGGATCTATTGTCACGACGATCGACGGTTACGAATTCGCCAGAAAGGGACGAGCCGGCGCTGCCTTGATGATTTGCGCCGTGGGATCGTTCATCGCCGGAACGATCAGCATTGTCGGGCTCAGCCTGTTCACCACGCTGCTAGCCGACGTTGCGCTGCGCTTCTCGTCTCCGGAATTCTGCCTTCTGGCGCTTTTGGGCGGTTTGACGCTGGTGCGCATTACTGGAAACGATCCAGCCCAGAACATGGTCATGCTTTTGGTCGGCATGGCTCTGGCGACGATCGGCGTCGATGCCGTCAGTGGCGACACGCGCTTTACATTCAACACGAGTACGTTGGCATTGGGGTTCGATCTCGTGCCGGTCGCACTGGGCCTGTACGGACTGAGCGAGCTGTTCCACGTCCTCGCCTCGAACGAAGGATTTCCGCGTGCCACCACCGTGCGTTTGCGGGAAATGGTCCCGACGCGCCGCGAGTGGTCGCGTGCGTGGCCTGCCATCGTGCGAGGGTCGGGCATCGGCTTTCTTATCGGACTGTTGCCCGGCCCGGGCTCTCTGACATCGACCTTCGCCTCCTACGGCGTCGAAAAGGCCATCGCCCGAAAGCACCGGGACGAGTTCGGCAAGGGAGCGATCGAGGGCTTTGCCGGGCCGGAAGCGGCGAACAATGCGGTCGCAACCTCCGCGCTGGTGCCTGTTCTGAGTCTCGGGATTCCTTTCACGCCGAACGTGGCGTTGATGCTCGGGGCGCTTATCGTTCAAGGCATACAGCCCGGGCCGCTGCTGCTGTCCCAACATCCAAACGTCGTGTGGGGCCTCCTCGCGTCCATGTATATCGGAAATGTGGCGCTGCTCGCCCTGAATTTGCCGCTGGTCGGGATGTGGGTCCGGTTGCTGCGCGTTCCGCAATACACATTGATCGGCTTCATTTTCGCCGTCAGCTTCATCGGCGTCTACACGATGCGAAACAGCTACTGGGACCTTTGCGTTCTGGTCGGCTTCGGAGCCGTCGGGTCGGTTTTGCGCCAGATCGGTTTTGATCTCGCGCCGATGATTCTCGGCTTAGTGATCGGACCGATCTTCGAGAAGGCGTTGCGCGAAACGCTGTTCCTGAGTGGCGGGGATCTCACGATCTTTGTCACGCGGCCGATCAGCGCCGTGCTTTCGGCCCTTTGCGTAGTGGCAGTCGTCGGTCCCACCATTGCCGTGTGGATCACGCGCGGGAGCCGCGTTTCGCAGCAATCGTAAGGGATAGTTCGGCACCGCTTCGAATGCGGCGCAAGCCGCCAAGCGGTGCTGCATGGAGGGACGCGGGAGGGACCGCAGAGCGGTCGTTCGATTGTGACCTCGAACAGTGTCCTGTGAGAAATCGAGCGCCATAACGCCGCAACGGCCGTCACCGCCATGCGCCCGCGGGACGGCGCGCATTTATTTGCGCTCGACGCGTCCCGACATGTATGCGATCAATTGCGACTGACTGGGAATATCGCAAGAAGACGTGCTGGGGGCCTTGTGTCTGGGTTTGGTCGCATTGTCGGCAGCATCAAGCTGGCCGCACTGATTGTTTTCGCATTTCTTGCCGTTTCGACGTCAGCCCATGCGGCGCCCCCGACAGCGACTGTCACCGTTACCCCGAATCAGCTGGCGTATGGTCAGCCGGCGAACGTGACAATCTCGTTCTCTGAAGCCGTGACCGGCTTTACTCTCCTTGCCTTGACGCTCACCAATGCGACCGCGTCCAATCTCGCAACCTCGGACAACATCACCTACACCGTCGACCTCACTGCAAATTCGGGTGCGCCGGCGGCAACCAATCAGGTCGTTGTGGACCTGTCCGGGGTGGTGAACTTAGGCTTGGAAGCCGGCATCGGCACCGCCGTTTCAAATAACTATACAGTCGGACCGATCAGCCAGACCATCACCTTCGGCGCCCAGACGGGACGGACCTTTGTCAGCGGCGGCACGTTTGTGGTCAGTCCGCTGGCCTCGGCAAGCAGCGGCCTGGCGGTAACCTATTCCTCGCTGACCCCGGGCGTCTGCACGGTTTTCGGCGGTATCGTGACCATGATCAGCGCAGGCACGTGCACGGTGGCCGCCGATCAGGCCGGCAATGGAACCACCGTCGCGGCCGCGAGCCAGGTGACCCAGGACATCATCATCGCCAGGGCGATCAGCAGCATTACGTTGGTTGCGTCACCCAGCCCGAGTCTTCCGGGACAGGCCGTCACCTTCACCGCGACAGTGTCGGGCTCATCGCCCACTGGCACGGTGACGTTCCAGGACGGCACGACGACGCTGGGCACCGGCACCCTCAGTGGCGGACTGGCAACGTTCACCACATCGGCGCTGACCACCGGAACGCATGCGATCACGGCAGTCTATGGCGGCGATACCAACAACATGTCGAGTACGTCTTCGGTGCTGAACCAGGCTGTGAGCCAGGCGGCGACGGCGACAGTCCTCGTTTCGTCGGTCAATCCAAGCACGCCGGGACAGGCTGTCACCTTCACCGCAACCGTGACTGGCACCAGCGGCACGCCCACCGGCACGGTCACATTCATGGACGGTACGACGACGCTGGGCACCGGCCCCCTCAGTGGCGGACTGGCGACGTTGACCACATCGGCGCTGACATCCGGAACCCATGCGATCACGGCAGTCTACGGCGGCGATGCCAACAACACGTCCAGCACATCATCGGTGCTGAGCCAGGCCGTGACCCAGGGGACGACGTCGACGGTCCTCGTCTCATCTGCCAATCCCAGCACGCCGGGACAGGCGGTGACGTTCACAGCAACCGTGACGAGCGGGGGCGATACGCCGACCGGCACGGTGAGATTCGACGATGGCGGCGCTGCGATCGGCAGCGCGACCTTGGCCGGCGGGGTCGCCAGCCTGACGACCTCGGCGCTGACGGCCGGCACCCATACCATCACCGCAACCTATGCCGGCAATGGCACGTTCAAGGCCAGCACGTCGGCAGCGCTGCTGCAGGCGGTGAACACGCCACAGGACAGTCTGAAGCTGCGGGCCTTGCAGATCATCGCAACCAAGACCGTGGCGCAAAACTCCGGCGCAGCCATTGCCGGCGCGATCGACACCGCGATCTCCGAAGGCTTCAGCGATGGTGGCAGCCTGGTCTCGCCGGGCGGAGGCAGCATTCGTTTCAACTTCTCCGCCGATCCCGATCAGCCGCAGGCCGCAACCGCAGGCGCCGACGTGTCGGATCGATGGAATGGATCGTACGGGCGCAGCGGCGGCGGCCTGCCGGGCGGCGCCAACAGCTATGCGCAGTCGCAATTGCCGCAGGGCGCATCCCGGGTCGACAACGCGTTTGCGGCAATCAATCGCAATGCGATGCCCGCCAAGGCGCCCGCGTCTGGCTACGTCGCGCCGAAGGACTGGCTGTTGTGGGCGGATGTCAGAGGCAGCGGCATCGATCGCTGGGGCTCGTCGACATCGACACCGATTCTCTACGGCAGCCAGATCAATGCGCTGCTGGGCCTTACCCGCAGGGTCACACCGAATCTTCTGGTCGGTGCGCTCGGCGGCTACGAGACCTTCGACTACCGGTCCGATACCTTGAGCGGGCACCTCAAGGGCGATGGCTGGACCTTAGGTTCATACCTCGGCTGGAGGTTCGCGCCGGGACTGCGCTTCGACGCAGCCGCGGCGTATTCCGCCATCGGCTATGACGGCACCGCAGGCACCGCCACGGGCAACTTCAGCGGCCATCGCTGGCTGGTGTCGAGCGGGCTGACCGGCAACTACAAAACCCATGGTTTCGATATCGAACCTTCGGCGAAGCTCTATGCGCTGTGGGAGCGGGAGAACGCCTATACGGACTCGCTCGGCACTCTGCAGGCGGACCGCACTTTCTTCACCGGGCGCGCCTCGGCCGGCATCAAGCTCAGTTATCCCTGGCTCACCGGAGCCGCCGTGATGCTGGCGCCGTATGCCGGGGTCTACGCGGATTACTACTTTACCGGCGATGATGCCGCCGCCTTGGCGCTGGCCGGGGCCGTGCCGCTCGCGTCCGTCCCGCTGCTCGATGGCTGGTCCGCGCGCGTAACGGGAGGGTTGGCGGCGCGCCTCGGCAACGAGGCCACCGTCGCTCTTGGCGCCGAACTCGGCGGCATCGGCAGCAACGTGCAAATCTGGACTTTCCGTGGACGAGCATCGGTGCCGTTTTGAGGCGACGAAAAATTATACGTCAATTTCAATGGTATAGGAGTTCGCAGTTTCATTCTGAGTTGCGCGCCATTGCTCTACGGCACCTTTGAATTTTCAGCGTTTTTGGCTGTAGTTGTCCCACTCAAAAATTGGGTGGGACTTCGAAAGTCCACGCTGTGTTACTATTTCCGCATCAGCTCTATGAGACCGTCCGGAGGACCTTCGTCCGCTGTGTGATTCGGGATGGGACGGAACAGTGCGTTCAGAATGATCGCCCTATCTTGGTCCGACGTCGGTCGTTTTTCATCTTGCAAAAGGCCCATGTATGTCAGTGCCAGCGACCGTCGATGATCAGCATCATCCGCAAGATTTAGGTTTTGAATGAACACGCGGCTGATATTTTTCAGAAGCCACGCATAGAACAGCGCGGGAACGGAAATCGCGGCCAACCCAGAGATCGAGAAACCGCCGTTTGATGTCGCGGTAATCTTTCCAATAGCGGAGGCCACCGCATCCCAATAGATAAGCGCCGCGACGATCGGCGCTGCTACCATGAACGCGAAGAGCGAGAGCCAAAATCTCCACACGGTTGTCTTCTGGGCAGCGATGCTTTGCCAAGAAATAGCTGGTTCTTGGATTGTAAGCTGCTTTCGGTAGAGATTTTCCAACTCAGCTATTAGCTGGGTCTTTTCATCAATGAACGCGTCGAGCTTCTTTGCGGCGAGTTCGCTAGTCTCGTTAGCTTGCTTTACCTGCGTTGCGGTCTCTGAAGCACTCAAAAGATCATCAAACGCGAAGTTTGCAGGGTTTGCGAAAGCGACTGATTGAAAGATCGCGATTAGCTCTCGGCCTTGAGAATGACTAGGCTGTGCCCACTTAGGACAATAGACAGCAGCTAGTATCGCTGCGGCAACGTCACTCTCCTGTTTGAGTTGTCCTACTCTTTCCCCTGCCGGGCTGGCGCCAACCAATATTTGGCGTGAGTTCGCGTCATTTATGTATTGCTCAAGAGTCTCTGTTTTCTCCGCCGCAACGTCGGCGGCTATCTTCGATAACTCACTTGTGGCGCGCTCGCTTAGCCGAAGACTTCCGTACCCTTGACCGCCAAAATTGAGATTGATCCCGTTTATTGCAAGCTTGGTAAAGTAGGCTATCTCGTTATTGAGGAATTCTGTGACCTTGCGAGTGTCGCCATAGAAGCGGACGCCTTGGCGAGGGATGACAACTTTCCAACTTCCCATTTTATTACTACACCCCGTTGAGGATTATCCGAGCTTAACCATAGCAATGTCGGCCCTGCTGTTTGATGAGTGTCGGCGCCACGGAGCAAGTATCAGGATCAGTACAGATTGTCGCCTGAGTGCTCCGCCGCGCCTCGGGCGCAACATCCTATGAAGAGTCTTCCGACGTCTGGGGCTCGTCAGGGGTGATCCCATCGAAGAAGAAGCGCACAACATAGCGATCAAAAGGTCCTAGAGATTTGGTCGCCAGCACAGCGTTACTTCCCAAAAACTTGAATCGCTCAAGTGTTCTGAGGAGATCCATTTCAGGGTCTTCGAAATCGATGAGACCGGCCGCATGGATTTTCTTCGATATCATGCGCGGTAGGCCGTATTCCTCCAGATGGTACACTGCACTGGGGAGGAACGCGCGGCTCATCCTCCCTACGAACCCTGAAATATCGACAGAAGGGTTCACGATGATCTTATGAAGCTCATTTGCGTCGCCGAGGAGAGCAGACAACTTAAATGTAACAGTCCGCTCCAGTTTGAAGAAGTCCTCTATGCTTATACCATTTTGTCTCAAGGACGAAATTATCTGGGACAAGTCATCACGCCAATTGTGCGCAATCGCCTTGGTGACATTCACCACGTTAGACCATGTTGTATCCCAACCGCGGGGTTTGAGTTTGAGCACTTTATATAGCATGGAGTCCCACTGAGCAGGATTTGGCGAGTTGAGATAGCCGAACCCCTTCCACTCATCTGGGGCGTCCTTCATGTCTTTCGCCAAACGCAGCAGAAAGTCTGCGTCGCTGTCCTGCAGAACATTTTCTTTCTTGAGACGTGCGAATTGCTCCTCGCCAATGATGTTGGACATTTGGGTTCTGTACTCGACGATCCGTTCAATTTGACGGTCTGTCAGCTGGTCTGCATCGCCATCTTCGTCGAGAGTCCCCAGCATCTCATCTGGAAATGAGATTTCGAGTTGGGCATCTTCAGATTTCGGGGGCGCATCTAATAGGAAGATGTTGCCTACGAAGTACTTGAACATGCGCCCGCCGCGGCCGATGATATTTTTGTATGTAAAATCCTTGAGGTTGGTGCTGCCAACCTTACTGCGCCATACGATCACATTCTGTGCAGAAGTGTTGACGCCCTCAATGATGGAAGACGTGGAGACAATGCTGTCAAACCCGTCCTCATACTCAAACAGCTTGATCTGCAGCTGGCTGAGGCATCTGTGCATGCTGCCATTGTGAACCCCGACGGCTCGCTCAACCAGATCGGCCAAGAGCCAGTCTTTTTCGTAGTTTTCCCTCAGCCACTTGGCGAAAGCTGAGGTATATATCCGATCTACGGCCGGCAGGTTCTTGATTACAAGATCGGCAATTTTTCGGATTTCAGAGTAAGTACCAGCGTAGACGAGTGATTTTTGATCGCGGGGAGAAATCAGCTCAATAAGCTTCGCGCCTTTCTTGGCGGCGTCTCCTCCAAATTCCTTGTACGGTTCTCGAATATCCAAGTACACCGTATTGAAATCGAGGAGTTCAACAAACTCCATGTCGCGCGTGAACGCATTATCGTTGAGTTTCTTGATGTTCGGAGCAAGGTAGTACCGCTGGTTCGCCTTCTTCGAGAGTTTTAGAATCGCTTTTATGAGAGAGGGGGCACGATCGGGATCATGCTCTTGGCTCGCCTTGTAGAATTCATCTACGACGAGAAGGTCGATCTTTTCTAGGGACGCCAAGTATCCGAAGGCGCGCTCCTGCGGAAAGATGAAGATGTTCTTAGATCCAAGCCGCGTATCCGGTGCGGTTATGATCGTGTAGTGCTCGGAGAATTTCTTGAACAGTCGCCTTCGTGTTTCGTCCATTAGCGCGATTGTCGGAACGATGATCACAACTGTGTCGGGATGCTTCGCGGCTACAAATGCGTCGATGATGAAGCTCTTCCCGAAGCTCGTCGGGGCGCTTACCGCGATGCTCTTTCCGTTCAGGAGCTTGGCGAGGACAGTGGATTGCTCTCGGTGCAAGGTTGCCAATCGGCGGCCAACGTCGACCTCAAACGCGTGATGCACGTATTTCTGATCCCACGACGCGCTCTCAAGCTGCAGGTAGGGAAACAGGCCGGTCGCTCGGATCATATGATTCACTAACTGCGGGTAGGGCGTCTTGGCCCGATCCAAATCTGCCAGTAGTCGTATCAACAGATTTCTGGCAGCCATCTCATTCTGAATGGATAGCAGCCCATTGATCTCCTGACAGGTCTCAAAAATCTCCATCATTTCTGTCCTTTGTAGAAGGCCACGGCGTGGACAAACGCATCAACGATCTTCTTCTTGCTTGGGACCGGAAAGAGTATGATGTGGAAGTTGAGATCATCGTATTTATAAACTGAACTGGATTTTGCGATCTGCTTTGAAAAGTAAGACGCAGCCCTTTCCTTGTGAAATGCTGCTAGTGCCCTCTTGTAGTTCTCCGACAATTCGTTCGCGGCCGCTGTCGTGGCGCATTCGTGCAACAAAAGGATTGGTATATGAATTTTCGCCTTTAGATTGTCGATCGACTCGCGGTTGCTTAAAGCAGCTTTGATCTTCTCTCGAAGGCCTGCGGCAATCGGCAGTCCATCCAGGTCTGAGACGCTGGTTATTATCGCGTTTTCTTTTTTCAGCTTATCGGTCGACAGCGAGTTCAGAACGGAAGTCACTACTGCATCAAGTCGAGCATCCGCTATGGAGTTGTAAAATTTCGCTTCGCCGAACCAAAGTGTAAAGTCGTCGCCTTTCACCACAACATGTACGCTGTCTGCTCCCTTGGCATTGTCCTGAACATTCTGTTTGTAAAAAATCTTCGGAACTACCGGCAACGCGCCAAAGCGATGGCGCATCAGTCCATACAAGAACACTTCTGCTATTTCGCTGCCCTGACCCAGCTCATCCTTGTCAGTCAATCTGAGGTTCTGAGCAGCCGCTATAAGGCTGCTGTGACTCTGGTCAACAAGTGCGGATCGCTCTCTTTGCGACAAGGCGGTTTGAGCTATATTGTCCCAGAGGTAACTTTGGAATTTGAGATACCGCCACTCGGCGTCCTCGAAGTCGTTGATTAAGCTAAGAACCCGCTTGTTTACTAAAGTAGTGAGCTGAGACACGGAAGTGATTCCGGCAAGAGCGTCATCAATAAGGATCTCGAATGACAAGCCGGCCATTGATATAATTGTCCCCCCGAAAAATATACGCATAGTCCAAATTGATGTAGGTTCCTACCGCACATTCCTAGGTAGAGGGGGGAGCTGCACACATTTGCCCCGTTTTTTGTCTGATGAGAGTTGCGTTGGCCCAAAGCGTTGGCTCGGAGCTAGTGCAAGTAGACGCGGAGACCGCCGTAACGGCGCTGCCTGTAAGGTACTCCTGTGAGGAAAGGCGCCACCAAAACCCATAGTTGCGATCAAAATGCCAAGAAAGATCGCGGAGCCGTTGCCATCTATCGCGATCGGGAAATCGTCAGGAGGCGCCTCCCAGGGAGCGACGCTACGCTGGCCGCCTCAGGGCCGACCGAAGACTAGTCAAATCCGTAAAGAGTCTCGGGATTCTCAACAAAGATTCGATGTATCAGGGCCCTGTCTTCCACCCACACATGAACGGCCTGGACCAGGTCGCCGTCATCGGACATCGTTTCATATCGAACAGGATGCGGCCAATTGGTGCCCCACACGATCCTGTCGGGCCGAAAGTCGAGAAATCTGAGTGCGACCGCCGGCAAGCCGGCCGGTCCCTGCGGAAGCTGTCGCAGTGGACAGGCTTGCGCATTCCAGAGTTACTCCCAGCGCTGTAGCAGTGGCCACACCCGCGCTGTTCGCGGAAAGCCCAACTGCCCCCAGAATCAACAGACCACGGGAATATTTTACATGAGGACGAAAGGAGAGCACCCTCTCTCTTCCGCTACGGACATCCCGCTCGGCGAAGCAATCCTCGACTGGCGCTCCTCTCTGTGCGACACACTCAGCCAATCGGGTGGTTAAAACCTAAGTCTTTTCAATGCACTCTGGCCTCGCTCTCAGTTTCCCCTAGGTAGCGCCCGACTGCTCTTTGCAGACCCACTCACTTCATCTCTTCCAGCAGCTTCCGCGCTTCACCCAGCAACGCCTGAATCTGCCTTCGCTCGGCGATCGCATCCTTGGTGAACAGGCCGTGCACCGCCGGGGAGCGGCACGCGCCACTGGTGCGGGTTTTGGCGCCACAACGTGGGCTCGCCAGCATCGGGCCGGTATTTCTGATGTGATCGCTCATGCCTGTGCGTCCCGCTTGGCATCAGCGGAAGCTTGCCCTCGCTTGGAGCCAGCGGCCTTCGGCGGCTTCCGCGCCGCCGATGCCGGCCGATGCATCACCTGCTCTCGTCGCTTGGGTCATAACACCCCCGCGATTAGCCCGAGCTTCAGCGCCTCGTTCGCCTCGACGTACCAGTTCGATGGGGCGCGCCGGATGACTTCCTCAAGCGTCACGCTCGAACCGCTGATGAGGTTCTGAAACCCCTCGTTCTGGATATCGATCGAGCACTGAATTTCGTTGATGATCGCCTGCACGTTGGCAAGGCACACGGTGAGCGGCCCGTCGATATTCAGGGTCCGCGTCAGTTTGCGCTCGTGGATCATGAGGCGGGAGCCGCGGGTCAGATAGCGATTCTCGCGGGCGAAGAAACTCATAAAGGTCGTCCCGGCTGAATAGATCGCAGCCTTGCCGAGGAATACCAAACGCCGCGCCGGCTCCATCTCGCTCGCATAGCGGATGTCCTCGCCCATCATGCGCGCTACCTCCGGATCGCCGCCAAGGGTTGAAAGTTCGATCACGACGAGATGCTGGCCTGCCGCATTGTCGAATTGCTGGCGGAAGCTGACATACATGCTGTAGTCGATCACCCCTGAGAGAGCGACGGCGGGATTCTGGAAGGCGGATGCCGGAAGGATATCGGCGGACATCCTGATCACCTCAATATCGAGCGATGAAGAAAACCAGCAGAAGATCGCGGGGTAGCACCCTGCAACGCGATCTGAGCCTCAAGGTTCCGTTGAAAGCCGGGAATCGATAACCCAGCCTTCTCATTCCAGTTCGAACAGGCGCAGCCGCTGTGGCTGCACGAAAAAATTAAGGCGCAATAAAAAGCTCCGCTATCCGAACGCTATAACGGGGCCGGTCTTAGGGGGCGAGGCCTTGGCGCCCTCGCCTCATTCGCCGCAAAACAAAAGGCCGGCAGATGCCGACCTTTTGCCTTCGAGCTGTCGCTCGGGTTAGTACGTCACGAGGCCGGGGCCGCCCAAATTGAAGCGGTAGTTCAGGCCCGCCTTGACGGTGTGTTCGTCGTTGCGGAAGCTGCCGACCGGCAACCCCGCCAAGAACACATCGACGTTGCCGAAGTCATAGTACTGGTATTCGAGCTTGGCCGACCAGTTCTGGGCGAACATGTATTCGAGGCCGGCACCGACGGTGTAGCCGTTGCGATCATTGTCGCCGTTGAAGCCATTGGTGAAGCGCGTGTCAGCCCAAGCATAACCGCCTTTGACGTACAGCAAAGCCGGTCCCCAGGTATAGCCTAGACGGCCGGTCACCGAGCCGAGGCCACGATTGGCGAAGCTGCTGTTGGTATCGAGAAAACTATAGTTGGCTTCGAGGCCGAATACCCAGTTCGGCGAGAACTGATAGTCAAAGCCAACCTGTCCACCACCCATGAACGTGCCGTCGTCGTTGTTCCCGAAGCTCGGATCGAGGACGTTGCTGTCACCACCGAAGGCTCCACCAATGTGACCACCGATATAGAATCCGGTCCAGTTGTAGACCGGAGCGACCGCGGGGGGCGGGGCCTTCGTGTAGGGACGGGCGGCAAGATCAGCGGCCGAAGCAGTACCCGCCAACATAAGCAGTGCGGCGGAAGTCAAAAGAGCGCGTTTCATACGTTTCTCCACTAGCAAGCTCTAACTTGCACGGGCTAACGCGCCCAACGCATTTTCGACAATCGGAACCAGCCGACTTTTGACAAATCACCTGAAGTGTGGCGCTGTTGCATCATACCTGACAGAGGAAGCCGAGAAGCTCGTTGTACGCTTAAACGCGCTCGGACGATCGAACTATCCGCTGAATGGCGCCTGAAGCGGGCTCACACTGAGGTTAAGATCTGACGCACCCGAGCTTCAGGCGCGTGAAGGAACTGTTCTCGTGATTCAGTTCCGCCAGGTGCGATTAGCTGCAGCCGGGTATGCGAGGACCATCCGGACAGGCCGTGGCTGGGAGATCGCGCGTGCGATTGCGGCGGAGCCGGTGCGCCCTGCCGCTTCCAATCCCAATGACGAAGAGACCCTACCGATATGTCGACAGGGTTCAAAGCGGATCCAGTGGAAGGCGCGATGACGAATCGTCGCCTGCAAGTCACTTCATCTCCTCCAGCAGCTTCCGCGCGTCACCCAACAACGCCTGAATCCGCCTTCGCTCGGCGATCGCATCCCTGGTGAACAGGCCGTGCTTGCGCGCGTTCTGGTTTGCCTTTGGCGCGCCGGAACCCGGTGCGCCGCCGTGCATGCGGCAGCGTTTTTTGCCGTGCACCGCCGGCGAGAGGCACGCGCCGCCGCAACGGGTTTTGGAGCCACATCGTGGGCTCGCCAGCATCGGGCCGGTATTTCTGATGTGATCGCTCATGGCTGTGCGTCGCGCTTGGCATCAGCGGAAGCTTGCCCTCGCTTGGCGCCCGAGGCTTTCGGCGCCTTCCGCGCGGCGGAGGCCTGGTTCTTGTCGGAAACGATCACGCTCGCGTGCTGCGTGACGTTGCCGACAATGGCGTTGCCGCCGTCCTCCACCTTCACGTTCTGCACGGTGATGGCGGGCTCGCCATGGCTGCGGTAGCGGCTCAGCGCATCGATCTGGGCGGGAAAGGTGCGGGCGAGCCTGCCCAAGGCGCGCGCGGCGCTGTCGTGCTGGGCGAGGTCGTCGGCACTGGCGAGGTGATGGGCGCATCGCATCGCCATCACATGAACCGAAACCATCTGCGCCACCAGCATAGCCTCGATGGAATCCCTTGGGCGAATGCTCTTCATCATTGAAATCATGAAGGACAGGGTGACCTCGTCGGGGCTTCCGTCGCTCACGCTGGCCCTGACCAATTGCCGGAGGATGCCACCCATCGCATCGCGATCGGTCGCCCCCAGCGCGTTCGCCATCAGCTGTTCGCCGAGCTCCGGATCGGGATGGTCGATGGAGAATCCGTGCGACGAGAGCCTTATCCGCGGGGCTGCGGCAGTTTTGGCCGGGTCGGTTGCGGCGATCGCCGTTGGCATGGCGAGGCTTGGGGCGGTGTTCATGTCGAGACTCCCTGGCAGGTGCGCGGCAAGCGCGCGCGGTTCGGCCACGCGCGAGGCCATCGTTCGCCGCGCGGAGCCGGTGCAATTTCAATTGTGCGTGAGGATGCGGGTGAGGATTCCTGGACTGCAGGTCGCAACCGACACGCCCGCTATTGCGGGGCGACAGGCGTTTACAAGATTGCGGGATGATGAAGGAATGCCCCTGATTTGCCCGACGTGTCAAGTTGCCATTCGAGCGCTAGCTGCCGCCTGCACCTTTGCATGGGGTTGTTTTCGATATTCGGGCTCCTTGGTCACGTCGAAATTCGAGGAGGGACATTCATCATCCTTGTCCATGAAGGCGATGCGGCTCTCCAAATGCTGAGCGGTGAGGATGAAGTCCTCAATCTGCTTTCGACTAAGGCCTCCGAGCAGCCTGTCGTGTCGCTTCACGATCTCGACGAAACATCGATCGTTGAGTTCTTGGCCTTGACGCGTCAAGGCAATGACGGTCCGCCGCCGAGAGCTTCCGGACACGTTCTTGATCGTGACGATCTTGCGGTCGGACAGAACGCGAAGCGCGCGGCTGACGGCGGCCTTGTCCAGACTTCCAAGGGTCCAGATATCGTAGGCGCTCGAAGGCCCCTTTGCCGCAAGAAACGATATGATCCGCCAGTCCAGCCGCGTTATCCCGAACCGTTCATCGAAAAAGATCTGGGCCGATGCCCTCAAGCGGGTCATGAGGCGCGAAACGACAGTGGGAATGTAACGGTCGAAGTCGATGACGCGCCTATCGTGATCGATCGACGGCCTGAGGTCCCTCGACTTCCGCTTCATCGTACTTGTCGCAGAGGACTTCTTCGCTTTTGCCATGACTATCGCCAATTTTCTGTCTGCGCCTTGGAGCGGCCGCGAGACCATGTCCCGGGTTCTGCTGGCCTGACGGCTCAACGTACCGGATCGGTCATTCTTGCAATAGGTGTAAAAGCAACTATGGTGCCTCGCGAAGTGCCCCGACCGAGAGGGCGTACGCGGCCGCGTGACGGCCCGAAGGTGAGGAACAGTATGATAGACCGTCGACGGCTTCTCGCTGCAATGTCGGCTTTCGCCGGGTTTTCCGGCGCCAAGGCATCGGCGCAGGATCGATTTCCTTCGCACAACGTCCGTTTCATCGTGCCATTCACGGCTGGCGGGCCGACCGACGTCATCGCTCGAATCATTAGCGATGCAATGGCCGCGAAATGGTCCGTACCCGTGATCGTCGAGAACAAGCCGGGCGCGGGCACCTTGATCGGTACGGACACCGTCGCCAAGTCGGCTCCGGACGGACACACCATCGGCGTGGTCATCACCGCCCATGTCATCAATCCTGCGGTGCGCGCCCAGATGCCGTTCGACACCGTGCGCGACCTGCGCGGGCTTACCCAACTGGCCGAGGCCCATATGGTGGTCGTGGCCAATCCCTCGTTCCCGGCCGACGACATTCCCGGCCTGGTGAAAGCCGCCCGTACGCAGAATGAGCCGCTGGCCTACGCCACGCCGGGGCCGGCGACCGCTACTCATATGGCAGCCGAACTGTTGCAGAAGATGGCCGATATCAAGATGCTGCACGTTCCCTACAACGGGAGCGCAAACGCCCTCACCGACGTCCTCGCCAACCGCGTGCCGTTGATGTTCGACGTGTGGCATTCCGTACAGCAGCACGTGCGGGAGAAGACCATCAAAGTCCTGGGCGTCACCAACGCCACTCGCATTCCCAATGCGCCGCAGTATGCCTGCATCGGCGAGACCTATCCCGGCTACGAGGCGAACTCGATGTTCGGGCTGGTGGTGCCGGCCAAGACTCCGGACCTGGCAGTCAACGCCTTGTCGAGCGACCTGATTGCGTTCGTCAAGTCGCCGGGCTTCGCTGCCAAGGCCGAGGCTTTCGGCATGCAGCCGGTCGGTTCGACCCCGCAGGACTTCGATCGCTTCGTGGTCGGTGAAATCGACAAATGGAAGAAGATCGCCTCCGACGCCAACATTCGGCTGAACTGACCGACGAAAAGGAGCCGACAATGACTGTTCACCATCGTCCCGAATGCCTCGTCGATGACCGTCCCGCGGACAAGGCGTTTCATGTATCGCGCGATGCCTTTACCGATGTGGAGATCTTCGATCTGGAGATGAAGCACATCTTCGAGGCGACATGGTCGTTCGTGGGCCTCGAGTCCCAGATTCCGCGCCCGCACGACTACGTCACCACCTTTATCGGCCGTCAGCCGGTATTGCTGATGCGCGACGGGGAGGGCAGGATCGGATGCTTTCTGAACACCTGCCGACACCGCGCCACCGTCGTTTGCCCTTTTAAGCGAGGGCGGCAGAAGTTCCATGTCTGTCGCTATCACGGATGGGCTTACGACAGCGCAGGCAAGAATATCGCGGTGACCGACCGGGAGGATGGTCAGTACCCCGCCGGCTTCGACGGAGCTGATCGCGACCTCGTTCCGGTCGCGCGGCTGGACAGCTACCGCGGACTCGTTTTCGCCAGCCTGTCGGCCGACGTGCCGTCGCTGCCGGAATACCTCGATGACGCCAGGACATTTATCGACCTCGTTGCCGACCAAAGCCCCGTAGGCCAGCTCGAGTTCGTGCCCGGCGACATCACTTACACTTTCGACGCCAACTGGAAGCTGCAGTTCGAGAACGGCCTCGACTATTATCATTTCGCATCGACGCACAGTTCATACGTCGATATCCTGGCGCAACGCGTCAAATCCGGCGATACCGTCGGATTCACGAGCGAGAAGCCGGACGAAGTTGAGGGACAAGGGAGCTTCAATTTCAAGAACGGCCACGCGGTCAACTGGTCGATCAAGCGACAGATGCGCTACGGGCGTGCGCTGGCTGCAGATCCGGCAGGCCTGGCTGAAGTAAAGAGCCGGGTCGGCGACATCAGATTGAAGTGGATGCTGCGGCAGCGCAACCTTACCATCTTTCCAAATTTGCAGATCATCGACATCAGCTCCGCGCAGCTGCGCACATGGAGGCCGCTGTCGGTCGACAAGACGGAGATGACCTCGCATTGCCTGGCACCGGTCGGCGAGAGCGCCGATGCGCGTCGTTTCCGTATCAGGGCATACGAGGATTTCTTCAATCCAAGCGGGCTTGCGACCTCCGACGACAACGTGATGTACGAATTCTGCCAGACCGGATACGCGGCGCAGGCCGGTGACACGCTTGGGCATTTGAGAGGTCTTGAACCCATGGGGGTGGCCGGCGATCACGTGAGCGAGCTTGGCATCTCGCCGCAAGAGTACGCATTCGGTAAACCCGGCTTCGGCGGTGAAACCAACTTCCATTCGGGCTACCGGGAATGGCGCCGGTTGCTGGAACTCGCGACCAAGGGGGCGAACAATGCCTGACGCTGCGCCCCTCAATCATCGTTCGGCATCACTTCACGATCATGCCGAGGTG
Organism: Bradyrhizobium sp. Leo114; assembly: GCF_055229415.2. Classification (NCBI taxonomy): domain Bacteria; kingdom Pseudomonadati; phylum Pseudomonadota; class Alphaproteobacteria; order Hyphomicrobiales; family Nitrobacteraceae; genus Bradyrhizobium; species Bradyrhizobium sp. Leo114. The sequence goes on along the minus strand of NZ_JBUYEN020000019.1, from coordinate 121,784 downwards.
GAGCGGCTGTTGTTCGTCGAGGCGCATCTTCTCGACGACAAGGCCTGGGACGCCTGGGCCGAGCTCTACCGCGCCGATGCCGTGTTCTGGGTGCCGTCGTGGCTCAACGAATACGACCTGGTGACCGACCCGGATACCCAGATATCCTTCATCTATCACACCTCCCGAGCCCAGTTGCAGGAGCGGATCGGCCGCATCCAGTCGCGCAAGTCGATCACGGCATTGCCGTTACCTCGTACCCTGCACGTTATTACGAACACAGTGTTGTCGGAGCGGGACGAATCTTTCGTCGAGGCGCGGTCCTCTTGGACAACGCACGTGTTCGATCCGCGAACGCGGCGGCAGCATCTGCATTTCGGGGTCTACGAGCATACGCTGGTTCGCAGCCCCGAGGGCTACCGCATCGCTCGCAAGAAGATTGTCATCATGAACGACTGCATTCCAACCGTCGTCGATTTCTACAGCATCTAGGAGGCGTTTACATGACCGTCGAAACGACGAACGGCACGTGGTGCGTGGCAGTAGCGATGACGGATGTTGCGGTAGACGCGCCCGCTGCCTGCAGTGTGGGGCAGCATGAGATCGCGGTCTATTTGGTTGACGGAACATACTACGCGACGTCGAATATCTGCACGCATGCCTCGGCGCTGCTCGCCGATGGCTTGATGGATGGCTGCGAGATCGAGTGCCCGCTTCACAACGCTCGCTTCGATATACGGACGGGAGAAGCGCTGAGCAGCCCCGCCGAAGTGGACCTTGAAACGTTCATGACTCGCGTAGTCGGCACCAATGTCGAGGTGTTGATCCCAAGCTAAGAGTTCGCGTCGGAGAAAGTGGACGAGAATAGCGGACTTGGCGAAGGTACCTATTATCTATCTCGCAACGCCGCTTCGCTTGTCCAAGCCCACAAGGCATTTTGCGGCTGCATTATGCGCGATCCTGACAAGGCGGCCGCCGCCACGAGTCGATAAGGGAAGTGACGACGAATTCCGTCATTTTCAACGGGTCTGTCCAATTCATCGTGCGCGTGTAAATCGGAAACGCGACGATGCCGTGTACGGCCGCGATCAGGCTGTCAACCGCGCACTTGGCGTCGAGCGAGGAGGAGCCGCAGCCGGCGAGCAGATCCCTGACTATTCGATCGTAAAGAGAATAGGAGCGTGCCACGATCGCAGAGCGTCCGAAGGGAACTCCCGTTGCGTCCTTGACCGCAATCTTGTGTGGCGGAAGAGAGAACAGCATTTGATAATGGTCGAAATTGTCGAGCCAGTACCGCGCTACTCCAAGGAAGACTTTGATCACCCGCTGCTCGGGGTCTGGCTCGCTCGCGGCGATTCCCTCGAAGGCGACTACGGCCGACAGCATGTCCTCTTCGCGGATTGCAAGCAGCAGCGCGCGATGATCGTCAAAGTATTGGTAGATCGTTCCGGGCGAATAGCCGGCTGCTGCCGCGATACTGCGCAGCGACACGTTTTTTGATCCCCGATCAGCCAAAAGCTTACGACCTGCTTTGATGAAGGCCGCTCGGAGCTCGTTCCTAGCCTTGTTCGTGTTGGCGCGGGCTCGCGGCTCTCGCCGGGCCTTCGCAAGCTTCGCTGGACGTGTCTTGCTCAAGTGAACCTCTGGATGTGCTGCCTCTTTTATCCGGTGAGGAAGCCTTGCCGCAACAAGCCGTGCCCAAATAAATAAACGCGTTCATTTTTGTGATTGACATTATTGAACGCGTTCAGATAGTTTTTCGAAAGCTTCGGCGGTCGGTGCGGCCGTCCAAAAAGAACGATGGGAGGCTCGCGGTGGCTCAAATTGATGGTGGGCAGGCTTTGGTCGCAACGCTGAAGCGGTTCGGCGTCGACACCATCTTCACGCTGCATGGCGGTCACCTCGACTGCGTCTATCAGGCGGCGGTGGCGGAAGGCTTCCGCATCATCGATCATCGACACGAACAGGCGGCGGGGATTGCCGCGACCGGATATGCGCGAACGACCGGAAAGGTCGGTGTGGCAATGGTTACCGCAGGTGGTGGCATCACGAACGTGGTCACGGCGGTCGCCAATGCCTATTCCGACTGCGTCGCAAGCGTGTTTCTCGGAGGGGCGCCGCCATTGCGAGACTTCGACGCGCTGCCGGTCAACAGCGGCTACGACCAGTTATCGGTGATGGGGGGCATCACCAAATGGTCTCATCGTGTCACGCATGTCGAGAGGTTGCCAGACCTCCTCGGGCGGGCTTTCCACATCGCGCGAGAGGGGCGGCCCGGGCCGGTTTACATCGATCTCCCGAGCGACGTGCTGTTCGCTCTGGTCGAAGAGAGCGATGTCGCTTATCCCGATGGCGAGGCGAGGGTATCGCGGCCCGCGCCGTCAACGGCCGCGGTGGCGGACGCGCTCGAATTGCTGCGAAGTGCCGAGCGTCCCGTCATACTCGCCGGTGGCGGCGTCGCTTATTCGGGAGGCGGCCCTCTACTGACGCGGTTTGCAGATTTGTCCGGCATCCCCGTCGCGACCAACAACAAGTCGCGCGGCGCGCTGGCGACCGACAATCCTCTCTGGGTGCGGGGTTTCGGAACGCTGGGCGCAGCCGCAGCCCGCGGAGCCGGGCAGCCCGATGTCGTGCTGCTGCTGGGCGCGCGGCTTGGTCTCTACACCGGAGGCCGCCGCAAGTCCGTCATTCCGGCTGATGCCAAGATCATTCAAGTTGATATTGCGGCTGAAGAGATCGGCCGCGTGCGCGGCGTGGAGCTCGGCATCGTGTCCGACTGCCGGGAAATGCTGGAGGCGCTGATCGCGCAAGCAGGCAATGGCCCGTGGCCCGACCGCCGCGAGTGGTTGGCCGGCCTCCGAGGGGATCATGCGCCGAGACCTCCGGCTCCTAGCCCGAGCGAAGGGCTCACCCCCGCATTGTTGGCTTCCACGCTCGCCTCAGCTGCTCCGGACGATGCGATCTTTGTGCTCGATGGTGGCGAAACGCCGGCCTGGTTCGATGCCTTCGCCGCAAGCAGCAAGCCCGATCGTTGGCTCGGTCATGGCTATATGGGGATCATGGGCGAAGGTATGCCGCTCGCCGTCGGCGCGCAGGTCGCCCATCCCGACAAGCGCGTGATCTGCTTCTGCGGCGACGGTGCCGTCGGGTTCAACTTCGCGGAATTCGACACGATGGTGCGTCACAATCTCCCGGTCGTAGTGGTCGTCAACAATGACCAGCAGTGGGGCATGTCCGCCCACGGCCAAGATCTGATCTATGGGCCTGGCAAGCGCGTCGCGTCGGACCTTGCCGCGACGCGCTACGATCTCGCGGCCGCCGGGTTCGGAGCGCACCCGGAATACGTAACCAGCTTCGAGGAACTGGGACCGGCCTTAAAGCGTGCACTCGCCGCCGACCGGCCGGCGTGCATCAATGTAATGACCAAGCCGGTGATGAACCCGATCACTCAGCGCTTCATGGGACTTGCCGCGCAAGGCTTGCGCAGTCCCGAAGGCAAAGCGCGCGTTCCCTATGCCGATGTTTTGGAGGTGTGACGATGGCATCTAACCCTCGTTTGGATGGCAGAGTCGCAATGGTGGTCGGCGGGGGATCCGGCATGGGGCAGGCCGTCGCGCGCCGACTATCGCAAGATGGAGCGCGCGTTGCGGTGGTTGATCGCGACCTGGACGCAGCCAGAGTTACGGTAGGTATGTTGAAGGGCGAGGGGCTGGCCCTCGCCGCTGATGTGGTCAGTGAGGCCGCCGTCGCGAATGCGACAGATGCAATCGCGAAATCGTTCGGACGTCTGGATATCGGCATCAATGCTGCGGGAATCGGAATCAGCTTGGCGCTGACCGATCAGACGCTTGAGCAGTGGCAGCGCGTGCAAGACGTAAATCTCACCGGATTGTTTCTGTGCTGCAAATACCAGGCGCTGCAAATGAAGGTGCACGGCGGAGTCATCGTGAACTTCATCTCCACCAATGCCGAGCAGCCGGGTGAAGGTCTGTCCGCCTACTGCGCCTCGAAAGCCGGCGCGGCGATGCTGACGCGAGTCGCGGCCATGGAATTGGCAGCGCACAAAATTCGCGTCGTTGGGATCGGGCCAGGGCTCACCGAAACACCAATGGTCAGTCGGCTGCTGTCGTTGCCACAGGCTCGCGCCGAGTTCGTCGACAATATCTTGCTGGGCCGTCCCGGTCAGCCCGATGAGGTGGCGGCTGTTGCGGCGTTTCTGGCGTCGGATGAAGCAAGCTATATCACCGGCGATACAATCTATGTCGACGGCGGTGCGCTTAACCGTCGCTATCCCAGCCTGGCTTCCCGGTCGGCTCCGAGGACCGCCTCATGAAGGCGCTAATCTACGCAGGCGACCACTCGGTGCGCTTCGCCGACATTCCTTCGCCGCGACCGGCCGCAGGCGAGGAGATCGTCGACGTCCTGGTCGCCGGGGTCTGCGGAACCGACCTCGGTGCGGTCCGAAGTGGCCGGCCAGCGCTACCGATCGGCTTGACCATCGGACACGAATTCGTCGGTCGCAGGCAGCGGGACGGTGCGCTCGTCGTCGCTAATCCGATCCTGTCCTGCGGAGAATGCCGTGCCTGCCGCGAGCGGTGTCGCCATCTCTGCGAGAAGCGTCAGGTCTTGGGTGTTCATCGCAATGGCGCGTTCGCCGAAAGCGTTTTGGTCCCGGCGCCTAGTCTCGTCGAAGTAAGCCAGCTAGACCTGACGCGGGCCGCAATGGTCGAGCCGATCGCGACGGCGCTGCACGCGTGGCGGCTGTCGCCGATGCCGCGGCGCGACGTTGCCGTGCTGGGTGCCGGACCGATCGGCATGTCGCTGCTTCACGTGCTCAAAGAGAACGGAGTCGCGAACATTACCGTCACGGATATCGCCCCTGAGCGGCGGGCCATGGCATTACAATGCGGTGCCGATGTCGCCACTGAGACGGCGGAAGGCATCTACGATGCGGCCTTCGACACAGTCGGCGCCGTCACGACACGCCGAAATGCAGTCGAAAATATTCGCCCGGGAGGCACAGCCATCCTGGTCGGTCTGCATTCTCCCGAATTTGCGGTCGCGGGCGGGCCTGTGGTTGCAGGTGAACGCACCATACGAGGCTCCTTCGCCTACTCGCACGACGAGTTCGTCGAATCGATAGGCCTCGCCAAAAGCCTCGACACACGCTGGATCGCTTCCGTTCCATTCCATCGGAGTGCGGACGTATTCGCCGCCCTTTTGATGGGAGCCGGAGATCCGGCCAGCGTCAAAGTGCACTTCAGCATCGCGGACTAAGCCGACGGAAGATCGGAACCAATCGGGGGAAGGAAAAATGAAGAGACTGTTTAAGAATCTGTTAGCGGCGATGGCTGTGGTTGCCGCGTCGCATGCTGTAAACGCGGCGGACGATCCCATCAAGATCGGCATTCTGCTGTCGACGACAGGAGTCGTTGGCTTCATCGGCGATCCCGAACAGAAGGCCGTTGAGCTATATGTCAAGAAGATCAACGATGGCGGCGGGGTGCTCGGACGCAAAGTCGAACTCGTCTCGTACGACGACGCATCCGAACCTGCTCGGTCGAGCTCACTGACCAAGCGGTTGATCGAGTCGGACCGTGTGGACCTCATCATCGGCGGAACTATCACGCCGAGCGCAATGGCAATGATACCGCTGGTCGAACGGGCTGAGATTCCCTACATTTCGGTCGGCGGAGGGCTGCCGATCGTCGATCCCGTGAAGAAGTGGGTGTTCAAGACACCACACACCGATCGTCAGGTCGCTCAGCGCATTCTTCAGGACATGAAGGCGAAGGGCTACACGAAGATCGGCCTTCTGTCCGAAACGGCGGGCTTCGGGCAATCCGGCCGCAAGGAAATCCTGGAGAATGCCGCGAGCTACGGCATCACGGTGGTTGCCGACGAGAAGTATGGTCCGAAGGACACCGACATTACACCGCAGCTAACGACGATCAAGAATGCGCCAGGAGTTGAAGCTCTGTTGATCTTCTGCGGCGCCGGCACCAGTCCGGCGATGGCGGTCAAGAACAAGGCAAGACTGGATATCAAGCTGCCGCTCTACCTGCCGCATGCCGTCGTCAATCAGGAATTCTTGAACCTGACGGGTAGCGCTTCCGAAGGCGCGCGGATGCCGACGGCTGGCTTCGTCGTTCCGGATGGCGTCGCAGCCGACGATCCACAGAAGCCCGTGATCGACGGCTTCTACGCCGGCTACAAGGAGATGTACAAGGAAACGCCGTCGCCATTCGCCGGCAATTCGTACGACGCCATTGTCATCGCAGTCGACGCGATCCGCCGTGCAGGCTCGACCGACAAGGCAAAGGTACGCCAAGCGATCGAGGAAACGCGCAAGCTCCCAGGCCTTAATGGCGTGTTCACGATGTCCGAGACGGACCATCTGGGTCTCGCGTTGACGTCCTTGCGGATGCACGTCGTCAAACACGGAAAATTCGTGCCGGAAAACTAGTCCGATCCGCGAAACGGCTCGCCGACATCCTCTGATGACGGGATGCCGCGGCGTCGACGCAGCGGCCGATGTGTGCGCGCTGAAGAACGCCTCTTCAGCGCCTACGGAGCAACCAATGCTATCGCAATTCCTTCAATTCCTACTGGCAGGCCTGACCGTGGGGGCGACCTACGCACTCGCGGCTCTCGGCTACACCCTCGTCTATAACGCGAGCGGAATGATCAATTTCGCCCAGGGTGAATTCATCATGCTGGGCGCGATGACGGCCTCGGCGTTGGTCGCAGCCGGCTTTCCCTTGTTGAGTTCGCTTGCCATCGCTATCGCGTTCACCACGCTCGTCGGCTTCGCTATGGCCAAATTCGCTGTTGAACCGGCACGTACGACTTCGATGACTTCGCTGATAATCATCACGCTTGGAGCCGGCCAGGTAATCCGAGGCGCTGTCGAAATCGGGCTAGGCAAGGGGAACCATGCCTTGCCCGGGCTTTCCGATGACCGCCCTCTGAATGTCCTTGGCGCTGCGCTGGCTCCGCAGGCGCTTTGGATCATGGGGATTTCACTCGTCATCGTGATTGCCCTGTTCTGGTATTTCAACGCGACTATGCACGGCAAGGCTCTGGTCGCCACTTCACACAATCCACTGGCCGCTCAGCTCGTTGGCATCAACACGATGGGAGTGCTGACGCTTTCGTTCGCCCTTTCGGCGGCGCTAGGTGCGATCGGGGGCGTGCTGCTCGCCCCGCTCACTTTCACTAGCTACAGCGCCGGCACCATGCTTGGACTCAAAGGCTTCGTCGCCGCCGCCTTCGGTGGCCTCGGTAGTTCGGTCGGAGCGGTCGTGGGCGGATTAGCCCTCGGAGTGATCGAGGCGATGACGGCCGCGTACATTTCCGCCGCCTATAAGGACGCGGTCGCCTTCGTCCTGATCATCCTGCTTTTCCTTCTCGCACCGCACGGCCTATTCGGTGCCAAGACCTCGGATCGCGTATGAATATCTCACGACGCTTCGCCGGGCTCGGAGTCTTGGTTGCTGGGCTCGCGATCTTTCCCCTGCTGGGACCCAACGCCTTCGTCTACGATATGGCGATCCGAACGATCATCAACGCGGTCGTCGTGATCGGGTTGAACCTGCTGTTCGGCTACACCGGACAGATCAGTCTTGGTCATGCCGGCTTTCTCGGCCTGGGCACATACGCTTCCGCGATCTTGACGACGCATGCCGGCTTGCCGCCGCTTGTCGCGCTTGGAATGGGCGCAGCAGGTACCGGCATCCTGGCCTTCGTGATCGCACGGCCGATCTTGAGCCTGAAGGGTCACCATCTGGCCATGGCAACGCTCGGCATGGGCATCATCGTCTCCATCGTGCTCAACAACGAGATGCAATACACGGGCGGGTCGGACGGCATGTCCGTTCCGGCATTGGCGATCGGCCAATGGCAACTGAGAGGTGACCGCAACTGGTATCTTCTGGTCTCCACGCTGTTGCTGATCGCCGTCTGGGCGGCGACAAACCTCGTGCACTCGCCCGCTGGACGTGCCCTACAGGCGATCCGTGGCTCGGAAGTAGCCGCCCGTGTCGCCGGCGTCGACGTCACCAGCGTGAAGGTAAAGGTATTCGTACTTTCCGCCATTGTAGCGAGCGTCATGGGGAGCCTCGAGGGGCACTATCTGGAATTCGCGACGCCCGATAGCGCGGGCTTCGTGCGTTCGATTACGCTGATGGCGATGGTAATCGTGGGCGGTATGGCATCTATCGCGGGCTCATTGATCGGCGCGGTCATGCTGACCGTGCTTCCGCAAGCTCTTTCAGCCTTCGAGGGCGGCGAGACAGTGGTGTTCGGCATCATACTGGTCGCAACTATGATCTTCATGCCCAATGGCCTCGTGCCGACGGTGCGCGATCTAGTGGCGAGGGTCCAGACATGAACTCGCTCGAGGTCAGAAATCTATCGAAGCGATTCGGCGGTGTTACGGCAGTCGACGATCTGTCGTTCACGGTCGAACCCGGATCCATTTACTCGATCATCGGGCCCAACGGAGCCGGCAAGACGACTGTCGTCAACTTGCTCTCGGGAATCTATCTACCTACTGCGGGCACCATCACCATGATAGGTGAGCCTACCTCGGGTCGATCGCCGGACAAGCTCGCCAGACTGGGTCTTAGCCGCACGTTTCAGAACCTCCAGATATGCATGAACATGGACGCCATCTCCAACGTGATGATCGGCGGTCATATCCGTTTGGATCCAGGCTTCGTGAGCGCGCTGTTGCATTTGCCGCATATCCGCAAGCAAGATGCGGATTTGCGCGCAGAAGCGGACGCACTGATGGCCTTCGTTGGTTTGTCCCAGTACCGGAAAGCGCAGGCATCGCAAATGCCGTATGGGGCGTTGAAACGCATTGAAATAGCGCGGGCGCTGGCTGCGAAGCCGCAGATACTGCTTCTCGACGAGCCGGCCGCCGGGCTCAATCACGTCGAAACGGAAGAAATCTCCGTCTTAATCGAACGAATCGCGGCGACAGGAGTGACCATCGTTCTCGTCGAGCACGACATGAAGCTGGTGATGCGGGTATCGACGCGCATTTTGGTCCTCGACTACGGCAGGAAGCTTGCCGAAGGCCGACCGGAAGACGTGCGGGCTGATCCGCAGGTCATTGCGGCTTATCTCGGAGCTGCCGCATGAGCGTTATTCATCAGTTGGCATCCGCCATGCCCTCCACAGAAGACGAGCCGCTGCTCGAAGTTAGCGGGCTCAAAGCTCGATACGGACCGATCGAAGCGCTTCATGGACTCGATTTCTCCGTGGCGAGGGGACAATTGGTCGCGCTGGTGGGTGCCAACGGCGCCGGCAAGACGACGCTCCTGCGCGTCCTCTCCGGCGTGCATCGTGCGGCAACCGGGACGATCCGCTTCGAGGGCGCCGAGATCTCGCGGCTTGCGTCCCACAAGCGCGTGGCACTCGGAATCTGCCAGGCTCCGGAGGGACGCCAAGTCTTCGGTCCGATGTCCGTCGAGGACAACATCCGTCTCGGTGCCTATCGCCGGCAGAACGGTCAAATCGACCAGCGCATGGAGCAGGCCTATTCGCTCTTCCCTGTGCTGAAGGTGAAGCGCAAGTTGCCGGCCGGAACGCTTTCGGGCGGTCAGCAACAGATGCTTGCGATCGCGCGCGCCCTGATGGGCGAGCCAAAGCTGCTGCTGCTCGATGAACCGTCGCTCGGACTTGCGCCGCTTCTCGCGGCGGAGATCTTACGCGTGGTGGATCGGCTGCGACAGGATGGCATAACTATTCTCCTGGTCGAGCAGAATGCGCGCGCTGCATTAGCGATCGCCGACGTCGGTTACGTCGTGGAGACCGGCCGGATCGTCAAGTCGGGATCCGGATCCGACTTGCTGCAAAGCGATGACGTGAAGCGCGCGTATCTCGGAATGTAGCGTAGAGGCTCAGGTGATAGACATCGACCATCGTATCATCAAAGCGGGACTCAGGTCGTTCTCCAAGCACCAAGGATGATGAAAAAGGGAGAAAATTCGGCGTGACCAGATTGGACAAACAGACACTGGAGAATGTCGGCCGGTCTTGGGTGGAGGGATGGAATAAGCACGACGCCGACGAGTTCGCGCGCCTCTTCAGGGAAGATGGTGAGTACATGGATACGGCCTTCGGCGCGTTGCGTCGCGGCCGCGACTTCATGAGACGTCATCATCAACTCTGGCATCGAGCCATTTCCGGCTTTCGAATGGTCCCCGAGAGAATCATAGCCGGTGATTCTGTCGTGGTGGTTCAAGCAGTCGGTGAGGGGACCTTCGACGGCGAGAGCCTCGGCGGAGGCAAAGTAGTCGCAACGGGCAAGACCTTTCGTGCTCGTCTGTGCGCCGTATTGGCCATCGCAGACGATGGCAAAATAGCCAGGTGCTCGGAATACTACGACAGAAGCCTGATGCCTGACGGTCAGCAGGCCCCATTTCACGATCTCGACCACATCTAGGAACCGAAGGAGCGATAACATGCCGGCTTCGAAGCTAGGAAAGGTCAATCGGAAGGCGCCCGACGTTTCGCGGTTTCCTGTCCTCGATCCGCTGCAACTCGGCCATTTGCGTCATATTCAGAATCTTGCCAGTCAGCCCGACGGCGAATGGTCCAAAATGGGTATCCCGGACCCTGGGCAGGAATGGCTGGACTCCTATCGCTATCAGCTTGCGCAGATGGCTTATGCGATCGGCTTGGCCCATTACCACCGATTGCCGGCGGCGCCCGCAGCATTTCGCGGCACTTTCGACAGGCTGATCCACAAGATGCTGCGCCGCGAGGTCTGGGGCTACTGGAAGGACACGAGCCAGTCGGGGCTGTACGTCAATCCGGACATCAAAGAGCTGCGACAGGGATGGACCGATCCGGTGGTCCGCGAGAACATTATGTATAGCGGACATTTGTCGGCCATGGTGGGCATGTATGGCATGCTGTTCAACGACGACAGCTACGATCAGCCCGCCGCATTGACCTTCGTGCATAACCCGATCTTCTGGGGGATGGGGCCTGAAAAGTTCGAGTATAGTCGCAGCTCACTCACCGAGGTCATCTACTGGCAGATGGTCGAAAACGGCTGGCTGGGCGTAGCCTGCGAACCGAACTGTATCTTCATCGTCTGCAATCAATTTCCCATGCTTGGTTTCCGTTTCTCGGACGTGCGCAAAGGGACCTCGGTGGCCGACGAAGCAACGCGGAGCTACCGCGCGGCTTGGGACAAGAAAGGCATCTTCTCGGCGGAAGGATGGTTTCACGGTTGGTGGCGCGTCGAGCAAGATGATTTCGTGCCGCCGAAAAGCGTCGGTTGGACAGCATGGGGCGGTGCAGTCATGAACACATGGAACCGCGATTTCGTACACGGCATCTATCGGGATCAATTGCGGGGAGTCCTGAAGTACGGTCGTGACGGCCTAGTATCGCTTTACCCGAACTCCGTGGTGCCGCAAGTGCGCAAGGCGCTCGATAACGGTCGTTCGGTCGATGGCATCGAGGATCGCGCCTATCCATGGCCAATGCCGGATTTTGGTTACGTCGCCATGCTGCTCTCCGAAATGGGGGATAGCGACCTGAAAGGTCTGCTCGCGCATGCCGACCGACACATGTCGCCGACCTGGAGCGACGGCGGCCTCTACTATCCGCGCAGCGATCAATCCTATGATGAGGATGGCAACCTCATCCGTATGGATCGGCTCACCGGCAACGCGATGCTGGCCTACGCTCGTCTCAACGTGCCGGACGGGCTTTGGGCTCTTTATAACAAGCCTTGGAACGGTGAGCATTTTGCTCTTCCGGCCCTGCGGCGGATCACGTCCGCTGTCGACGTAACGCGCGCAGTGTACGATCAAGTTGAGAGATGTCTGGTCGCGACGCTTCAACCGAGAGACGCAGGTGCGCTAGATGTTGACCTTGACATTGGACCACTGGCGCCGAATGCGAGTTGGACCCTCTTCATCGACGACGTCGCTGTCTCCGACAGTCGCGACGGGGCGCTCGTGAGTACGGATTCCGTGCACGTCGCAGCGCGCGACCAGACTCTTGCCGTGGGCGTCCGGCTGGAGAAGCCAACCACGCTCATTCTTGAGATTGGCGATGTCTGACTGTTGTATGGGAGAATCGGGCAGCGGTCAGACCGTCCGGGTCGGAGGTTCCTTCGATCTGATCGATCATTACGGCAACCCCGTAACCGATGGTAGCTATCGCGGCCAATTCATGTTGCTGTTCTTCGGTTTCACCCATTGCCGGGCCGTGTGCCCGGCGGCTCTTTTATGTCTATCGCGGGTCATCGACCGGCTCGGGCCGTTGGCCACGCACCTCCGACCGCTCTACATCACGGTCGATCCGGAGCGCGATACTCCGGCTGTCATGAAGGCCTTCCTGGAAGGCAAATTCCCGCATTTCACCGGCTTGACCGGCTCGCGGGACAACATCGAGCACGTCAAAAGGCTCTATAAGGTCTTCGCGAGGCGCGCGGCGGATCCGGATGACGCGGCCGGGTATCAAATGCCCCATACGGCTTTCACGTATCTGGTCGGACCTGACGGCAAGTATATCACGCATTTCACCGATCCGAGCGACGAGGACGAATTGGTTCAACGTATCGGCAGGCACATCCGCTGCACATCTGCTATTTGCGGAAATGTCTAGCGTTCGTGCCGAAGCCAGGTGGAGAGGAGGGCATCGAGCACCTCTTCCGCCATCTTGATCGGGCTGGACCATTCGAGAGTGTGGGTGTGCAGGGTGAAAGCGACGATTCCGTGGGTCGCGGCGATCAGAGTGTCGGTCGCCACGCGTGGCGAGCACGGGGGCGTAGCGTATGGAGCAAACAGGTCGTCTACCAGCTGCCGATAGAGTGAGTAGGACCGGAGCACTACAGCCGAACGTCCGAACGGCGACCGGCCCGGCTTGGCGGACTGTTCAGGACGAATTGAGAACAGGACCCTGAACTCTTCGGGTCGTTTCAGCCAGTGCCGGATGGCAGCGAGGAAGACCGTCCGCAACCGCTCTTTCGGGTCAGCAACCCGCTTCGCTATCCTTTCCAGATTGTCCACCACGCGGGACATGTCCTGTTCGCGTACCGCGATGAATAGCTCGTGCTGATCCCTAAAATACTTGTAGACCGTCCCTGGTGAGTAACCGGCCTTGGCTGCAATCTTGCGCAAAGAGACTGTCGATGGATCCTCGACAGCAAACAAGTGCCGTCCGACAGCGATCAGATTATCTCTGACATCCTTTTTCTGTTCGTCAGTCCGCGCCCGCGCGCCTGGCGCAGGCCGTCTCCCGAGGACAGGTCTATTTTCGTTGGTCGATTGTTCGCGCTTCATGTTTGGGCTCTTGCAGCAGGGTCTCGGCTCGCAATCAGGAACTTGCTCGATTTACCTGTAGAAGCTGTCTTTGCAAATGGCAGTTCGGGGCCGATTTGCCTCGAAGCGCCGACCAAAACAGCCCGCTGGACGCACCGGACCATCGTTCGGCTCCGTTTGACATCACTTGCGAGCGTGGAAGGCGGAATAGGACGATCAAGTATCGCGAGAAGTTCGTCGACGGATTTGAAAAAAAACTTTGCCAAGGCTGTACAATGGGACGATGGCAAGCTGATCGTGAGGGGCGGCTGATGTAGTTGGTGGCTCGGCGAATTCGATCCGCGTTCGATCAGATTGTCTCACAGCGTAATCCCGCGCCCGCTTCGCACCGAGAGCTGAAGGCTGACCGATAAAGCCTTTTTTCGACGGGCATCCGCTCCTCGAAAACAAACCCATGAGCCGACGCCTACTCGGCGCGCTGCCCGTTACGCGTCGAGCAACGCTCCGTTTCCCGTTAGGGCGACCGTCCCTACGCGGCGGTATGGATCGTTCCGCGACGAGCGTCCCTTACCGTCAGCCAGATCGCCGAGATTAGGAAGTAGAAGGCGCCAAAGGCAGCATAGGGTGCGATGTCGGCGATGCTAGGCACGTTCGCGCCGCCCGCTACGTGAATGAAGAACACTCCAGCCAGGGCGGATTGCGCGCCGCTCAGAATCATCGCCCATTGTGCTCCATAGGATTTCCAGCGGCGGACGCCCGTCGCAAGTTGAAATGCGCCGGACAGGACGGCCCACACACCGAAGACGGCCAGAACGGCGTTCATGCTTTGCGTAAGCGCTGCGGCGACACCGAACATCGTGAGTGCACTGACCACGAGATTGAGCGTCTGGCTCGGGTTGCCGACGAGGCCGCCGTTGCTCGCCGCATCCACATAGTTCGCGGCCGCGTCCCAAGCCGGGTAGACAATCAACATGACCGCAGCGACTTGCGGAACGTGGCGTCCAAGGGTGAAGGCAAGAGCTACCCAGATCAGCGAAAAGGCCGCGCGAACATAGTAATATCCCTTCAACCAACCGGACGCCGAGACGGTCGGAACTTGCGATCGTTGACTTTGCATGTTTGATAACTCCGCTATTTGTCTTCCTACTAGTAGGTAGGATGGCGAGTGTCAATAGCCGCAAACCACGACGCTTTCAGCGATTGACACTCTACCAACTAGAAGGTAGCGATGCCAGCATGAGTAACCTATCCACCACCGCAGACGACATCCTTGCTTGCGCGCGGACCCTGATCATAGCCGGTGGCTACAACGGCTTCAGCTACGCCGACATTGCGGAGGTTGTCGGCATTCGCAAGCCAAGCATTCATCATCATTTCCCGACCAAAGCGGATTTGGTGCGTACGCTGATCGCTCAATACCGGGAGGAGGCCGTCGCCGGTATCGCACACCTGGAACGACAGGCTTCCGATCCGCTCGAACTGCTTCGGAGCTATACGGGTTATTGGGCGGCCTGCATCAGAGACGCCAGCGCGCCATTCTGTGTGTGCGCTCTCTTGGCGAGCGAACTTCCTGTTCTCCCGGCGGAAGTGGCCCTCGAAGTAAGAGCCCATTTCCGGGCGCTCTCAGCTTGGCTGACCTCGGTCCTCGCGCGTGGCCAGCGAGAGGGAAGATTTGCGCTGACTGATGCTCCCCGAATTGAAGCGGAGGCCTTCATGGCGACCGTTCACGGAGCAATGCTGTCGGCGCGTGCCTATGACGATCCCAAGATATTCGGCGCTGTCACCGATCGGCTGATCGATCGACTTTGTAACAGACAGTGAGAGCCGGTTTGAGCTCTCGCGACGAAGCGGCTGCTTAGCATTCCCAGGGCGCACTTCGTGGACCGGGGGGTAAAGCCGCCCGATCGCACGCTCTATCCGGCGAATTTCTGACGCTGCGAAGCTGCCCACTCGGCCCCGAGCTTCGCGAACAGTGGTCCGGGATGGCTAATCCGGCGACCGGCCGGAATTCGGGTCAGGTGATCCGTCGAAGGGAACGCTGGCACCGCTTCCAAGTCGCCGATCGCTTCGAGCGCCTTTTCCGCAGCATCCGGAACGATCGGCCAGGCGGCGCGCGCGCAAATGCCGATGAGATTCACGGCGGTTCTAATCACCGAAGCGGCCTCGTCCGGATCTGAAGCGATAAGCGACCAGGGTGCTTTTGCGACGAGGTAGGCGTTCGCCGTCTTCCATATCGTGCGTACGGCATCCGCGGTGCCGCGCAGGGCCAGAGCTTCCTGGCGCTCGCGCAACTGACCGACCAAGGCCTCGATCCGGGCGGAGAGTTCGCCATCGACCGGATCGGAAACGCCGCCGGGGACCACGCCGTCGTATCGCGAGACCACGAAGCTCAAGACGCGCTGCACGAAGTTGCCGAATGTGTCGGCAAGATCGTGATCGACGTCAGTCGCGAACCGGGAGAATGAAAAATCGACATCGGATGTTTCCGGTGCGTTGGCCGTCAGCCACCATCGCCATCGGTCCGCCGGCAGCAATTCAAGTGCCTGATCGAGAAAGATGCCGCGACCCGAACTGGTCGAGAACTTGCCGCCCTCATAGTTGAGCCAGTTCACGCCCTTGATAACGTCGACGGTGGTCCAGGGCTCGCGGGACCCCAGCAGGGTGCAAGGGAAGCTGACGGCGTGAAACGGTATGTTGTCCTTTCCCAGGAATTGCACATATCGAACGTCCGACGCGTCCAGCCACCACGATCTCCAATCCCTCCGCTCGGGGTCGGCGTCCGACCACTCCTGAGTCGCTGCGATGTACGCGATCGGCGCATCGAACCAAACGTAGAAGACCTTCCCGTCGTAGCCCGGTTTCGGAACCGGTATTCCCCATGAAAGGTCCCGGGTGATGCAGCGATCGCGGATGCCTTCGTCCAACCACTTGTTAGCGATCGAAGTCACCAACGGCGGCCAGCCCGAGCGCGAGGATAGCCATTCGCGTAGATCGGCTTCAATGGTGGTTTGTCGGAGAAAAAGATGGCGTGTCTGGCGCACCTCCAGATCGGTGGCGCCGGATATCGCCGAGCGCGGCGCGATCAGATCCGTCGGATCGAGCTGTCGCGCGCAGACTTCGCATTGATCGCCGCGAGCGCGGCTCGATCCGCAATGCGGGCAGGTGCCGACGACGTAACGATCGGGCAGGAAGCGATCATCCGTCGCACTGAACACCTGATTGAGCGTGCGCTCCTCGATGAAGCCGTTCCTATCGAGTTGCGAGAAAAAGTGCTGCGTCAAGGAATGATTGCGGCGCGACGACGACCTTCCGAAGTGGTCGAAGGACAGATGAAGTCGACGATAGAGGTCGCGCTGAACGAAATGCTGACGCTCGCAGTAGGAGGCGACATCGCAGCGTGCTTCCGCCGCGGCGAGTTCCGCCGGCGTGCCGTGTTCGTCGGTGGCGCAGATGAATAGAACATCCGCGCCGGTCTGTCGTCTGAATCTGGCGTGGACGTCCGCGGGAAGCAGCGAACCCGCAAGATTCCCGAGATGCTTGACGCCGTTTATGTAGGGTAACGCGCTGGTTATCAGATACTTCGTCATGACGCACTCCGTGTGGCCGAGAGGACGCGGACACTGAAAAGCCCTCCGCAGGATGGGAGGGCTCGGGTCCGCTTCGTCCGAACGGCGCGTGTGCGCGCTTAATCCCTCCAGCAAATCTCCTGCGGGACGGGCATTCGCATCTCGAATTTCGCGAAGAGGAAGGTCATGTGCCACCTTGTATCTTGGCGACGATATAATTTCGAATCTTTTCCTGCGCAAGCGGCGACGCTTGACCGATCGGCCCGGCATGCCTGCACTGCGTTGGCCTCGATGATCTCGAGTTTCTGCCGGCGGGCGATGCGCTGCTCACGCGGCGCGCGAAGGCGAACAGTGCCCGGTATGCCGTCGTCGTGCGCTTCAGCAGGACGCGCCGCCGCTACGAACGACAGGGCCTGCTGGTCGAGCCTCGGGCCTTAAGCGATTTTCCACGTCCTAAGAACTGCTAGCGGCGAGCCGATTGAACCGGTTCACTCCCGCGTTGTCGCAAAGCTTCAGGGCTCCGGCGCCCGGATGGGAGATCTGCATGTCGGCGAAGCGGCACGAGCCGCTGCGGCGCTGGAAGAGAGAGACGCCCAGCAGCCAGATGTTGACGACGGTTCTGGTAGGGCCGCCGATGTGCTCCTTGTAGTCCGCGTAGATGTCGCGCTCGTCGCTGACCCACTTGCCGAGATCGGCGAAACCGCTGCGGACCGCCATGTGCGACTCGAGCGGTGTCCAGCGCGGAATCGGGCAGCGGAACGCGGTGCCGATCGGCAGGCTCGAACTCCAGAAGTAGGTGAGGTCCTGGCCGTCGTCGAACTCCGCGGCGATGGAGAGGTAGTCGTGCGAGGTGAGCTGGTTTTCCGGCAGCCGAGACGGCAGCTCCTCGACGATCCAGCGTCAGCTCAGTTTGGTCTGCGGCTTCAGTTCGATGCCGACGGGGCGCTGCAGAATGCCGGCGTTCTTCAGCGGCTCGACGGCGATCGCGCCATTGCCGATATCATTGAAGATCACCGGGCCGCCGCCCAGCATGAAGAAGTTGTGCCAGCCCGCGGGCAGCTTGCGGGGCGACTGGAGCCGCGCCAGTTCCGCGGCGAAGACCCGCCGGTAGACCTTCCTTAGCCGTTTGCGGAGGAATTGGTCTAGACAGAGCGTTCAAAATGATGGCGCGATCTTGGTCCGTTGCAGCGTGCTTTTGATCTTGGAGCAGAAGCGCCGCCCGTGCGTCCCGCCGATGATGAGGTTGAAATGAACGATTCGGGACGGCTTGCGCCGCTCACGGTGTCGACTGATGAGTTTCCGGAAGCCAAGCGCCTTGCAATGTGGCGCGAGGTCTATGGCCGCAACATTGCGAATGTCGATATCGAACCGATCGACGACGCTCCGTTCCAGGCGAGCGTGACGTTTCAGGCCTTGCCTGGGGTCGGGATCGTTTCCGGATCCCGCTCCGCAGCCCACTATCACATCACCCGAGAACATCTCGCAAAATCGAAGGATCTCGTCGGCCTCTCCGTTCTGATCAGCGGCAAATCGACCACCTCGCAGTTCGGCCGGGAGATCGTGGGCCGTGCCGGAAGTGGTGTCGTTCTCTCGGCCACCGATCCATCGGTGAGCACCATGCATTGTCACGGCAGCTTTCTCACGATCGCGCTCCCGCGACCAGATCTCGCCGCCCTGGTCCCGGATCTCGGTGCCGCATATGCGCGCCAGATTCCGCCGGACAACGATGCGCTGCGGCTGCTGATCCGGTATGTCGAGGCGCTGCGGCAGGGAGGGCCGGCCGAGGCACCGGGTCTCATGCGAACCGCCGCGACCCACGTTATCGACCTCGCCGCGCTCGCAATCGGTGCGACCCAAGACTTCGCCGAGGCGGCCAGGGGCCGTGGACTGCGCGCCGCGCGGCTCGAGGCCGTCAAAGCAGATATTGAGGACAATCTTGGCCGGCCTGATCTGGATATTGTCGCTATCGCGCAGCGTCAGGGAATCTCGCCGAGCTATATCCGCAAGCTCTTCGAGGCCGAGGGGACATCGTTTTCAGCTTTCGTGCTCGAGCAGCGCCTCGCTCGCGCGTATCGCATGCTCAAAGACCTGCGGTTTGCCGACAGAGCCATCGGCGCAATCGCCTTTCAGGTCGGATTTGGTGATCTGTCCTATTTCAACCGAACCTTCCGCCGGGCCTATGGTCTCACTCCTTCCGATGTGCGTGCCATGGCCGTGCGAGCGGGACTGCGGTAGTTACCGGATCCCCGCGCAACCGCGCCGGATCCGCGCGACGAACCACCGCACGACGCGCGCCTTGACCGCTAGCGACTTATTAATCTCCCGTTGCTTAGGTCCAGACCTTCGCATGTCGAATCCGCAGTTACGAGTGATGCGGTCTCCCAAGCCGCCTGCCAGCCTGCGACTTGGAGAGCTTGATGTTAAATACTGCCGCCTTTTCCCTGGTCCTCTTCAGCTGGGTGAAGGAGATCGGGGAGATCCTGCTTCTGATAGGGTTGAGCGGCGAGGTCGCTCTTCTGGTTCTCGGGATTTCGAAAGGCGCCTGGGAGCGAGGACTGGCGATCACATTTGCCGCTCTCGTCCTGGTCGGCGTCGCTCTGGCATATTGGGCCGACAGCCCGCGGACGTTCGGTCCCGCATCCCAACAGCGGATTGCCGATGCCCTCAAGGAATTTCGTGGCACTCCGTTCGATTTCTCGGTCGAGCTTGACCCCGAAGCTGTTGCCTTGATGGAAGATGTCGGAAAGGCGCTTGATGTCGCTGGTTGGAAGAGACAGGCGGTTGCACAAGGCTCTGGATACATCCCGCCGGGAAAGCCTGCGGCCGGCATCGTCGTGTTCAAGGGCGTCGAGGTGCAGATCGCCGAATCGCGACACTCGGATTGGGGAGCGGCGGGCAAGCCAGCCGCTGTCCTTCTGCACGCCATGCGCAACGAGGGATTGACCGCAATCGTGAAACAGGTCCCGGATCATCAGGAAAGCGCCGACGCGATCCATATCAAGATCGGCGCGAAGCCATAATAAACACCGGCGGTGGTCGGCCCGCGGATCGTTCATCAGGAAGTTCATCCAGAACCTGAGGACCGAGATAGTAAATTGCCATACCTGTAATTGGAACGCGAGGACAGACCCGGGTGGAGGTGGGGCGCGGGATGGATGGTGGAATGATTCGGGTGGCGTCGCTATGATGCGCGGTAAATCCCGGGCATTGCGCATGCGAGAGAGAGCGTGGAGACCGTTACCGTTGCTTTGATTCTGCTGCTGGCGGTGGTCGTCAGCGGCGGAGTTGCCCGCATGTTGCCGATATCGCTTCCCCTGCCGCTCGTTCAGATCGTCATCGGCGTGCTGATTGCTGCCGTGGCCGACCTCGGCGTCCAATTGAAACCGGACATTTTCTTCCTGCTGTTCCTGCCTCCACTGTTGTTTCTGGACGGCTGGCGCATCCCCAAGGAAGGACTATTTCGCGACAAGGGGACGATCCTGGAGTTGGCGTTCGGCCTCGTCGTATTCACGGTCGTCGGTGTCGGATATTTCGTTAATTGGATCATTCCGGCGATGCCTCTCGCCGTCGCTTTCGCGCTCGCCGCAGTCATCTCCCCCACCGATCCGATTGCCGTTTCCGCGATCGCCGCGCGCATACCAATTCCCCGCCGGCTCATGCACATCCTTGAGGGAGAATCGTTGCTCAACGACGCATCGGGCCTGGTCTGTATGCGGTTTGCCGTTGCTGCAGCTCTGACCGGTTCGTTTTCGGCTTTCGCCGCGTTCGGAACGTTCCTTTGGCTTGCGACCGGTGGCATCGCCATCGGCGTCGTTGTGACATGGGCGGTGACCGTCGCGAAGAATTGGGTCTCGCGCCATTTTGGCGAAGAGACGGGCTCGCAGATCCTGATCAGTTTACTGATTCCGTTCGGCGCCTATCTCCTGGCCGAATACGTGCATTGTTCGGGCATTCTTGCAGCCGTCGCCGCCGGGATCACCATGAGCTACGTCGAGCAGAGCGGGCAGGCATTACCTGCGACCCGCATTCGTCGCAGTGCCGTCTGGGACCTGGTGCAGTTCACCGCGAACGGCGTGATCTTCGTCCTGCTTGGCGAGCAGCTCCCGCAGCTCTTCGATGGCGCGGCGAGGGTGGTCCAGGAGACCGGGCATCATGCGCCGCTCTGGCTCCTCGTCTATGTGGTCGCGATCAATCTCGCTCTGGCTGTATTGCGGTTCGCCTGGGTCTGGACGTCACTACGATTTACGTTGTTTCGTGCACATCTGAAGGGCGAGAAGCCCTATATTCCGAGCTGGCGCCTGATCGCGGCGACATCGATTGCCGGGGTGCGCGGCGCCATTACTCTTGCAGGCGTGCTGACACTGCCGTTGACGATGAACGATGGTTCGCCGTTTCCGGCACGCGATCTCGCGATCTTTCTCGCCGCAGGCGTCATCATCGTATCCTTGGTCGCTGCCAGCATGACGCTGCCGTTCTTGCTGAGGGATCTGGAGCTTCCACCCGAGCCATCGCATCAGGCCGAAGAAGATCGCGCGCGCATCGCTGCGGCGGAAGCCGCGATCCGGGCGATCGAGCAGGCGCAACACGATATGGGGGAAGGGCAAATTGACGCCGATCTCTATACCGATGCCGGCGTTCGCATCATGGCGCTATATCGCCAGCGTATCGACGGGCGTTCCAAGGTCGGGCAGGAAGCCGAACTAGCGCAGAAAATCGACGACGTCGAACGCCGCCTCCGTCTTGTCGGACTGCGCGCCGAACGGGCCGAACTGTATCGCATCGCGCGTAGCCGGCAGCTCTCGGACGAGATCGCCCGCAAGTTGGTCAGGGAAGTCGATCTCCTGGAATCCCGCTTCCCGACAGCTTGAGCCCGCTCAGCTCTTGACCATATCCCCCAGCATGTTTGCCGCTACCGTCAGCTTGGCGAGCGTCAGGCCGCTGGCTGCGATTTCTTCGACCGAGCGGCGGATGCGCGTGGCTTCAGGATGAGCGGCGAGCCAGTCGCCCGCGGCTTGCTGGCCGCATTGGCCGGTTGCCAGCATGTCCGCAGCCAGTCTTCTTTCGGCGGCGGCGATCTGGTCGACGGCGCGATCAATGGCGAGACGTTCGTAATTGTCGTTTGCCGACACGCTGCGCGCGGCGGCGATCAGGCGATCGAGGCGGAAATTGGCCTCGGCGGCGAAGAAGGTCGTAGCGGCGTCGCCGATGGTCCGGCCGGTGCGCTCGGCGACGGTTACGATATCCGGTGCGGAGACCAGGGCGTCGAGATCAGCGAGCTCGCCTGCGAGCTCGCCCGGGACGCCGGCATCGATCAGGTCCTGCCGCCGCTTGCTGCGCCCGGCCTGCACGTCGTCCGGCAGGGTCTTATCCAATCCGGCGGCGATTTCGCGGATGCTCGGGCCGAAGCGGGCGATGACCGCGTCCAGACCCGATTTGAAATCGACATTGCGCACGTACCAGAGCATACGCGAGAGGAGTAGATCTTGTATCGCCGCGTAGAGGCCAAGTTGCACTTGCCCGTCGATGCGGGTGTCCAGTCCGTCGATCGCGTCATTGAGCCGCTTCAGGCCGTAGCACTCGTCAACCGCCACGAAGGCCATGACAATCGTCGATACATCGGCATCCGTCTCGTCGATCAGACGCACGACACAGGCCGGGCCGCCGCGATTGACAAAGGCATTGGCGAGATTGGTTGCGATAATCTCCCGACGAAGGCGATGCTGTTCCACCGCAGCGGGGAATTTGTCCCGAACCTCGCGCGGGAAGTATTCGGATAGTTCGCGGGCGAGATATGGATCATCAGGCACGCGGGTGACGAGCAGATCGTCGTAAAGTGTCAGCTTGGCGTAAGCGAGCAGAACGGCCAGCTCTGGCCGAGTCAAGGATTGGCCGCGCCGGGCGCGTTCGGCAATCGCCGCATCGTCTGGCAGGAATTCCACGGCGCGGCTGAGCAGGCCACGCTGCTCGAGCGATTGCATCAGCCGCGTGAGGAAGCCGGTCTCGGCGAGGCCCTTGCGTTCGGCCAGCGAAAGCGCGAGCGACTGCAGATAATTGTTGCGCAACACCAGGGCGCCGACCTCATCGGTCATCGCGGCAAGCAGCATGTTGCGGTCGTTCGGACTGAGACGTCCTTCGCGTTCGGGACGCGCCAGTGCGATCTTGATATTGACCTCGACGTCGGAGGTGTTGACCCCGGCCGAATTGTCGATGGCGTCGGTGTTGAGCTTGACGCCTTTCTGCGCGGCTTCGATGCGGCCACGCTGCGTAACGCCGAGATTGGCCCCTTCGCCGATCACCCGCGCGCGGATATCAGCGCCGGTGACACGGATCGGATCGTTGGCGCGATCGCCGACCTGGTCGTCGCTTTCCCCTGATGCGCGGATATAGGTGCCGATGCCGCCAAACCAGAGAAGGTCGACGCGTGCCTTGAGGATCGCCGTGATCACCTCGAAAGGCGTGGCCTGCGGCTTGTCGAGATCAAGCAAGGTCCGCACTTCCGGCGCCAACGGGATTGCCTTGAGCGAACGCGAGAATACCCCGCCGCCGGGCGAGATCTTTGACTTGTCGTAGTCCTGCCAACTCGACCGCGGCAGGTCGAACAGGCGTTGGCGCTCGGCGTGGCTGGCGGCGAGATCGGGTGAGGGGTCGATGAAAATATCGCGGTGATCGAAAGCCGCAATGAGCCTGGTCGCCGGCGAGAGCAGCATGCCATTGCCGAAGACGTCTCCGGACATGTCGCCGACGCCGACAGCGGTGAAGGGCTTGGTCTGGATATCGGTGCCGAGTTCGCGGAAATGGCGCTTGACCGCTTCCCACGCGCCGCGCGCCGTGATGCCCATTTTCTTGTGATCATAGCCCTGGCTGCCGCCGGAGGCGAAAGCATCGCCGAGCCAATGTCCCTTCTCCGTCGAGATCGCGTTGGCGATGTCGGAAAAGGTCGCGGTGCCCTTGTCGGCTGCGACAACGAGATAGGGGTCGTCGCCATCGTGCCGCACGGTGTCTTCGGGCGGCACGATGGTGTCGCCGTCGAGATTGTCGGTGAGTTCAAGCAGCGAGCGAACGAAGATGCGGTAGGCTTCGGTGCCTTCCGCCATCCAGGCCTCCCGATTGGAAGGCGGTGGCAGACGTTTGGGCACGAAGCCGCCCTTGGCGCCGACCGGCACGATGACGGCGTTCTTGACCTGCTGCGCCTTGACCAGACCGAGGATCTCGGTGCGGAAATCCTGCGGCCGGTCGGACCAGCGTAGTCCGCCGCGCGCGACCTTGCCAAAACGCAGATGAATGCCCTCGACACGCGGCGAATAGACGAAGATCTCGTAGAGCGGCTGGGGTGCAGGCAGCTCCTCAATCTTGCGCGCGTCGAATTTAACGGAGATCACCGGCCGCGGATGCCCGTCCGGACCGAGCTGCCATAGATTGGTGCGGATGGCGGCCTGCACCAGGTTGGTGAAACGGCGCAGAATACGGTCTTCATCCAGTGAGGCGACGGATTTGAGCTGCTCTTCAATCTCGGCGAGCAGGGCCGTCTCGCGCGCCGAGCGCTCGGCATCGGTGGCGGTGAGGCGCGGGTCGAAGCGAGCCTGGAACAGAGCGACGATGCTGGTGGTGATCGCGGTGTTCTTGCGCAGAGTCTCCCACATGTAGTCCTGAGTGAACGGGACGCGGATCTGATGCAGGTAGCGGGAGAGGGCGCGGATGGCCGAGACTTCGCGCCAGCTCAGGACCGTGCGCAGGATCAGCGCGTTGTATCCGTCGGATTCCGCGCGATCGCCCACTACCGCCATGATCGAGGCTTCCAGGCGTCGGGCGAATTCCGCGGTGATGACGATCGGCTTGCCATCATTGGTCTCGATCGTCATGTCGTGCAGCCAAACCGGTGCAGGTGAGGGTGTGGCGCTCGGCCTGATCTCATAGGTGCGCTCGTTCACGACGCGCAGGCCGTGGTTTTCGATCACCGGCACCCGATACGACAGCGACAAGGGCGCGCCGCGCGAAAAGACCTTGAGGCCGAAGCGCGTCGGATCGTCGCCGTCGATCCGGTGAACCGAAAGTGCCACGGAGCGAGCGGCAGTGAGCTTTTCGATGATGGCGATATCGGCAATCGCCTGAGAGGTGTCGAAGACCTCGGTATAGCCGCCGGTAAAGGCTCGTGCATAACGATTGGCGATCAGGCGGGCTCGCATGCCGTCAGCGGTGGTCGCAAGCGCGGCTTTCAGCTTGTCAGCCCATGTTGCGGCGATGGCGCTGATTCCGGATTCGAGCGTGGCGCGCTCGATGACAGGCGTATCGCCCTCAAAGCGCGCAATGATGTAGTGGATGCGGGCAAGCGACCCTTCAGGGAAAGCTGCGTAGGAGGCTGCCACTTGCCCGTTATAGACCCGCGCCAGGAAGCCTGCGACGCGTGTACGGACGTCGGTGTCGTATTTGTCACGCGGAATGAAGGCGAGGATGGAGACGAAACGGTTGAATTTATCCGCGCGCGCCAGCGCGCGCACGCGGGGACGCTCATAGAGCGTCAGGATCTCCATCACGAAATTGTAGAGAGTCTCGACGTCGACCTGGACCAGCTCGTCGCGCGGATATTCTTCAAGGATATGCAGGAGCGCCTTGCCCGAATGGCTGTCCGGCTCGAAGCCGGCGCGTTCGAGTACCTGCGCCACCTTGTGGCGGACATAGGGAATCTGCCGCACCGAACGGGTATAGGCGGCCGAGGTGAACAGGCCGACGAGGCGCAATTCGCCGTCGAGCCGGCCGTCGGTCGTAAAGAGCTTGATGCCCACATAATCCATCCGGACGCGGCGATGGACGCGGCTGCTCACATTGGCCTTGATGACGATGAGCAGGGTAGGCTCTCGCATGAATGCGCGGATCTCCGACGTCATCACCACCATTTCGGCGCCGCGGCGCAGCACCTTCACATCGGGATCGCGCAGGATGCCGAGGCCTTCGCCGGTGGTGATGCCGTCCGGCGCGTCGCTATCCGGCGCGAAGCGGTATTCGCGCAGGCCGAGAAAAGTGAAATTGTCGGCGCACAGCCATTGCAGGAACTGGGTGGCTTCGGCGACCTCGTCGATCGGCATCGGCGGCGGATTGGAGCTGAAGGTCTTGATCGCCTGCTCGACGCGAGCGCGCATGGCGCGCCAGTCGGTGACGCAGGCGCGCACGTCGCTCAGCGTCTTGGTGAGGCCGTCGATCAGCTTCTGGCGGTCAGCCTCGGCGTCCAGGCGTGCGATGTGGAAGTGAATGAGGCTTTCGCGCTCGCCGTTTACCCCCTCGGGGAGCGTCTCGCCGTAGAAATGCAGCAGCTTGCCCTGCTCGTTGCGTTCCACGGCAATGATCGGATGGGCGACCAGCGTGACCTCGACGCCCTGCTCGGCGAGCTCCGCCATCGTGGAATCGAACAGGAAGGGCATGTTGTCGTTGAGTATTTCCAGCACGGAGATCTCGCGCCCGTCTGGCATCATCGGATTGATGACGCGGATGTCGGCACGATCAGCGGTGCGCCGCTGCACATGTTCCCAGGCTTGTTCTGCCAAAAAGGCCAGCGACACGGCATCGTAGTTGGCGAGGTCTTCGATGTTGCTGTGGCCAAACAGAAGCTCGGCAAAGGCTCGTGGCGTCTTGCCCGGCTGCACGCTCCCGCCGGCCTCGTGGATCAGGGTTGCTCGGGCCTTGTCGTCACGCCACGCCATAACGTCCTCCATTTCCCGCGCCGGCTGACCGCGGTCACGATCGCCTGCCTGTTTTCGGAGTGCATCTCTTCGAGCGCCGTCGTCTTGATCGCAGTTGATTGCGTAAGCCAAATCCTTGGTCGCGGAGCCTCGATAGCTCCTGATGTCCGATGTTATATCATCTTCGCGGGAGCAAGGGGTGAGCTGTCGTCAGCGCACCGATAGGCATTGCGGTGCAGCGTGAAGCCGAAATCGGTGCCGTCGACTTTCGCGGGAAGTCTGGAAAGCACAGGAATTTCAATCGCGTATGAATTCGCTGTTGATGGCGACCTGCGGGTCGCAGGCAAGGCGTCGGCTGGCTTCACTGCGCCCGCAGGCCTGGCGCACCGACGCGTCCGTTTTCCGATCGTTGTCACGCGCTACCGCTCGAGGAGGGGCGAACGGATGCTGAAGAACGCGCTGTGTTGTTGTCAGCGGTCGCGACCTGAAGGATTGCGCAGTGAGGCCGTAAGTAATGTCATCATCCACTTCGCGAGAGGGACTTGTTCATGGAGATGAACCGCAGCTAAACGGCCGGGTATTATGTCGCAGCCCGGAACGTGGCGCTCCTTGTGGGATTGAACTTCACACACGAAATGGAGTGCGACCATGAAGAGGTTAGCGATCACGTTGGCGGTCGGTGCTGCAGCGCTGATTGGTAGTTCGGCCGCAAATGCGGCGGATCGGCAGGCGGCGGCAAAGGCGGGCAGCTATGAGAGCCGGTCCACCGATCTGAGCGCACGTGGAAGGGGCCATCACCACCATCACTACGGAATGCACCGTCATCACCACCACTACGGCTACCACCGCTACGGCTATCATCGCTATGGCTACCACCGCCATGGCTACTATCGCCCATACTACAACAGCTATGGATATCAGCGGCCGTACTACGGCGGCGGACCAGGTGTCAGCTTCAGCTTCGGTACCGGCGGTTATCGCGGCTGGTAGCGGAGAAAGAAAGCCCGCGACGCGCGGGCTTTCTTCTTACATCTGGCTGACTTGATAAGCGCGAACCGTATCGGTGATCATCGCCGACCAGCGCAAAGACTAATCGGCGGCCAGAACGCTGTTAGGGGCGCTCCGCGATCGGGCTGGCTCCCGTCGAGCTGCATCACTCCCAGAGGATGCCGAAACGGCCGGTGCAGGTCCGTCCACGAAAGCCATGATCTTCGGCTGCACCCGCGATCCGTCTATCACCTCGAGTTGGCCGCAGCGATTCAGCGTGTGCAGCTTCCTGCCTGGCCATGCAGGCCCTGGCTTAAGGGAGTGCCGAACGACCTGTCTGAACGTGGTCGGCGACAGTTCGAGAACTTCGGCAAGACCGAGCGCTGCGCCATATCCGTCGGAGCAATCCTGGACCGGCCGCCACAGGCTTCCATTGATGGTCACAAAGTTGCCCGCGGGTCGCGCACTTGCGCGGTCCATCAGAACCGGATTGCTCCCATGTGGCAGCCAGGGTCCGAAGAGTTGCTCGGCATAAAAGATAGCCAACGTATCGGAATAGCCTCCAGTGCCGTCGCGCCAGGCGCCGAACAGATAGTACATGCCGTTGTGTCGCGTGATGGTCACGTCGGCCAGTTCAAGCCCTGACAGCAGCGTGCAGTGACGCTCCCATTTGTCCGGAAACCGAACGCATTTGTAAACCGCGACGTCCCGATGCTCTGTGCTCTCCGGGATCATCCAGAGTTCGCCATTGTCCTCGATCAGAAACGGATAGGACAGATGCCATGGCTCTTCCAGTACGGGGACGACGTTTGCGGCCGGACCGGTGCGGTCGAACTCGACCGCGGAAATGATGCCCTTGCCCACCCGGTGATCGAGATCTTCGAAGAACACGAATGTCCTTCCCTTCCATTTTACGGGGAAGGGATCGGCGTAGAAATGATCTCCGGGATCCCCGAGCACTTTCCAGTCGGGCCCGGATAGATCTCCGGTTCGCCACACGTCGGCATTTTCACTGTAGCGCCATCCGATGTGCCAATGAGGCGCATAGCAGCAAAGGCGATATATTTCTTTCGCGATCGATACGGCCAGGCCGCGCAGAACATAGGTGGCCGCCGGTCGTTGGGTGCTTTTGCCCGTCGACGACGCCAGCCCCGGAACTAGTCTTGGCGCTCCTGACAGGATCGCTGTCAGCATGGTCAGGGTTCGCGCCATGACTGTTTCGAGCGCACCGCTCAAGCCGACTGCGATTTCTCCGGACGGATGACCGCGATCGAGCACCCTGCCGTCGAGTTCATTGACGATTTCGATAATCGGCAAGTCGCCCGCGAGTATGGCTGCCAGCGCTGCAGTTTCCCCTGGTATCCCATTGAACTGCGGGCGCAGATAGAGCCGGGCGGAGCAGTCCGGATCGCGGCCGGCGCGTGTAAAGTCGACAATCACGTCGGCCTTGCCGGCCTGGGCCTGCGACCGTTCCGGGATGACTTTCAGTTTGTCGGCGCCGCTGCGCTGGCCCCTCCGCAATACCATCCGTTCAAGTTCGAACAGCGCCTCCAAGCCAGCAGGCCGAGATTCCGAAGTTGTTGTCCACGCGATTTGAACCGGGACGTCCCGGCCGCCGACGGACAGCGCTTCGCGGGACATCCACCGCCGTGCATGCTCGCGTTCGCAGCGAAATTCGATAATCATGTCCGGCCCATCTGCGCTCATGTGCCTAATGCGTGCCGATCAAACAGCCTGGCTGAGAATTTGGACGTATTCCTCCACCATGCTGTCTACCGAATAGCGCGACCTCAGGCCCTTGGCGTTTTGCCGCAGTTCGTCGCGCAACGTTCTGTTTGTTAAAATTGCGGAAACGGCGGCGGATAATTCCGCATTGTCCGAGGCGTCGACAAAGAGCGCCGTGGGTTTTCCTTCAAACGACAGCACCTCTCGCAAAACGGGGAGATCGTTCACGACCGAAGGAACACCTGCGTTTGCGGCTTCAACCGCGGCGAGGCCAAAGGTTTCAGCTTGCGTCGGGAACACGAACACGTCGAGGCAGGCAAGAAAGTCGGCCATCCGCCGCGGCGGAATCTCGCCGACAAGATGCAATCTGTCGGATACTTTCAACTCGTCTGCCAACAGCCTTAGCCGTTCCTCGTCGGCGCCTTGGCCGGCCAGCGCGAGATGCCAGGACGGTTCACTGCCTAAGAGACGTATCGCCGCATCGAGCCGTTTGTGGGGGTGCAGTCTTGCAGCGCAACCGAGCAGCACACGATCCGGCGGCAGTTTGAACTGGTGCCGCGCGACATCCTTCGGCAGATCAAGCGATTTGTCGTCGAAGCCGTGTGGGACATGCTTCATGCGCGATCGATAAGGGGCGGGGTAGCGCGCGTACTCACGCTCCATCTCCCGCGAGTTGAGCGTTATGCAATTGTAGAAGCCGACGCTGCCCATGACGATGTCGGCGGCGCGGACCGGCCAGCTCATCGACATCGCCGATGAAACCTGGTTGGCAATAACCGGAGCGCGACTGACGAGGCGCGATACGCCTCCGCCGATCACATTGCCAAAATGCTGGAACGTGAGGACGACATCGGGTCTGATGGCCCTGATATGGCCGCCGAGCGTCCACAGCATGCGGAGCAGCGCCACCGGATTTCCTGGCCGGTTCTGCGCGCAATAGAACGTGTTCGGCGGCTCGTCGAAGGAATCTGACTTGCGGAAGAAGAAGAGATTGAAGACCTCATAGCCGCGCGCCGTCAGGCCGGCACCAAGCAGCCTTGTGATCTCCTGAGCACCGGCGTTCTCCGCCTGGGTCTGCACCAGAACGACACGTCGCTTTGGCTTGATGCTGTTTGACCGATCGCGTGACGCTGCCGACGATCGTATCGGTGCCTCGCGCAATTCTGTGCTTGGCTGGTAACGGAACACGGATTCCTCAACGGTTGAGGGAGTGGGGATTCTTCCCCGATTTTCGCAATGCCTATCACGCGATGCTCGGTCCTACACCGGCCAGCGCACAATGGGGTTAATGCAGCGCATCTCGCTCACAGGGGAGGTGTCGTTGCATCCGCGCAGAACATAGAGCCAGTTCGTTAACTAATTGGTTACGGCGTTGGCGAGAGAGGGTAACCGCCGATTAACCATAGATATTTACGTTGGGGGCAGGGCCACTGAACAGTGTCTGCCAGTTGAATTCGAGTCAAAACCCATGATGTTCGGTAGCCGCGCAGGCCCGAGACGTTCCGGTCAGACGGAGCCCACGGCGGCGTCGTGGGAGGCTCCGCGTCAGCCGCCTGGCACCGGACCCGCGGAACGCGTTAAGGGATTGCTAACCTTCTCCGGCATGCTTTCCTTTCTGCGGGGAAACGGCCGACGCATCTTGATGCTCGCGCTGGCCATCTTCGCCATTGGTGTCATCGCTCTGTTGCTGATTCCGCTTCGGTATGCGGCCACAGCGCTGGTCGTTGTCGATCCCCGAGAGCAGCGCGTGACCACGGATCAGGACGTGTTGCCGGGTATCGGCCAGGATGCCGCCGCGCTTCAGAGCCTGGTTGAAATCGCCAAGTCCGATGGCTTCCTCCGCCCGCTTATCGAGCAGCTCAAGGTTCGAGAGGATGAAGACATCGCCGGCGGTCAATCCGACACCACGCGTCTGCTCGAAAGATTCCGCAACCGGCTCGATATTTCCCGCCGTGGGCTCACCTACGTTATCGGCTTCAAATTCACTTCGAACCGTCCGGAGCGAGCGGCTTACTACGCCAACGCCATAGCTGAGGCGTTCGTCGCTAACCAGGGCCGTGTCCGCACTGAGGCGACCGACGAAGCAGCCGATTGGCTCAGTGGCCGGCTCAAGACGTTGAATGACCGGCTGAGGACATCAGAGGATGCCGTTGCCGCCTTCAAGCTCGAGCACAGGATCGTCAATGCCGGCAAGGACGCCACGACCCAGCAATTGCGCGTTACCGATCTGACGCAGCAGGTTTCGGCCGCTCGCGCTCGTACCGAAGAAGCAAGGGCTCGCTACGAGCAGGCGCAACGCGACCTCAAAGCGAATGTCGATGGGCCGGTTCGACAAGACCTGCTGAGTGCCCTGCGAGCTCAGAGGTCGGCGCTCAACGACCAGATCGCGCAGAAACGCGCGGTGTTCGGCGATCGCCATCCTGACCTCGTCATATCATACAGCCAGTTGAACGATCTCAACAGGCAGATCGAGATCGAGCGGAAGAAGAACATCGAAACTGCAAAGTCCGAATATGAAGCGCAACGCGAGCAGCAGAGATCGCTGGAAGATCAGTTGAAGGCGGTCGAATCGCAGATACTGGTCGACGGTCAGGCGCTCGTCAGACTGCAGGAGCTGCAGCGCGACGCGGAAGCCAACAGGAATATCTACGAGCAATTTCTGTCGCGGTCCAAGACCACCAACGAGCAGCGCCTGCTGCAGAGCTCGCAGACCAAGATCGCTTCGCTTGCCATTCCACCGCTTCGTCCGACCCGGCCGCCGCTCGCATTGCTCCTCGCCGTGCTTGCGATTGCCTCGATATTGATATCGACGGCGGCAGTTGCCGTACCGGACATCAAGAACATTCTAGAGAAGCCCACTCCGAAGGTTCGCCGGGCAAATTCACCTTCGCTCCAGCCCGAATTGCCCCAGGCGGCATCACCATCCCAGCCCGAATTGCCGCCGAAGCTGCCGGTCTGGGCCCGCATTCCCGACCTGCCGGCACGGGAATTCACCAGAAGCGTCTGGCAGAAGCCGATTGCGGCAGCCGCCGAGCTCGATCTGAGTGCCTACCTGCGCTCGCTGATCGGGAAAATCGACGAGTTGCCGGGATCCGGTGGCAAGGTAGCCCTCGTGATGTCGATCGAGAACGGCGCGGGAGGCAGCACTGTCGCACGATCGCTCAATCGGTCGGCCGTGAACAAGGGCATGCTCAGTGTTCTGATCGAGCTGCAATCGGATCTGTCCGCTGCAAAGCCGGTCGCGGCCGACCGGCAGGAGCAGGGCATCACCAAGACAGATCTTCGCTCTGTCAGTGTGCTCTTGAGTGCCGGCACGCAAACAGGCGCGCTCCCTGCCGACGACATTCGCAAGGAGTTCGATCTGATCGTCGTTGACGCATCGTCTCTTGCTGCACAACCCGACGTGAGGACGCTGGCGGCCCATGCCGATCTGATCGTCGTGGTCGTTCGCGACGGAGCTGCCGCTCCGGCGGCAATTCAGCGGGCTGCGGCTGGCTTGTCGAAGTCCGGCGCGGTGCCGATGGGGCTTGTCGTCAATCGCGTCTCCATCAGTTCCGTCATTGCTCAATCTCAGCGCGAGACCTTGGGACTGGCGGGCTGAGTTACCTCTAATCCTTCTAATCCTTCGAGTCTGCGACACGAACCGGATACGGTTCGGCTTTCGAGGACAAGCGGCGAGAAAGCACCAGGATCGAAGGATCAACGCCGGTGCGGCGGCGGCACAGAACGTTGAGGGCGATGGTGGCGACCGCCAGCGAAACAGTGGCCGAAATCGCGGCGCCGAGCACGCCGAGCCAGGGAATTAGAACGAGGAATCCGATCAGCCGCAGCACGACGTTCCCGGCGATGACGGGAACATAGTCACCCTCATGGCCGGTCACCTGCAGGATGGCTGCGGACGGACCACCAGCTGCCTGAAAAGCCGTTCCGAACGCAAGCACGATCAGTACCCATTGCTGGGCTGCGAAATGAGGTCCGAACAGGCCGAGAAGATGGGGTGCGCCGATCCAGACAAGGACGAGCCCGGCGATGACGCAAAGCGCGGTCACCTCCGCCATGAGCTGCAGCGTGTGGCTGAACTCTTGATGATTTTTACTGAAGTAGAGCGAGGGCAGGCGGCGCGCTCCGAAACTATAAAGTGCGGCAGAGAGCATGGCGAAGATGTTCGCCAGACGGGAGGCGGCAAAATAGATGCCGGCCGTGGCCGGATCCAGCATCCAGTAAATCAGGATCACGTCGAAGTACTGGTTGGCCGCTTCAAGAATGGAAGAAACCCAGTAGCGAAGCGCGCTCGATCTCCAGCGTGAGTTCTCCGAGCGCGGCGGCACATTGCGCAAATTCGGCAGAGCGCGTGCGATCGAAAGGACCTGAACGACGAGCCCCATGGCCATGGCGACCGCCATCACGGTAAGCAACTGTGCGGGATCGAGTCGCGCATGGCCGAACAATATCGCTACTAAAAACAGCACGACGACGACCCGCCAGAAAAACTCCCGATTGCCTTCCCCCATCAGAATGCTGATGAGCGATCGTGCAATCTGGCTGCCGAGCATCAGCCCTGCATTCACGGCCGTAAAGGCGGATACGGCCAGGATCAGCAGCCACGTATCGCCCCGCACGTTCGCGGCCGCCGCGATCGCGGCAATGACGACCATCATCCCAATGGAGGAGATCTTCAGGCTCGATAGCAGCACACCTTTGGCGAGATCGGCCTGTTCGCGCACCTGGTACTCGTTCAAGAAACGAACCAGGAGCAGTTCCTGGCCGACAAGCCCTACGACGGATGCGATCTGAGCGACAGAAAGCCACATCGCGAAAGCGCCGAACGCATCCGGCGACATGGTTCGTGCTGCCAGGGAGAACAGCGCAAACGCAAGGCCGCCGCTGCCAACCTTCAGAAGGATGGTCCCGGCAACACCGCGCGTCACGTCGCGTCGCATCAGTTGGAGAATGGATTCGATCATGCGAAGTACAAGGCATCTTTCCTTTCAAGATGCTCGTAGTAGACAATGGCCCAGTGCCTAACACGCACGCGAACCGAGAGTGTTAATGTTCGGCACCTAAGATTTCGTTCTCCCCACCCGGTAAATGCACCGGCGCAAACTTGCTCTCTCCGGCGGACCTGCGGCCTTGCTCCATTGTGGAACGCCGCTGTCCCGGCTGTCTTCAGACAGGGCAAACGATGGTTTCCCAGGATCGCCGCTGCGCCGGCACGAAGATGATTGCCGAAGCCAAATCTGCACAGCCACCGGCCGTTTGCACGTAAATGACCTGCTGACCTGACGATAAACAATGGTTCACCCTAGTGCTGAGTAAGCGGGGAATAGATTCCACGATACTCTTTGAGCAAGGCGCGTGCCGGGACGTCGCCAGATCTGGACCAGGCCGCGGGCGTTAACTGCGATGCTCAGAAATGATCGTGCCGGTTCGGCGAAGTGGATATCAGGCGAGAAAATTGCGGTTCGGCCGGCATCAATCGTCACAGCCGGCAAACATGATGGTGAATAAGGTGATACAACCGATCGCGGACGAGGGACGTGAAACCATCACCACGGACGTAGCGATTGTCGGCGGCGGGCTGGCGGGATCGCTCGCGGCGGCAGTCCTCGCCAGGGCTGGCTACCAGGTCGTCCTGATCGACAAAGCGAGCGGTTTATCCGGAAGAATTCCGCGTCGAGAAGATCGCCGGACGACAAGTCGATGTCTTTCGCAGGCTGGGTTTCATCCGCGAACTCGAGGCGGTCGCGTGCGCATACGACCGCGTGATCAATATCAGAGAAGGCCGGGTGGTCGACGTCAGTGCCGGCCAAACCTACGGCCTTCCCTATGCCGATCTCGTTGGCCTGGCACGACGTCTGATGCCGGGTCATTCCGGCTTCATTGTCGACCAAGTGACCGCTGTGAGCTGCAGCGATGACGTTCAGCACCTCGTTTTGGCCTCCGGAGCGCGCGTCACTGCGCGTCTCGTTGTCCTGGCGACGGGCATGGCCGGAGCTCTTGGATACGGTCTCGGAATCACGCGGCGCATTCTCGCCGAGCGTCATTCGGTTTCGTTCGGCTTCACGATTGCGCGTCCGGACAATTTGCCGTTCGAATTCGAGGCGCTCACCTGCTATGGCGAACGGGCCATCGATGGCGTCGACTATCTCAGCCTGTTTCCGGTGCGGGGTGGCATGCGGGCAAACCTGTTCATGTTTCGCGATCCGACCGATCCGATCATGCGCGAGCTGAGGCGGCAGACCGGATCAACGTTGCTGCGGCTCATGCCGGGATTGCAGTTCTATCTCGGAGATTTCAGCGTCATCGGTCAGGTGCAGAATTGGGTGATGGACCTGTCTGTCGCCGAAGGCCATCTGCAGCCGGGCGTCGTGCTGATTGGCGACGCGTTTCAAACCAACTGTCCTGCAGCCGGCACCGGAGTGAGCCGTCTTCTGGTGGATGTCGAGCGTCTTTGCATGGAATATGTGCCGCGCTGGCTCGAAACCGGCGGCATGGGCAAGGACAAGATATCGGAGTTCTACTCCGATCCGGACAAAGTGGCTGCCGACCAACACTCCCTGCAAATGGCGCGTTTTCGGCAGGCACTGACGTCGAGCAGCGACATAAGATGGAACGTGCGACGCAGGGTGCATTTTCTTCGTCGCAATATCACCTATCGGGTCGACGGTATCAGGCCGGGATGGATCGCACGTGTCCGTGGCGCGCTTCGTGCCTAGTGATGGGGTTTAAGCTCAGGTACGGACCGGCCGCAGCTTGAATTCGGCCATCCGCTTGGCGGCCAGTTTGATCCAGGGCGCCTGTCGTAACGCGAACAGAGCAAGGGAGCCGGCGACGCTACCCGCCTGAGTCACGCTCCACAACGGCGAGGGCCGGCCGCCAAACATCTTCTTGTACGGTTCGTCGCCAATGGTGAAGTCCAGGATCTGATCCCCGCGCTCGATGCAATCCCTGGCGACTTGTTCGAACATCAGCGCGCCAATGGATTGGCTCTTGTATCCCGCGATGTCGAACGCGCTCATAATGACGAGGAAACTGCCGCGGTGGCACAATCCCAGCACTGCCGCGATCAGTTTGCCGTCCATTTTCATAGTGTAGAGACGAACAAAGGCCCTGAGGCCGCGGAGCGCCACGGTGGAATAGAAGTCGAAATATTCGGGATGCTGCAACAGGTCGCCATCGCCCTGGGCTCGAAACCGCGGGCCTCGAAAGTTCTTCATCATCTCCATCGCGGCCATGATGGATGCATCGTCGTCGCAGCATGAAAAGCTCAACGCGCCCTTCTTTTGTAGCTGACGCAGCTTCTTTGCGAGTTCTTTCTGATAGGAGCGGCTCAGCGCGCTCGCCCGCCATCGCTCGAACGGGGCGACTAGCGCTGTCGCGTAGGCATTCATCTCCATGACCGTACGGCGAGGCGCTGCAAGAAGGTTCTCGATCGGCATTCTTCCATCAGGAAGCTTGCACATACGCAAGAAGTCGAACGGCCTGACAAGCCTGCGGAGCGTCAGGCAGGCATCCTCGTCCTGGAGCAGTTCGGAAAATATCTCGGCCGTGCACACAGGGGTCAGATAATCGGACACGCGGAGGTCAGCGAATTCAACCGTCCGCATCGGCCCACGCGGCACCCGCATCAAAGGCAGCACCATCGCCAGTTTTCCGGTCGCGCGACGGCGGACCGTGACGATCAGGGGTTTTGCTGCCGCGACCGGCGCGAGCTTGCGATATAGCGTGTCCAGCCACACCGGATGCTGGAACGCCGTGGCGTCCGAGCCAGCAAACAGCTCGGCGTATTCTTGAGACAAAAAATCAAATGCGTTTTCGATGCAGACATCGAACGCGTCGTTATTATTCTTGTTCATACGTGCGACAGACAAACCGGACTTTTTCGAAAATGCCGGCCGAGCCGGAGCTGCGACCTTCTAGCACACGCAGATTGGCGGAGACACGGGCCGAGTGCGATCTGTATTAATGTATCGTGGTTGCCGCCCGCTGCGCGGACTCCTACCAAATGTCTTGATAGCGGGCCGACCTTGCCACCGCCGCGCAACGTGTAACGTTTCGTTATGGTTAGCGAGCGCTCCACCTTTGCGAATAGTTAACCAGTTCGCGCAGCGTCGAACCGTCGCGCGGACTCGGGGTCGCCGATGGACTGCATATTGCAGTTGGAGTGGACAACAATAGAGATCTCCAACTGAAGTGCTTGAATCATGATGAAAGAGCTGATTTCCGGCCCGATTTCGATGTCAGGGGACGCGGACGAACGCAATTGGCGTGTCGGTTTCGGTCGGACTGTCTCAACTGTCCGGATTTGCGACACCTCGCGGGGAGCGCCGATGCAGTCGTCGACGGGCGCAGCTTCACGCCGTGAAGCGTCAGAGAAAGACAATGTGCGCGAGCGTCGCGCGAACCTCATCGGCAGGGCGGCCACCGCCGAGATCCCCCGCGTCACGGTCGGAGGGCTTCGGCTCGCCGTACTCGATCTCGAGCAGACCGCCGATTTCATGATCGAACAGGTTTCGCCAAAACGCCGCGCGGGCCGTCCGCTCTATCTGACGTCGGCGAATGGCGAGGTGGTGGCACGCTGCTCGACCGAGCCGATGACGGACCGCCTGTTCCGCGCCGCCGACCTCATCAATGCCGACGGACAGCCGCTGGTCACGGTGTCACGGTTCAAGTCATCGCAGCCGCTGCCGGAGCGGGTTGCCACAACCGACCTGTTCCACGTCGTCGCGCGCAAGGCCGAGGCGGCCGGGCTCTCCTTCTACATGTTCGGCGCCGACGAGGCGGAGAATGCCGCCGCTGTCGCCAATGTCCGCAGGATGTATCCGAAGCTGAAGATCGTCGGCCATTCGCATGGCTATCTGCGCGGCGACGCGCTACGTGCCAAGGTCGACGAGATCAATGCGTTGGCGCCCGACTATCTCTGGGTCGCGCTCGGCGTGCCCTATGAGCAGGCCTTTGTCGAGGAGTTCACGCCACGGCTCTCCAACGTCGGTGTCATCAAGACCTCAGGCGGGCTGTTCAACTTCCTCTCCGGCAGCCGCCGCCGCGCGCCGCAATGGATGCAGAATGTCGGGCTGGAATGGGCCTGGCGGATCTGGCTCGAGCCGCGCCGGCTGTTCTGGCGCTATCTGACTACCAATCCGCGCGCGCTCTATCTGCTATTTAACCGGAGCCATTCCACGCCAACCGAGCGCGACTGACGCTGCGTGCCGTGCCGAGCGGTTGCAATAGCAAATAATTAACCGCGCTTCACGAAGCTCATTCCATGACCGGAGCACAAATTCAGGTGGATGCGGGCGCGCTTGACGGCGCGATCCCGCACATGCGCGGTGTCGACATCGAGCGGGCCGCAAAGGCCATCATGAATTGGTCCATCACCATCAATGTGGTGGCATCGATGGGGACCCTCAACACTGCCCTATTGGCGGTGGAACAGACCTATCTGCAGCAGTTCGCTGCGCTGTCGATGTGGATTGTGCTGATTTATGCAAGCGCGTTTGTGCGACCTAATCTGCGGCTCGGGTTCAACCCCGACTTGATCGGGATCGTTTCATTCTATGTCCTTGCCGCCATTTCCGTGTTTTGGACGAACCTGAGCCTCGCGGCCATCATGAAAAGCGCGGCTCTTGCAATAACGACCCTCGGCGCATTCTGTCTTATCACGCGACTGGATATTGACGACATTGTCAAATCGGTCACTCGGGGCCTCCTAGTACTGGTTGCGGCATCCGCTTTGTTCGCCGTGTTCGTGCCGGACATAGGAGTTGACAGCAGTTGGATGCACAACGGCCAATGGCAAGGTGTTTATGAGTCAAAGCAAACACTAGGCTTCGTTGGAGCCTATCTCATGTTCTTTGCCTATTATCGAAAGACGACAGGGCAAAGATGGCTACCCTTCCTTGTCACGTTCTTGCTCGCTTCAACGTGCGTCCTGGCTTCGGGCTCGCGAGGCGCCGGTGCGGTGGCGTTGGCGGCCTGCGGATTGCTGTTCACCTCCTTGCGGTCGGTGAATTGCATGAAAGTCTACGCGGTGTTGCCCTTTGTCATGTGCATCATGGCGGGCTTGCTGATCCTGTATTTCTACGTGACCGGATACGACTCCATCCATTTGTTTGACACGACGATCGACTTCACGGAGAGAACCTTCATTTGGCAGTACGCGATAAGCCACTTCGACGATGCGCCCTTGCTTGGCTTTGGAATAAACGGATTTTGGACGACCCAATCGATCTATGATTATTTCGAGCAGAACCACGGTTGGGTGCTCGACAACTACCACAGCGGCTACATCACCATTCTCATGGAAACGGGGCTTTTGGGTTATTTGCTTTTTGCGGCAAGCGTCTTCCTATTTTCGAACAAGGTGCTCCATCTGATTTCATCCCGATCGATCGATCGGTTTCATTGTGCCCTGATCATAGGGTTCTCCGTCCTCAGTTTTCAGACCAATTTTACCGAGACGATATTCCTCCGTTCCACGATGTTTACATCGGTGCTGTTGCTGGTCTTCTTCCTCGCAACCTGTCGGCCGGTGCTGCCGGAAGATCACGGCGATCGTGAGTTGGCGGAGCAATGATCGCCACACTTGCCCGCCGGCCAGCGGCCCTCAAGTTCCTCCTGCTGGCTTTCGTCTTGGCAATGTGGATCCCGCGAGCCTGCGGATCCGAGCAGATCGCGTTTCGTGACGTCGCGGGCTTGGGACGCGGCATCAATATCCTGGGATATGACGGCATCTGGGAGGGCGCCGAAAATGCCCCATTCCGTTTGGAGAACCTGACCGCAATTCAAAGGGCCGGCTTCTCACATGTCAGAATCAATTTCTTCGGCTTCAAGCATATGGATTCGGATAACATCCTTGATGAAGCCGTCTTGAAGCGCCTCGATAGAGTTATCGAAGAGGTTCTTGCAAGGAAGCTCATTCCCATTCTGGATGAGCACGACACCGATTTTTGCCAGCGTTATATCTCACGATGCGCCGACAAGCTCAAATCATTCTGGAAGCAGATCGCGTCGCGCTATGCAGGGAAGTATCCTGCGCTTGTATTCGAAATTCTGAACGAGCCCGGGGGACATATGGCCTCGGCCGAATGGAACTCACTTCTCAATGAATGTCTCGGCATTATCAGGGTTGCGAACCCTGAACGAACTGTCATTGTCGCTGTTCTCAACACCGACGATGCGCCTATTCACGAGTTGACTCTGCCGGCTGACGACAGAAAACTGATCGTGACTTTTCACTATTACGCGCCGATAAGGTTTACCCATCAAGGCGCGCCATGGTCGCGAACATTTTCGACGATCGGCCCGCTGGATTGGGGAACCTCTGAGGACGAAGCAAGAGTTGTCGCTGATTTCACCAGAATCAATCTCTGGTCACACCGAGAGAAACGTCCGATCTATCTCGGTGAGTTCGGGGTTTATGAGCGCGCGCCATCTGAAAGCCGCCAGAGATACTTGTCGTTCGTGGCGCGAAACGCTGACCGATTTGGCTGGGCATGGGCCTACTGGCAATTCGACCACGATTTCGCTGCGTTCGATAGCGCCCGTCAAATGTGGAATCGGGACATTTTGCGCGCTCTCATTCCGTCGGGGCAGTGAAGCATAGTCGCAGGTTTGGAGAAGAACAATTGAGCGGAAGCGGGGAGAGCCGAGCCAAGGATGACGTCGCCTATCGGGCCGTCGAACTGATCTACCATTCCTATCTGACGGGCCTCATCCTGATGCTGTCGTCGCGCGCCGGCGCCGCGCGAGCGGCGGAGGTGGTGTTTCGGACCTTCCGACGCCAGCAACTGGCCCGCTTTGTTCCGGGATTGAAAAAGCTCGGGCTCGACAAGCTTCCGCACGCGGTCGCGTGCGCGCAATACCATTATCTTTCAAACCAAGTCGGCGGCGTTAAGGTCGAATATGTTTACGAGAGCGACCAAAAGGCCTGGGTACGCTATCCGCCGCCGCGGTGGATCTGGTCGGGCACCGCGATCTGCGGCATTCCGTCGGAAGTGTCGCGCGCGATGCTGCGCGGATGGCACGCCAATAATGGCGTCGTCCTCGGTAATCCGCGGCTGGGCTTCGTCTGTACGGGCCAAACGGTCGACGGACAGCCCGGCCTGGAAGGCTACTACAAGGAGTGGGATCACGACCTCACGCCCGATGAACGGCTGCAGTTCTCGCCCGGCGAGCAATGTCCCCCGTTTCGGGTCGATCTTGCGCCACGGCTTGCCGAAAACACCTGGCCCGAAGGGCGCCTTCAAAAGGTCCTGCGCAACTACGCGATGGAATACATCACGTCGATCGTGCCGGAAACCATCGCGGTGCTCGGTCCCGAGGAGGGCGGCCATCTTGCCGGCGCTGCGGCGCGGCTGGTCGGGATGCACACCTTTGACGACGTTGCATCGCTGCTCGGTGGTGTCGGTCCCGGCGCCGAGGGCTTCGCCAGCGCCTTCGCGCGCATTGCCCGTGGGCAGGGCGACGACGCCGAGTTGCGCGTGCAGGGCGCGACCGCGATGGTACGGCAGACCTCATGGCGCCTGATGGCAGAACGCGGGCCGATGTCTCCCGCGGTGTTCGATGCCTGGAACGAGCTCTGGGTCGGCGCCGCGCTCGCGCATGATCGTTTCATGCGCGTCGACATGACGGAGCGCCGCGATCGCGGCGATCCGTCCTGGTGCTGGCAATTCCGGTGACGAGGTGGCGGGCGCCCAGCCTGACGATCGGCGGCCTAACTTCGCTTCCTTGATACTCTATCGAACGCGAGGCTCGTTGCGACGCCGAGCAGGCTCCAGAACAGGAGTCCGGTGAGCACGACGGTCACCACGAACTGGTGCGAAAGGGACGCTGGCACTTCGGCATGAGACTCGGGTGCAACAGGGGCGCCGACGAGATGCGGGATGACAATGAGTATGACCCCGAGAACCGCAGCCCACGGCTCCGAGCGCAGGATCAGGAGGTAGAGCGCTGATGCTGTCAGAGCGGCGGTTGCGATCCACCAGATTTGCCGCGCGGTGAGATCGGCGACCGGCAGGCCCGGCAACTCGGGAGGGAGGCCAAGACCAGGCGCCGCGACAAAAACGGCGAACCCGGCAAGGCCCCAAAACAGACCTTCGCGCCAATGGACCGGTCGTTGCCGAAGCGCATAGATGCCGGTGAGCAGGAGGCCGAAGCCGATCGCGGTAAGGACGTTGGCGGCGACGGTGAGGGCGCTGCGCTGGAAGCCCTCGTCGGGCTCCCATTCCGCATCGTGATGATGATCCGCTTCACCGCTGCCGGCGTGAGAAGCCTTGTGGTGTGCATCGGCCGCAGCCTTCTCGAAGACCTCGCTCTTCTGGATCATCGGCACCGTTCCGAAGAACTGAACCACCGATATCAGCGCGCCGACGATCAATCCGGCAAGCGATGCCGCAAACACGATCGATCTGAAGACGTGCATCTGTCGTCAGTGACAGGGGAAAGCGTTGGCATGGCGCACGTCGTGGGCGGCGTTATGGACGGCGCTGATGTGCGAAAAGCCGACCATGCCGACGACGAACAAACCAAGAGCCATCGCCAGAACGGCCTGAACGATGACATTCGTTCCGGTGGCAACGGTGGTAAAATTGGCTGATTGCGTCTGCTGCATGATGATCCTCGTTCGGCAAGTCATTCTAGCCCACGGCATCATCAGATGCGACCGAATTTTTTAGCCGGCGACGGACGTCGCGGCTGGTGAGATGAAAGTTGTCCGTTTCCCGGATGCTTCTCGCGGCCAGTTTGGCGCGGGCCGCCGCTTCGAACGAATCCCGGTGTATCAGGTAGAAATCGATGCACTGCTGTGACGAAGGCATGCAGCCCAGCAGCGTCCGGAATGCGCG
This sequence comes from Bradyrhizobium sp. Leo114, assembly GCF_055229415.2. NCBI lineage: Bacteria > Pseudomonadati > Pseudomonadota > Alphaproteobacteria > Hyphomicrobiales > Nitrobacteraceae > Bradyrhizobium > Bradyrhizobium sp. Leo114. The sequence continues at coordinate 78,717 of NZ_JBUYEN020000019.1, read as the reverse complement.
CCGGTGCATGACGCATATGCCCATGTGTCCGGAGGGACGGAATGCCAATGAATCGATGTCGCTGCGCCAGATCGGTTCGCCTTCGTCAGACATCGACGATTCACTCGAACATAGGCGCAGATCACATGGCCGACCGGATGACGGCAGCAACGCCGAGCAGGAAGCCAACCTCGAACACCTGCTCGATGGCCCCGAGTACGTCGCCGGTATAGCCGCCGATCGATCGTCGCGACCACAGCGTGACCGCAACTGCCAGTGCGATGCCGCAAGCGATGCCGCCAATAAGCGCGATCGGGGCATGCGTGCCGGAGGTCGCGGCGAGCGGTGCCAGCGCGAGCAGCGCGACGATCGTCGCGAAACCGATTTCGCCTGCCCGGAGCGGAGAGGGCGCATAGGCCACCTTCATCGCGGAGGTGTTACCCGCATATTTCATCCAGCCGATGATCGGCAAGCCCACGGCGCGACCGCCGGCTCCACTTGCAATCAGCGCCGCCGCACCAATCCATGCCGGCATCTCAGCAAGCGCAGCGACCCGCAATGCGACCGCGAAGATCAGCGCGAGCGTGCCATAGGTTCCGATCCGGCTATCCTTCATGATGGTGAGACGCTGTTCGACCGTCCAGCCGCCGCCCAAGCCATCAGCGGTGTCAGCCAGGCCATCCTCGTGGAACCCACTGGTGAGAAGGACGCTTGCCAACACTGCCATGAGCGCCGCGATCACTGGTCCTAATACGAGCGAGCTCAGCAGAAAAGCCGCCGCCGAAACGAAACCGACGATCGCACCGACCAGCGGGAAAAACTGCGCCGAGCGGACCAGCCACTCGGAATCAGGCGCATCGTTCGAAGCGCCGACAGGAATGATGGTGAGGAATCGGACCGCGTCGCGAAGACGATCCAGGCTCATCTAGATCCTTCCTTCCAGCACATCGCTGAGGTCGGCGACGTCGGTCAGCAGGCGGGACGCGGCCCGCACCAGCGGGACCGCCAGTAGTGCGCCGGTGCCCTCGCCAAGTCTCATGTCGAGAGCGAGCAACGGCTGTGCCCGAAGTGCCGCCAATACGATGTCGTGACCTTTCTCGGCCGACCGGTGCGCGAAAACGCAATAGTCGCGCGTCGCCGGCGCCAGCCTGACGGCGACGAGGGCGGCGGCAGACGAAATGAAGCCGTCGATGACGACCGGACGGCGATGTGCCGCTGCACCAAGCGCGGCGCCCGCCATCATCGCGATCTCGAGGCCGCCGAATTCCCGGAGTACCTCGAACGGCGCGGTCGCATCGCTGCGATTGGCTGCCTTGTGGATGGCGGCGCGCTTGCGGGCCATGCCTGGCTCGTCCTGGCCTGCGCCGACGCCGATGCAGTCATCGAGGGGAGCGGGCGCCAGCCGATGCACCAGGAGCGCGGAAGATGCGGTGTTGCCTATTCCCATCTCGCCGAGCGCAATGATGTCGGCGCCATCATCGATTTCGCTGGAAGCTATGGCAAAGCCGGCCGCGAGCGCCTTGTGCGCGTCCTGGGCCGACATCGCTGCCTCACGCGCAGAATTCGCGGTGCCGGTCCGAATCTTGATGCTGAGGAGATCGGGATGGGAAGGCAGCTCGCTGGCGACGCCGGCATCCACGACGCGGATCCCGACATCTGACGCGGCCGCAAAGGCGTTGGCGCTCGCTCGGCCTGCGAGATAAGTCCTCACCATCGCGGCCGTGACGGCGGACGGATATTGCGAAACGCCTTCTTCCGTCAATCCGTGATCACCGGCGAAAACGAGCAGAACGGCCTTTTGCAGCGCTGCGGCGGATGGATGCGCGATCATGCCGAGTTGCACCGCCAGGTCTTCGATTCGTCCCAGTGAGCCCGGCGGCTTGGCTTTGCCGTCGATTCGCGCGCGCATCGTTGCGGCAAGCGTCCGATCGAGCGGAGCGATTGCGGGAATTTGCCAATCGGATGGGATTTGGAAGGTCATGGGCTCCTCGTGCGCGCCTTAAGTGACCGAAGCAAACGGGCGGGTCAACTGCGGTTGACCGCCGTCGCGGGGACAGCTAGCGTGGCGGCGATGGTCCTTCCTTCGGGAAGGTGAAAAAGGGAAGTCGGTGCAATGCCGGCGCTGCCCCCGCAACTGTAAGCGGCGAGCCAAAGCCGAGGCCACTGGGATGACCGGGAAGGCGGCGAAAGGCGACGACCCGCGAGCCAGGAGACCTGCCATCGCGCATTGTGCTTTGGAGGTTCGTCGGGCGGGGTGCACCGGACGGAATGAGTTCGATGGTCTTCCCCCGTCGAACGCGATCCAACAAAGCTCGCGGCCGTCGTGGCCCTGACTTGAGCATCGTGATGGATCGCAACGACGTCGATCAGCAAGATACTGATTCTCGCCCGGGCGAATATTTGCCGCCGACTGCGCCCGGCGGTCCCGTCGTCGTGAGCGTATGCGTCACCTGCAAGACGTCCGAGGGCGTGTTGGCCGGGCCCGCCATGTTCGACGCGATCCGGGTCGCTACAGGCAAACGCGACGCGGCCGTTCAGGTCCGGCGCGTGCAGTGCTTGAGCGTGTGCAAGCGGCCGACCACGGTCGCGGTTTCGAGCTCGGATGGTTACACCTTCCTCTTCGGCGATCTCGAGCCCGAGGGCGCTGGTGCCGTCGCGTCTTTCGTCGATTCCTATCGCAAATCGACCTACGGCCTGGTGCCGTGGCGCGAGCGCGCCGAGATCCTGCGCAAGGGGATGGTGGCGCGGCTGCCGCCCGTTCGCTGGTCGCCCGAAGATGGCAGCGCTCCGAAATGACTGATCTCTCGACCACGCTGGTACTGGGCGGCGCACGCTCAGGCAAATCGGCTTTTGCCGAGCGAATGATTGCCGAAAGCGGCCTTGCTCGCGTGTATCTGGCAACAGCTACCGCAGGCGATGAGGAGATGCAGGACAGGATCGCGCATCATCGCAGCAGGCGCGGTTCGGATTGGACGACCGTGGAGGAGCCGTTGGCGCTCATCGATGTCCTGACGCAGGTATCGCGACCCGGCTGCGCGGTCCTGGTCGATTGCCTGACACTCTGGCTCTCCAACTTGATGCTCGCCGGGCGTGACCTTGATGTCGAGGCGAATCGGCTCGCGGAATTTCTGGGCGTCGCCGCAAACCCCGTTGTCCTGGTGTCGAACGAGGTTGGTCTCGGCATCGTGCCCGAAACCAGGCTCGGCCGCGATTTCCGCGATGCGCAGGGCCGTCTCAATCAGATGGTCGCCTCAAGCGTTCCCAACGTCATGTTCGTCGCGGCCGGCCTTCCGCTGTGGCTCAAACGTTCCTCTTAAGGAGTCCTGAAATATGTCCCGTGTTCCAGTCACCGTGCTCACTGGTTTTCTCGGTGCCGGCAAGACGACACTGTTGCGCTCGCTTCTGACGCAAGCCGACGGCCGCCGCATCGCCGTCATCGTCAACGAGTTCGGAGATGCCGGTTTCGACGGCGGTCTTGTCGAGGAATGCGCGGCCAAGGCCTGTGCGCCCGGCGACATCGTCGAGCTGACCAATGGCTGCATCTGCTGCACGGTCGCCGACGATTTCATTCCGACCATGGACAAGCTGCTCACGCGCGACGAGCCGCTGGACGCGATCGTGATCGAGACCTCAGGCCTCGCGCTGCCGCAGCCACTCTTGAAAGCGTTCGCGTGGCCTGCGATCCGCACGCGCGCAACCGTCGATGGCGTGGTGACGGTCGTCGACGCGTTGGCGCTATCAGAGGGACGCGTCGTGCTCGACGAACATGCGGTCGCGGCCCAGCGCGCCGCGGACGAGGAAATCGATCACGACGACCCGATCGAGGAAGTGTTCGAGGATCAGCTCGCCTGTGCCGACCTCGTGGTCCTTTCCAAGAGCGATCTGGTGTCGCCGGATGTGCTCAGCGGCATCGAAAACCGGCTTGCTGCACAATTGAGGCAAGGTGTCCGTGTCGTACGCTCCCATGGAGCGCTTGCGCCCGACGTCCTCATCGGGATGAAGGCCGATGCCGAGAACGACCTCGCTGCGCGGGCCGGGCATCACGGAGAGGAAGAGGAGCACGATCACGACGATTTCGACAGTATCGTCGTAAGGCCTGCGGCGGCCGAGAGCGTCGAGGCGATGCGCGCACGGGTCAGCGATGTCCTCAGCCTCGCGGGGGTGCTGCGCGTCAAGGGCCATGCGCGCATCTCCGAAAAGCCTGCGCCGATCGTGGTGCAGGCGGTCGGCAGCCGTGTTGAGCTGGCGTTCGCCCGGCCCGACGCCAGGCAGGCCGAGCATCTTGTCGTGATCGGCCTGAAGGGCTTCGACGCCGATGCCGCACGTCGGGCGCTTGCGGGGTAGCCTTTCGAAGGGCGATCAATGCATCTGAAACTCGACAGCGGTGGCAGCATCGACGACGGAGATGTCGCTCGCGACCTCGGCCAGGAAACCGCCGACATCGTGATATTGTCCGCCGCGGACAGTGATCTCGCGGCCTTCGGCGCTGCGCATGCGGCATTGCCTGCGGACTTCCCGAGTGTCCGTCTGACCAATCTGCTGGCTCTTGGTCATCCCGCTTCTGTCGATCTCTATGTCGAACGTACGCTCAGCGAAGCCAAGATCGTCGTTCTTCGGATGCTCGGCGGCGAAAGCTATTGGCCGCACGGTGTCGAAAGCCTTCGGCGCGATGCGATCCAGCGCGGGACGTTGTTCGCCTGCATTCCCGGAGAAACCGACTGGAACGCCGCATTGGCTGCGCGCGGCACGCTGGGCGCCGACGAGACCTATGAACTGTGGCGCTATTGTACCGAAGGCGGCATCGACAACGCGCAGTTGGCGCTTTGCTTCGCTGCGAATCTGATCGGCTACGGCAGCAGGCCGCCCTCGGCGCGGCCAATGCCGGCCGCCGGCTTCTGGAACGGCGAACCTGCCACGGACCAACGGCCCAACGCTGTCGTGATCTTCTACCGCGCCCTCGTCGCGGGCGGCGATACCGCTGCGATCAATGCGCTGTGCTCGGCGCTGGGGGCGCGCGATCTCAATGCAGTCGGGCTCTATGTCACGAGCCTCAAGGACGAGCGTTCGATCGCGTTCCTGCGCACGGCGCTCGCCGCGCACCCACCTGACATCATCGTGAACGCAACAGCCTTTGCGACGGCGACCGCGCGCGAGAATGCGGGGATATTGTCCGAGACCGATTGTCCCGTGCTGCAGGTCGCTCAGGCTGGCATGTCCCACAAGAGCTGGGAAAGCTCGACCCGCGGCCTCAATCCGCGCGACCTTGCTATGCATGTGGTCCTGCCGGAGGTCGATGGGCGCATCTTCGCCAATGCCATCGCATTCAAGGAAGCCGGCCAGAGCATTGGCTCCTTCACGCCGACGGCCTTTCGGCCGGTCGAAGATCGCGTGGCGGCGACGGCCGATCTTGCCGCTGCGTGGGTGCGGCTACGCCGTACGCCCGCGAGCCAGCGACGGGTCGCCATTGTCCTCGCCAATTATCCCAACCGCGACGGCCGTCTTGCCAATGGCGTCGGTCTGGATACGCCGCAAAGCCTGATCGGAGTCCTCGCTGCGATGAGGAACGAGGGGTACGAGATTTCCGGCGCACCCGATGATGCGGCCGACATGATGCGGTTGTTGCAGGAAGGTCCGACCAATGCGCTCGGAGACCGCGGCTTGCGGCGTGGTGGCGCATCATGGCCGCTTGCGGAATACGGCGCGGCATTTAGTGCACTCTCTCCCAATGTTCAGCGTGCGGTCACGGAGCGTTGGAATGATCCCGTCCATGATCCGCATGTCGCCAATGGCGTGTTTCGTCTCGGCCTGCATCGCTTCGGTAACGTCGTCGTCGGCGTACAGCCGGCGCGAGGTTACAACATCGATCCCAAGAGCTCCTATCACGATCCGGACCTCGTTCCGCCTCATCACTATCTGGCATTCTATCTTTGGCTGCGCCGCGTGTTCGATGCCCACGCGATCGTGCATCTCGGCAAGCATGGCAATCTGGAATGGCTGCCGGGCAAGAGCACCGGGCTTTCCGCCGATTGCCTGCCGGGCGCGGTGCTCGGCCCGTTGCCGCATCTGTATCCATTCATCGTGAACGATCCCGGCGAGGGCATCCAGGCCAAGCGCCGGACATCCGCAGTTATAATCGATCATCTGACGCCGCCGGTGACCCGCGCCGGATTGCATGACGATCTGGCGCGGCTGGAATCGATGGTGGACGAATATTCGGTTGCGACCGACCTCGATCCGAAGCGCGCGGCTGTGATCGCCGAGGACATTCTTTCGACGGCGCGGGCCAAGCAGCTCGATGCAGACGTCAACCTGACGCGCGACATGCCAGTCGGCGAGGCGCTGCGCGCTCTCGATGCGCATTTGTGCGACATCAAGGAAATGCAGATCCGCGACGGACTCCACGTGTTCGGGCGCGCGCCCGATTCGAGACAATGCGCCGATCTGCTCGTGTCGATCGCGCGCGTGCCACGCTCGGACCGCAAGGCTGAAGACGCCTCGCTGCATCGCTCGCTGGCTCTCGATCTCGGCCTTGTCGATTTCGACCCGTTGACCCGCGACCTCGCTGGCACATTCAGAGGGCCACGGCCGGCGGTCCTGGCCGGGCTCGGCTCGGGCTTGTGGCGGACGACGGGCGACACAGTCGAGCGGATCGAAGAACTGGCGTTGCGGCTGGTCTTGGGTGAGATGAAGCCAGACCCATCATGGGTACGCACAGAAGCAGCGCTGAATTGGGTCGAGACGAGATTGCGGCCGGCCATCGACGCGAGCCCGCCGCGGGAGATGATGGCGTTGCTGCGCGGCCTTGACGGTCGCTTCGTGCCTCCCGGTGCCTCGGGCGCGCCGACGCGCGGCAGGGCCGATGTGCTGCCGACGGGCCGCAACTTCTTCGCTGTCGACGTGCGCGCGGTGCCAACGCCCTCGGCATGGCGGATCGGGCAATCGGCGGCCGAACGGCTCGTCGAATCCTTCTGGCAGGAAACCGGCGAATGGCCGCGGACGATTGCGCTGTCAGCCTGGGGGACCGCCAACATGCGCACCGGCGGCGATGACGTTGCGCAGGCGCTCGCCTTGATCGGCGTTCGGCCAACGTGGGAGGAGACCTCCGGACGGGTGACCGGCTTTGCGATCACGTCCCTGTCTGAACTGAAGCGTCCGCGCATCGATGTCACGTTCCGTGTGTCAGGCCTGTTTCGGGATGCGTTCCCGACCCAGATGGACATCATCGCGAGCGCAGTTGCGGCGATCGCGGCACTCGACGAACCTGATGACGCCAATCCCATCGCGGCGAATGTTCGCCGACGGCGGCAGGCGCTGGAGGCAAGCGGCATCAGCCGCGACATCGCTGAGCGACGCGCCGCTCATCGCGTGTTCGGCTCAAAGCCCGGCGCTTATGGCGCGGGGCTGCAAGCCTTCATCGACGAAGGCGGCTGGAACGATCGCGCCGATCTGGCCGACGTCTATCTGGATTGGGGCGGCTATTCCTATGGCGCGGGGGCTGAGGGGAACGCGGCCCGCGACGATCTCGTCGCGCGGCTGGCCGACGTCGACCTGATCGCGCAGGCCCAGGACAACCGCGAGCACGATATCCTGGACTCCGACGACTACTATCAGTTCATGGGCGGACTGGCTGCAACAGTATCGACATTGCGCGGGCAGGCACCGCGCATCGCGCATATCGATACGTCGCGGCCGGAGATGCCGGCGGTGCGACCGCTGGCGCATGAGATATCGCGCGTGGTGCGGGGCCGCGCCGCTAACCCGAAATGGATCGCCGGCGTCATGCGACACGGCTACAAAGGCGCGTTCGAGATGGCCGCGACCGTTGATTACCTGTTCGGTTTTGCCGCCTCGACCGACGCGGTCTCAAATCATCACTTCGATCAATTGTTCGCAGCCTATCTCGAGGACGACCGGGTGCGAGATTTCATCGAGCAGTCCAACCCGGCCGCGCTCCGCGAGATGGCTGCCCGGTTCGCGGAAGCCATCAGGCGCGGATTGTGGACACCACGCTCCAATCGCGCCGGGGATCTGATCGCCGAAAGCCTGCACGAAGCAAAGAGAGAAATCGCATGATGAATCCATCGCACGAAGCCGACGATGAGAATGCCCGCCATCGCGAGAAGGCCCGGAAGCACAAGGCCGCGCGCGACAAGATCATGGCGACCAAGACCGGCGAAAAGGGGCTCTTGATCGTCCATACCGGAACCGGCAAGGGTAAGACATCGGCCGCGCTCGGCATGGTGTTTCGGCATATCGGTCACGGCTATCCTGTTGCTGTCGTGCAATTCACCAAGTCGCCGAAGTGGGATACCGGAGAAGCGCGGGTATTGGCCAGGTTTCCGGAGCTCGTGACATTGCATGTGATGGGCGAAGGGTTCACTTGGGAAACGCAGGATCGCGAGCGCGACATTGCAGCCGCCCGGAAGGGTTGGGAGCGCGCCAAGGAACTGATCCGCGACGACCGCCATCGCATGGTGCTCTTGGATGAACTCAATATTGTCCTCCGTTACGACTACCTTCCGATCGACGAGATTCTTGCCTTTCTCCGTGACGAGAAGCCGGCGGACAAGCACGTCGTCATCACCGGACGCAACGCGCACGCTTCGCTGATCGAGATGGCCGATCTGGTCACCGAGATGACGCTGGTCAAGCATCCGTTCCGATCTGGGGTGAAGGGTCAGAAAGGGATAGAATTCTGATGGCGCGGCCGACGCCGGCGCTGATGATCCAGGCCACCGGCTCGAACGCCGGGAAGTCGACTGTTGTCGCGGGCCTGGCGCGCGCGCTGGTGAGGCGCGGCCTCACGGTCGCGCCGTTCAAGCCGCAGAACATGTCGAACAATGCGGCGGTGGCGGTCGATGGCGGCGAGATCGGCCGCGCGCAGGCGGTGCAGGCCCGCGCCGCGCGGATGGCACCAAGCGTCCATATGAACCCGGTGCTCTTAAAGCCCGAGACCGACACCGGTGCGCAGGTGATCGTGCAGGGCCAGCGACGCAGCACGCTTCGGGCGGCCGATTATCTCGGAAAGAAGGCGGCGCTGATGCCCGCTGTGCTCGACAGTTTCGCACATCTCGCCCGGGCGGCGGACATCGTGCTGGTCGAAGGCGCGGGCAGTCCGGCCGAGATCAATCTGCGCGCCGGCGATATCGCCAACATGGGTTTCGCCACGGCAGCCGACGTACCCGTGGTGCTGCTCGGCGACATCGATCGCGGCGGTGTCATCGCCAGCCTCGTGGGGACGCATCTCGTGCTGGAAGCCGAGGAGCGCGCGCGCATTCATGGCTTTCTGATCAACAAATTCCGCGGCGATCCCAGGCTGTTCGACCAGGGACTTGAAGCAGTGACGCGCATGACCGGTTGGCCCTCGCTCGGCGCGGTGCCGTGGCTGCCTGAGGCTGCCTGGCTGCCTGCCGAGGACGCCGTCGATCTCGATCGTGTGCAGACGTCATCCGCGCGGAGGGTCATCGCCGTTCCCGTGCTCGCGCGCATCGCCAATTTCGACGATCTGGACCCGCTGGGCATGGAGCCCGGTGTCAGGCTGGTATTCGTGCGGCCGGGCGAACCGATCCTGGCCAATGCCGATGTCGTGATCCTGCCCGGCAGCAAATCGACGATCGGCGATCTCGCCTTCCTGCGCGCGCAAGGCTGGGATATCGACATCAAGGCGCATGTTCGGCGCGGCGGTCAGGTGCTCGGGCTGTGCGGCGGCTACCAGATGCTTGGCCGGACGATCGCTGATCCCGTTGGCATCGATGGCCCGGCGGGCACGGTCGAGGGACTCGGGCTGCTCGATATCGCCACGACGATGGATGCCCATAAATCGACGACGCTTGTGCGGGGCGTTTATTGCGCCACAGGCAGCCCGGTCGAGGGCTACGAGATCCATCTCGGCCGCACCAGCGGTGCAGATTGCGAGCGCCCGGTGGTCATGATCGACAGTCGTCCCGATGGGGCCTGCTCAGCCGATGGTCGCGTGCAGGGGACGTATCTGCACGGGCTGTTCGTCAATGACAGCTTTCGAAAGGCGTGGCTCGCCAATCTCGGCATTGCGTCGTCTGTCGCTTATGAAGCTCGGATCGAATCGGCGCTCGATGCGTTGGCCGACCATCTGGAAGCGCATCTCGACATCGATCGCATGCTCGAGATCGCGCGGAGCCGTCAAACCACCAACGCCAGCGCGGCATAGATGACTGCTTCGAGCGAGCAGGCGGCCATCAGCAGCTTGAGTGCGCGGCGGATATCGGCAGAACCGGCATTCATCCGGGCGCCGGCGTTGAGGAAGGGGTCATCGACGAGGCGGTCGCCATAGCGGCGAGGCCCGGCCAGGGCGAGACCGAGCGCGCCTGCCATGGCGCTTTCCGGCCAGCCCGCATTCGGCGATCTGTGCTTTGAAGCGTCGCGCCACATGACTTTGAATGCCTGCGCGACGGAGCCACCTGCAATCGGCGCAGCGAGTGCGATCAGTACCGCAGCCAGTCTTGCTGGGACGAGGTTGAGCAGATCGTCAAGCCGCGCCGCCGCCCAGCCAAAGGATTCGTACCGTGAACTGCGATGGCCGATCATCGAATCCGCGGTGTTGACGACCTTGTAGACGAACAATCCCGGCAACCCGAGCAGCGCCAGCCAGAACAGCGGCGCGACGACGCCGTCGGAAAAATTCTCTGCGCAGGATTCGATCGCCGCGCGCGAGACGCCGCTGGTGTCGAGCTGTTCGGGATCGCGGCCGACGATCATGGACACCGCGCGCCTTGCCTCGGCAAGTCCGCCGCCGGTGAAGCCGGAGGCGACCCTGTTGACATGTTGATAGAGGCTCCGCTGCGCGATCAGGATGGAGGCCACAAGCCCTTGGGCTGCTTGCCCGAGCAGCGTCCACCCGAGCGTGGCTTCCAGCAGCAGGCCAAGGCCGCCGCAGATCGCGACCAGCAGGCCCGTGGTCAGGCATCCCGCGGCCCTGCGCTGTGTGGCCGACCATTGCTCGCGGTTCAGCGCGCGATCGAGTTGGTGGATCGCCGAGCCCATCAGCGTCACCGGATGAGGGAGACGCCGCCACAGCAAATCCGGATCGCCAATAAGCGCGTCGAATGCGATCGCCAGCACAACGATCAGGATCGTCTCGCTTCCCGCCAGCATGTCATCGCGCCACGCGGCTTAGTTCGGAGACGAGGCGTCCCAGCGCCTCCGAAAGCATCGGCCCGCCACAGACCGTCAGTTTCTCGGGGATCACCAGGCGTTTCGACGATGGATAGAAGCGCTCCAATGCAGGATGCAGCAGGAATGCCTCGCCTTCGTCTTCCGCGAAGTCGCCGCCGTCAGATACAAGGAGCAGATCGGGCCGCAGTTTCACGATCGCCTCCAGCGACGCAAAGCCTCCAAGCTTGTAGCCGAGATCACTCGCCGCGTTCTTGAGGCCGATCGTGGCCAGCATGGAATTGATCAAGCCGCCGCCACCCGAGACCCAGCCGCGCCGCGACACAGCCAGCACGCGATAGGATCGCCGCGATACCGCCTCCGTCGCGTGCTGGATTGCGGTATCGAGCCGCCGTATTTCGGATGCGGCGCGATCGGTCTGATGCAGGAGTTCGCCCATTTGCCGGATCTGGCTCTTCACGTCCTCCAGCGAACGCGCAGCGTCGAATTCGATCACGCGGACGCCCTTGTCCTTCAGCAACTCCCGTGTTGCACGCTTGGTGAACTTGCCGGCGACCACGGCGTCCGGTTGCAGGACCAGCACATCTTCTGCTTCGCCCGATAATCGAGGGTAGGCTGCGGCCTTTTCCGCGTTCCAGGAGCGGGCGGGGTCACGCGAATAGGGACTGAGGCCGAGAATTTGGCCCGGATCGGCCAGCGCCAGCAGCAGTTGGTCCGTGCACACATTGATGGAAGCGATGCGTGGCAGATCGGCTGCATGGGCTGCATGTGCTCCGAACAGTGCTGCGAGTAACAAGAACGTTGCGCCGATCGCCGGCCGCGTTAGGCCAACAAGGGTCTCGCGCAGGAGCGCGATTGATGGCATGAAGCGATTATGAAGCACGGCGGTGATCTGACGGAAGCTATTGCGCACCACGGCGGCGAGCCTGCGGACTGGCTCGACCTGTCGACCGGAATCAATCCCTGGCCGTGGACGATTCCGGATTCCCTTCCAGGCAGTGCGTGGACGCGCCTGCCATCGCGGGCCGACGAACAGGACCTCCTCGCCGCCGCACGCGAAGCTTACGGCGTACCCGACGATGCAGGCATCGCAGCCGCCGCCGGCACGCAGACCCTCATTCAATGGATTCCGCATCTCGCCGGGCCCGGAGCGGTCGCGATCGTCACTCCGACCTATGGCGAGCATTCGGCTGCGTGGAGCAGCGGAGGCCGAGAGATTATTGCATTGAATGATCTCTCCGCGCTGCCTGACCGCGCCATTCACGCTGTCGTCGTCAACCCCAACAATCCGGATGGACGTATCGCGGACCGCAGGGCGCTTCGGCAGGTTGCCGAACGGCTCGATCGTCGCGGAGGCTGGCTGGTTATCGATGAGGCCTTTGCCGATGTCGATCCCGGCATCAGTGCTGCCGCGATGAGCGCCGATCTCCCCATTCTCGTACTGCGCTCCTTCGGCAAATTCTATGGGCTCGCCGGACTTCGCCTTGGCTTCGTGATCGGCCGACGCGACATCGTCGAACGTATCTCCGCGGCGCTGGGTCCATGGTCGGTCTCCGGGCCGGCGCTTTGCGTGGGCACGGCCGCTCTGCGGGATCGATCCTGGGCTGATGCGATGCGTGCGAAGCTCGCTCGGCAGTCGAGCAAGCTGGATCAGGTCCTGACAGCGGCGGGCCTTCAGTTCGTCCGAGGGACGACGCTCTTTCGCCTTGCCTCCCATCCCGATGCCCCGACGTTGCACACCGAATTGGCCCGACGCCACATCTGGTGCCGGAGCTTTAACGGCGCACGCGAATGGCTGCGATTTGGCCTTGCGTCGGACGATGGTCTCGATCGCCTGGCCAGCGCGCTTGGTTCGGTCAAATAGCGCACCCCGCGCGCGCATCATCACATCCGCTTCACCAGTGGGCACTGAACCCGGCGTAAGCCGCAGGTCCGGTCGTGCCATAGTTGTACACTTCCTGATAGTGCTCATTGAAAATGTTCTCGCCGCGCAAGTACACCTTCCAGGTCTCATCGATCTTGTATTCGGTGTAGAGGTCGACGCGGACGTAAGGGGCGAGTGGTAGCGTCTCGTTTGAACCGCTGTAGCGCGTGGATACCGCGAGCACGCGTGGCTCGATCAGCCAGCCCTCGATCGGTGTGATCGGGAACGAGAATCTCGCCAGGTTTTCCGGCCGGCGCGCCAGCGTCAGGCCGGTCGAGAGATCCTTAGCCTGCAGATAGGTATAGGCGGCGTTGAATTTCAGGTAGCCCGGCAGGATATCGACGTTGACCCCTAGTTCCAGTCCGTCGGTTTCGGCACGCGAGACGTTGACGTAGTGCCCGAGCGGGTGCGCCGGATCGGTCACAAAGTCGATCAGGTTGCTGAACCTGTTGCCGAAGCCTGTCAGCGAAACCACAACGCGGCCTCCGAACAGGCTTTGGTCGATGCCGGCATCGTAGCCGAAGCTCTCCTCGGGACTGAGCGCGGAATTGCCATAGGTCGGCGCATAGAGCTGATAGAGCGTCGGGGCCTTGGCGCCTGTCCCGGCGCTCGCATGCAGCTTGGTGCCGGTCTCGGCGATCGTGTAAGCCGCGGTGGTTCGCCATGTCTCGAACCGTGCCACATCGACGACGTCGTCAACCCGGCCGCCCATCGTGATGTTGAGCCGCTCGCCGATCGGCAGTTGCCAGAGCGCAAACACTGAATTGGTGTCTTGCGTGCCTGCGAGCTGTGGCGTCGACGCTCCAGGAATCGGCAATAGGTTGGTGGTGGAGGTGCTCGCCGTTTCATGCTGCACACGGGATCCGACGATGAGCGATCCCAGCGGGCCGACCTTCAGGTTGCCCTGATATTCCAGGCCCGTGCTGTCGCCGACGAAATTGGAGAGGATGGATGTCGTGTTCTGCGGCAGCTTGTTGATCTTGTAGGTGACGTCGTCGAACGAGCGGTCGATATGCGTCTCAAATGCGCTCACGCTATGGGTGAGAATGCCGCCGAACGTGTCGAACGACGCACGTCCCCAGACCTGTTCGAGCAGGCGCGTCGCGCTCGACGGCGTGTCCGGGAACGTTCCGGAGGCCTGATCATAGGCGGACCGCGTGAATGAGGCCAGCATGCCCGTCTCCAGGCGTACGCCTTCGCCGGAATCGTAGCCGACGCGTGCCGAACCGCCGACGCGGTCGAAGCCATCGCGCTCGAGCGGGCCATACTTGGCTTCGAGCGCGGGGATGCGATAGCCGTAGCGTGAAAAGCCGTTGCTGTGCTGCCCGCTTCCCGTGAACGCGTAGGACCACGGCCCAGAGGTTCCGGTCAGCGCTGCGCTGGTGCTCGCCGTGCCGTAGCTTCCGCCCTCGGTGCTGACGTCGAGTTGTGCCGGACCGGTGCCCTTCTTGGTGATGATGTTGACGACGCCGCCGATCGCGTCAGATCCGTAGAGCGCGCTCTGCGGTCCTTTCAGCACCTCGATCCGCTGGATCGCGCCCGGGGCGAACATCGCGAAATCGAAGTCGCCGCTGGCGGCGGTCGGATCGTTGACCCTGATGCCATCGATCATGACCAGCGCCTGGCCGGTATTGGCGCCGCGCAAGCGCACATTGGTCGTCGCGCCTGGTCCGCCGCTTTCGGTGATATCGAGTCCCGGCACGGTCCGCAGCGCATCGACGAGCGAGGTCGGATTGCTGGTCGCGAGCATTTCGTGCGTGACCACGCTGACCGAGCTTCCGGTCCGGCTCGCCGGCTCCAGTGTACGGTCGGGAGTCACGACCACTTCGGGAGTCGCGGCCGGCGCCTCGTTACCGGGCGCCGGGCGCGCAGGATGGGTCGTTGAAGACCTTTGCCTATTCCTCGGGGCCGGCTTGGACCGGACCTCCGGATTGATGACAACAGCAGGAAGCTGTTCGGGACCCGATTGGGCCATGGCGCCAGTGTGACCGCACGCAGCAACGGCCGCACACCCGGCAAGAAAACGCCGCAAGTTCATTAATGCCCTTCCGCCGACCCACCGTCGAACGAGTTGATACCCGTCAACGGCCGGTCTCCTGGCTTGCGGTCGTCTCGCGATCCGCCTTCCCAAACCTGCTTGGCAGGCCCAGTGGCATCCGGATCGCAAATAGTCCGCTTACAGTTGCGGGGGCAGCCGCGGCATTGGGGAAGATTCCCGCACCGCGTTCCCGTTTCACCCTACAAAGGGCACCGATGACGCGTGCAAAGAAGCACAAGGCGGAGCAAAACTCAAATCGATAACGATCAGAACCCAACAGCATTTTTGCGGATCGCTGATAGCGGCGACCTGAATGACGAACACAGAAAGTTGCTGACAGGCGAAGGGACGGCAGATGGCAAATCCTACAGCCTTATGCGAGCATCACATGCCACCCACACGCGTCGCTAAACTTGGATGATACCGTTCATGTGAGCATCGACAGATTCAACGGAGGAACAGGAAATGTCGGTCCCATGCAAACTCGAACGCAGCCTCCTCAGTCACGACGAATACGAGACGATCCGCCTCACGCATCATCCCGCCATCTATGACGTCGAGCCGGCTGATCTTGCGGACATGCGATCCCGCTTGCGCAAGATGCGCGACAAGGAGCGAACGCTCGGCCGACAAAAGCGGCGAGAGACGCGCGGGAAAGGCCAGCCTCGCGGCGCGAACTTCCCCGGAACTGCCGATCGTCCATCACAACGCAAGCAGGTCTTTGCCGCGGCACTGAAGCGGGTGAACAGCGAGCTCAGGCGTCTTCACAATTTGGCAGCTCGCACCGCCAATGTCGAAGCGGCTCGAAAGGCTCTCGCGCTGCGTCGGGCCGCGGACTTCATTCCCTATCCCTCCGCCGGATCGACCGCCAACGAAGGCATGGTGCCGCGCTTGAGCACGCGCCGAAAAAAGATCGTCACGGGCGCGCGAATCGGACGGGTGTCGCAGGCGACGAAAGTCGCCCAGGCAATCCGCGATGCACGAGGGGCGTGAATCTGCGCTGATCGAGTTGGTGACAGCTTCGCTGCCATCGAGATCTTTGAAAAGCATGGGACTCCACCCATCCTACGGAAGGTCTGGACCCGTAATGCCTGTTCTCGACACCCGCGTCGTGGCTTCAGAATTCGGTGGCGCGATCGTGATCGGCGCGCTCTAGGGAATCTTGTCAAGCTCGCCCCCGGGGAATCATGTATTTTCAGGCGCGTCCTCCTTCGGCACTATGGAGATATCCTCAATGAGCGAGGTGATCTCATGCGCTACCTGATGGCACTCTTATCTGCGGCCGGCTTGATCTGGATTGCCGAAGCTGGTCCCGCTACGGCACGGGACTATCCCTATTGCCTGCAATCTCGAACCACTGGGATTCCGGGAGATTGCTCCTTCCGCACGCGGGCGGCATGTATGGCCGCGGCGTCGGGGCGAGGGGCCATATGCGCCGTCAATCCGCGCGTGGCATTCGGGCGATATCACCGGCGGGGCCGTGTGAACTCCAGCCAATGATCCAATACTCGCTGCGTAACCCGGCGCGACGACTGCCGCTCGAATTGTCTGCGCCTCAGGGCGCAACCAGCTTCTTGCGAATCGCATAGCGAACCAGCTCGGCTGTGGATGACATGCCAAGCTTGCGCATGGCGGACGCCCGATGGGTTTCGACAGTCTTCACGCTAAGCTTCAAGATGGAACTGATGGCCTTGTTGGTATGCCCCTCTGCAATCAACTGCACGACGTTCTGCTCCCGCGATGTGAGGAGCGCACTGGACTTGTTCTGTTTGTTGAGCTGGTAGTCGGTCAGCAATTTCTCCAACACGACGCTGGTAAAGTAAGGTCGGCCGTCGAGCAGAGCTTCGATTGCTGAAATGAGATGCTTCCTGGCGTCCGATTTGAGCAGGAAGCCACGTACCCCGGTCAGAAGAGCCTCGGTCAAAATCTCCTCACTTTCATGCATGGTGAGGATCAACACTTCCGAACGCAGACGAAGCGTCTTGATGCGGCGGCTGACTTCCAGTCCGTTTACGAGGGGCATGGAATAGTCGGCGATGATGACGTCCGGTCTCGTTTCCAACGCCAATGCGATCGCCTGCTCACCGTCGGGAGCTTCTGCAGTTACAATCCAATTGGAGCGCGTTTCAACGATCGCGCGAAGCCCGGAACGTACGACTTCATGATCATCCGCAATCAGGATGCGTTTCATGGCGTCGTTCCCTTGCGCTGGAACGGTCGATAGCGATAGCCGACAGCGAGGTCAGAATCATACCGATTGGCTTTCCGGCAGTTATCCCGC
Organism: Bradyrhizobium sp. Leo114; assembly: GCF_055229415.2. NCBI lineage: Bacteria > Pseudomonadati > Pseudomonadota > Alphaproteobacteria > Hyphomicrobiales > Nitrobacteraceae > Bradyrhizobium > Bradyrhizobium sp. Leo114. The sequence goes on along the minus strand of NZ_JBUYEN020000019.1, from coordinate 61,347 downwards.
AAAACCCTCGGATTTCGCGGGAAATATACTGAGGTCAGCTTAGCCTCCCGGGCTCATGGCAGAACAAGCCGGAACATCAAGCGCCGGATCATGCTTTGGCGTGTCATGCTTCCAGCAGGCGGGCGCGAACCGCGTAGCGGACCAGATCCGCCGTCGAGTGGATATCCAGCTTGCGCATCGCGGCCGCCCGGTGCGCTTCGGCGGTTTTGACGCTGAGGTTCAGGATGGCGCCAATGCCTTTGTTGCTGTAGCCCTCCGCAATCAGCTTGACGACCAATCGCTCCCGCGGCGAGAGCCTGTCCCGATCTCCGGTCGAGACCTCGTTCGATTCAGGCGAACAGCTCTCGGTGCAAAATGGTTTATGCGCCAGAAGCGACTCAACCGCCGCCAACAACAGCCTGTTGGCATCCGATTTCAATACGAATGCCCGGGCGCCTGCCTCGAATGCCTCCTGGGCCAGCAGGCTGGAATTGTGGACCGTGAAGATCAATACTTCGGTTGGCAGGCGATACTCCCTGATCCGCCGCGCGACCTCCACTCCCGTCATGCGCGGCATGGAGAAATCGACGATTGCGACATGGGGTTGGTTTGCGATCGCCTCGGCAAGGGCCTTGCTGCCGTCGTTCGCCTCAGCAACGACTTCCCAGTCGGCACGTTGCTCCAGAACCGCGCGTAGTCCCGACCGCACCGCTTCATGATCGTCGGCGATAAGAAAGCGCTTCATGGCGGGTTAGCTCCCACTCGTGTTGCGTCGCAGGCTCGACCGGCACCAGTGACGCGAGTTCGGCTGTACGATCAGTGAACCCGTTTGCGCGGACCATGATGGCGGGGGCGGCCCTTGGCCGGCGGCGATTTTTCGGTCGCCGGACCGCGCGGGAACACCGCGGATAATGTCGTGCCGGGCTGCCCCGGTCCCGGCTCGGAGCGGATTTCGAGGGTACCTCCGATCTGCTGCAGTCTCACCTTCATTGCGGGAATTCCGACGCCGGGCGGCCCTGCCATCGCGCCGCCGAGTGCCTGGTCGAGCGGCATGCCGCGCCCATTATCGCTGACCCTCAGCCGGAAATGGTCATCGGTCGTCTCGATCGCGATCTCGACTCTCGTTGCTCTTGCATGACGAAAGACATTCGTCAGCGCCTCCTGGACCACCCGCAGCAGGGAGCGCTGCGTGTCGTAAGGTACGCGATCGATCTCGGGCGAGATGCTGGCATCGACTCTCAACGATGTGCGCGCCGCGAACCCTTCCGCATATCTCTCGATTGCTGCCTTCAGCCCGGCAACCGTCAGATTTTGCGGGTGCAGCAGGTAGGCAAAGGCCCGAATTTCCTTGATTGCCTGATCGATCGACGCATCGATATCGTCGCAAAGCCGCTCGGCATTGGTCGGCTCACTCAAGCTGTTCCGCATCCGCATGAGCCCGAGGCTTGCGGCGATCAAATGCTGGCAGGTCGAATCGTGGAGGTCGGAGGCAATGCGCTGCTGCATGTCTTCCTGAATGGAAACCAGCGTGGCGCCCATGCTTGCACGACCGTCCGAGATGGCTGCAAGGTCGTGGGAGGACGCTCCGTCCATGATCCGATGGCTACCGATAAAGGTGGCAATGCAGCCGGTCATGGGACCGCAGATTGGGGCAACGATTGTCTCGACAGTTCGTGGGGATCCCCCGAGCGCGAGCCGATGCCGGATCCGAACCTCGGCACCTCCGGCGCGACAAGCATCAAGCGCCTCGTGAACGGACCTGGCATCCTGCTTCCCCATGCAGTCGCAAACGGCCATCCCCCGGATGTCTTCCGACGCGATCCCAACAAGAGATTCGAACGCCGGGTTTATATCTTCATAAACAAAGCGCCCTTCACATGAAGGGCGCACCACAAAGAGAAGGTCGGAGGCTAGTTTCCAGTACAGCCGATCGCTCGCGCTTGCTGCGCCAATGCCTGGCCATCCCTGTGCATTGGTTCGATCCGATCCGCACGTAGGAGCATTATGTTGCTTCACGGTACGCATTCGCCTTCCACGCGGCTCTCGATGCTGAGAGCCGCCCTTGCCTCGACCAATCTCCCTGACCCGATCGGATACCCAGTCCGCACCATACACCGTCAGGTAGCAAAGCGCCATTGACGTGGAGCAATCTTTGGATTGGAACTTGCGAATTCTTGCGCTGCACCAGTCGCGAGTGGGACGGCGGCGAATGAGGCGCTGCCATTCGTGATTGGCACTAACCGCATATCGCCTTCGCGTCTCGTGCATCTTGCGGTTCTGATTGAATCAGAGCCGAAGCTCTGGAGAAACGCTTTAACGCCGAGTGCCCGCAAGGCGCAGCATCATCATGAACAGGTTGATGAAATTGAGGTAGAGCGACAACGCGGCAAGTACCGACTTGCGGCCTGCGGAAGTTTCATCGTCCCCAGAGTCGTACATCGCCTTGATGCGCTGCGTATCATAGGCAGTCAGGCCGGCAAAGATGCCGACGCCCACGATCGAGATCAGCCAGTCAAGTCCGGTCGAGCGCAGGAACAGGTTGACCACGCTTGCGATGATGACGCCAATCAAGCCCATGAACAGGAAGGTGCCCAGTCCGGACAGGTCGCGCCTGGTGGTGTACCCAAGGATGCTGAGCGCTCCGAACGTTGCGGCGGCGATGAAGAACACGCGTGTGATCGAGGAACTTGTGTAGATGTGGAGCAAGGTCGAGAGCGACACGCCGACCAGGGCTGCATAGACAAAGAACAACCAACGTGCCGTTGTCGCCGATAGCGTATGGATGCGTGAACTGATGAAGAACACCAGGGCCAGCGGCGCCAGGATGAAGATCCACATCAGCGGATTCTGCAGTAATGCCGGGCCGGTGAGCTGATAAGTCAGCCAGGCGACAAGAGCAGTGAGGCCGACACCTGCGGCCATGTAGTTGTAGATGCGCAGCATGTAGTTGCGGAGGCCGACATCGACCGCGATGGCATCGCTGCTAATCGCACCGGAGGTGACTGTATCCTGGTCATAGTTTGACATGGCTTGCCTCCTCTCGACCGCGCCCAGCACGGGATAGCCAAGCCTATGGTGATGGCCCGATGCAGGATATCAGATAATCACCCGATATTCGGGGGCGGGAACTACGCTGTTTCGGTGCAGGGCGTTGTCGCTGGAGGAGATGCCTTATTCACTGGGGTCGCCGCTCGTCGCCACTTGTCGAAGCGGATGCGATATTGCTTTCGGGCGGCTCGCCTCCTGATATCGGACGTCGCGCAGCATGGCCGCGATCCGCAGTTTCTGCCGCCCGCTCCTACATAGAATCCCGGATGTGCGCGCGGCAAAGTCGACGATAGGATCGTAGTCATCGGCTGCCGGCATCCCGCATTCCTTGCCGCCCTTAGCGCTTGCACTATCGCCGATGGGAAATATGGAGGCGTGCATGAACATCCGACTCGTGGTCGGCGCTCTGATCGTCGGCGTAGTTGCAGCCATCGCAGCGCCGCCAAGCCTGTCCGTGGCCCAATCGACTGACCAAGGCGCGGCTGCGCAAAAGAGCGCAACACCGAATACAAATATGAACCCACACAAGCATCGCCATTGGCGCCACCGCGGCGGACGGCATCCGCATTTCGGCAGCAGGCGGGTTCGCACCTATGCCCCTGCAGGGCGGTCGTCGGCCAACTGAACCGCTAGCCGGCCGATTGTGTGGCACGACAGGCCCAATCCGTTCACGTAACTTGAGCGATCGATGACTGATCCAAACGCAGTACAGGAACGAATCCGACAGCGGTGGATGTTCGATGAGCGAGACTAACGGGCAGCGGAGCGAGGGCGCGCCTGCCTCGACCGGTTCGGGAAGAGCCGATCTTCTATGGAGGCGGTTACCCTATGTCGTCGCACTCGTGCTCGCCATCGCAGGCGTCGCCTATACCAATATCTCGCATCAGCCGCTTGTAGGTTATTGGGAGTTCCTGGCGCTTGCCGTCGCTGTGGTCTGCGTCGTGACCAAATGGCCCGAGCTCGGCAGCAAGCAGGCTCAGTTTCGGTTGATCTGGACCCAGGCGCTTCATTGGGTGGCCGTCCTGGTGACGATGAACATCATGCTTGTCTCCGGCGTTCAACAGCTGCTCCCCACGCCGGCTACCAGCCTGGTGCTTCTGACCCTATTGGCGCTCGGCACCTTCCTCGCCGGCCTTAGCCTTTTGTCCCCGCAGATCTGCTTCCTCGGCATCGCCATGGGTGCCGCAGTTCTGGCGCTCTCCTGGCTGAAGCAGTCGGTGATCTTCTTCCTGCTTGCGGCCGTATTCCTGGTCGGCATCGGCATGACGTTCTGGCTTAGCTATGGCCGCGCGGCCGCACCTCACAACACCGAAGATCAAGTCGAGGCCTGAGATGCAGACGATACGGTTGCTTGGCGCCTTGTGCGTTTTCGCTTCAATTTCCACCCTCGCAACGCCGGCGCAAGGCGAGATATTCAGGGTCGGTCGGCTGTTGTGTTCGAGCAGCCCGCGGATTGGATTCCTTGTGGGATCGACGCAATCACTACGTTGCGTATTCTACCGGCGAGGTTCGTCGCAACGCTACATTTACGCAGGACGGATAAGGCGTGTCGGCCTTGACCTCGGCGTCACCGGAAGTGGCGTTCTATCCTGGGCCGTCTTTGCCAAGAACTCGCGGATTGGTCCCGGCACCATGCGCGGCAGCTATGTGGGAGCCAGCGCCAATGTTGCGCTGGGACCCAGCTTTGGCGCCAACGCGCTGATCGGCGGCTCGCGCCGAAGCGTCGTCCTGCAGCCGCTTTCCGTCGAGCGTGCGATCGGCGTCAATCTCGCGGCGACGGTGACCCATTTGACCCTTGGCGAAAGAGGGCTGCGATAGCGCAGCCGCGAAATCTTCCTATCGAAGCAATTCGGAACATTGCTGAGCTTTGGCTCAGGGTTTTGTCGGATGTCGGTGTTGGCGGATGGGAGCTACGATCAGTCTTGATACGGTTCCCAATGGCGGCCGGGTGAACAACGGCTCGGCGCGCGCGACCTCTTAGCGCGCCGGCAATGGACCATGTGTCCAGATGTAATGGATGAGGTCCGTCGGCAATGAGAAAAGGCCGAAACCGCTGGCTGATCATCCTGCTCGCCGTACTTTTGGCCGCAGGTGGCTACTACGCCTGGCAGAGGCTCGCGAGCGACAATCTCCCGCCGGGAATCGCCAGCGGTAACGGCCGCATCGAAGCGGTCGAAATCGATATTGCCACCAAGACGCCGGGGCGCATCCAGGAGATCCTGGTCAGAGAGGGCGATTTTGTCACAGTCGGACAAGTGCTCGCGCGCATGGACACGACGCAGCTCCACGCCCAGCTCCGTCAAGCCGAAGCGCAATTGCGCCGCGCGATCATCGGTGTCGATACCGCCAAGAGTCTCGTCGCCCAGCGAGAAGCCGAGCGAAAAGCCGCCACCGCAGTGATTGCGCAGCGCAACGCCGAGCTGGATACGGCCGACCGAAGGCTGCGGCGATCCGAGCAATTGATCAGAACCAACGCCGTGCCTCAACAGACGCTCGACGACGATCGTGCGGCCGCCGAGGGGGCGAAGGCTGCGGTGGCCGCGGCCGAGGCTCAGCGTGCGGCGGCGGAGGCCGCCATCAGTTCTACCCAGGCGCAAGTGGTCGACGCCGAAGCATCAATCGACGCGGCAAAGGCGGCCATCGAGAGTATCAAGGCCGACATCAACGACAGCACCTTGATAGCACCGCGCGACGGGCGCGTGCAGTTTCGCGTGGCGCAGCCGGGCGAAGTCCTTGCCGCCGGCGGTCGCGTGCTCAATCTCGTCGATCTCGGCGACGTCTACATGACCTTCTTCCTGCCCACCGCGCAGGCCGGGCGCGTCGCAATTGGTGCAGATGTCCGCATCGTGCTGGATGCCGCGCCCCAACATGTCATTCCCGCCAAGGCGAGCTTCGTCGCCAACGTTGCGCAGTTCACGCCCAAGACGGTGGAAACGGAGGAGGAGCGTCAAAAGCTCATGTTCCGCATCAGGGCGCATATCTCGCCGGACTTGCTGCGCAGAAACATCGAACAGGTCAAGACCGGGCTTCCAGGCAGGGCCTTTGTCCAGCTTGACCCCAAAGCCGAGTGGCCGGCGCGGCTTACTGAGAGACTCGTCCAATGAGCGATCCGTCGACCGCAGGGGAGACCCGCCCGTCGCCAGTGATACGCCTGGATGCGGTCGAACTGTCCTACGGCAAGACGCGCGCACTTGCTGGCATCACGCTCGATATTCCTGCCGCGCGCATGGTTGGCTTGATCGGACCCGATGGCGTGGGCAAGTCCAGCCTGCTGTCTCTTGTCGCCGGGGCTCGCGCGGTGCAGCAAGGGCGTGTAGATGTGCTCGGCGGAGACATGAGCGATGCCGCGCACCGGATGCTGACGTGCCCCCAGATCGCCTACATGCCGCAGGGTCTCGGCAAGAACCTTTATCCGACGCTGTCGGTGTTCGAGAATGTCGACTTCTTCGGCCGCCTGTTCGGCCACGGCAAAAGCGAACGCGAGGAGAGGATCGATCAGCTTCTGAAAGGAACGGGGCTTGCTCCTTTCGCGGATCGGCCAGCAGGCAAGCTGTCGGGCGGCATGAAGCAAAAGCTCGGCCTTTGCTGCGCGCTGATCCATGATCCCGACCTCCTGATCCTGGATGAGCCGACCACCGGCGTCGATCCGCTCTCGCGCCGCCAGTTCTGGGAGCTGATCGATGAGATCCGCAAGAGCCACCCGGGCATGAGCGTCGTTGTCGCGACCGCCTATATGGAGGAGGCGGCGCGTTTTGACTGGCTGGTTGCAATGAACGAAGGCCGCGTGCTCGCTACCGGCGCGCCCGCCGACCTGCTGCGGCAGACCGGTGCTGATAATCTCGATGCCGCCTTCATTGCGCTGCTTCCGGAGGAGCAGCGGCGGGATCACACGGAAGTGGTGATTCCGCCTCGATCAAGCGAACACGCGGACGACATCGCGATCGAGGCCGAGCAGCTTACCGTGAAGTTCGGCGATTTCACCGCCGTCGACAATGTGAGCTTCCGCATTCCCCGCGGCGAAATCTTCGGCTTTCTCGGCTCAAACGGTTGCGGCAAGACCACGACCATGAAGGTGTTGACCGGACTGTTGCCCGCCAGCGAAGGCACCGCAAAATTATTCCGCCATGAGGTCGACACCAACGACATGGATGTCCGGCGCCGCGTCGGCTACATGTCGCAGGCCTTCTCGCTCTATTCCGAACTGACGATCCGGCAGAACCTTGAGCTACATGCGCGACTGTTCCGGCTTGCCCCTGACACGATCGAGGGACGTGTCCAGGAGATGACGCGGCGGTTCGACCTCGTCGACGTCATCGACGCATTGCCCGATGCGTTGCCCCTTGGTGTCCGCCAGCGCCTCTCACTTGCAGTGGCGATGATCCATGCACCCGACATCCTGATTCTAGACGAGCCGACATCCGGCGTCGATCCGGTGGCGCGCGACGGCTTTTGGCAAATCCTGTCGGATCTATCCCGCAAGGACGACGTCACGATCTTCGTCTCGACCCATTTCATGAACGAGGCCGAGCGCTGTGACCGCATCTCTCTGATGCACGCGGGCAGGGTGCTGGTCAGCGACACGCCGGCCAGGCTTGCCGAGCAGCGCGGCGGCGGCAGTCTCGAAGAGGCTTTCGTCGCCTATCTGCAGGACGCGATCGGCAGGACGGATGCCAGGCTGCAGGTCGCCGCACCGGCCGCGGCTTTGCCGGGCGACCAAACCGGTGCGGCACACCACCGGCTTATGCGCTTCTTCGACCTGCGGCGCGTGTTCGCCTACACCCATCGGGAGGCGCTCGAACTGCGGCGCGACCCGATCCGCGCCACGCTGGCCATTCTCGGCAGCCTCATTCTGATGTTCGTGATGGGCTACGGCATCAACATGGATGTCGAGAACCTGTCCTTCGCCGTCATGGACCGCGACGAAAGCGGGATCAGCCGTGATTATGTCCTGCAGATTTCCGGATCGCGCTTTTTCACCGAATTGCCAGCGATCACCGACTACGACGATCTCGACCGCCGCATGCGCAGCGGTGAGCTGAGCCTGGCGCTCGAGATCCCGCCGGGGTTCGGGCGCGACGTGGCGCGCGGCAGCAACGTTCAGATCGGCGCGTGGATTGACGGCGCCATGCCTTCGCGGGCGGAGACGGTGAGGGGCTATGTGCAGGCGATGCATGCCCAATGGCTGACGGAACGGGCCCGGCTGCTATACGGCAACGCCGCGGCGTCCGGCAATTTCCAGATCGAGACACGTTTTCGGTACAACCCCGACCTCAAGAGCATTGTGGCGATGGCTCCCGCCGTGATCCCGATCCTCCTGCTGATCATACCTGCGATATTGGCGACGCTAAGCGTCGTGCGCGAGAAGGAGCTTGGATCGATCATCAATTTCTATGTGACGCCAGTGACACGGCTGGAGTTTCTCGTCGGCAAGCAGCTTCCCTATGTGGCGCTCGCCATGCTGAATTTCTTCCTGTTGACCGCCTTTGCCGTGTTCGTCTTTCGCGTTCCATTCACGGGCAGTTTCCCGGCGTTCACCGTCGCGGCGCTTCTCTACGTGACTATTACGACGGCGATGGGGCTTGCGATATCGGCGTTCATGACCAGCCAGATCGCCGCGATCTTCGCGACTGCGCTGCTCACCATGATTCCTGCCACCCAGTATTCGGGCCTGGTCGATCCGGTGTCGTCCCTCCAGGGCGCTGGCGCCGTCATCGGGCGGATCTACCCGACCGCGCACTTCGTCACCATCACGCGCGGCACTTTCTCGAAAGGGCTCGATTTCGGCGACCTGTCGGCCGAGTTCATTGCGTTGCTCATAACCATCCCGGTGCTGCTTGGTGTCGGCGTGGTGCTCTTGAAGAAGCAGGCGAGCTAGACATGGATATCGCCAACGTCGTCCAGCTCGGCATCAAGGAATTGCGGGGTCTTCTGCGCGACCCGATGCTGATGATCCTGATCGTCTATGCCTTCACGATCTCCATCTATACCGCTTCCAGGTCGCAGCCTGAGACCTTGAACCAGGCTGCGCTCGCCATCGTCGACGAGGACAACTCGCCGGCATCGACGCGCATCATCACGGCGTTCAATCCACCCTATTTCACGATACCGCGCCTGATTCCGCAGTCGGACGTGAACATCCGCATGGATGCGGGTCTCGACACTTTCGCGCTCAACATTCCGCCGAACTTCCAGCGCGATCTACTGGCCCAGCGATCGCCGGCCATCCAGCTCAACGTGGATGCGACCCGCATGTCGCAGGCCTTTACCGGGAGCGGCTACATCCAGACCATCGTGAACGAGGAGGTCAGCGAGTTTCTGGCCCGCTATCGCTCGGCCGCGCCTCTGCCAATCGAGCTCGCCCTGCGCGCGCGTTTCAACCCGGAGCTCAACAAAGGCTGGTTCGGCGCCATCAACAACGTCATCTCCTCCATCACCATGCTGTCGATCATTCTGACCGGAGCCGCGCTGATCCGCGAGCGCGAGCACGGGACCATCGAGCACCTGCTCGTCATGCCGGTGACGCCATTCGAGATCATGGCGAGCAAGATCTGGTCGATGGGACTCGTCGTGCTTCTGGCCTCCAGCGTTGCGCTCGTGTTGGTGGTGCAGGGATTGCTGTCGGTCCGGATCGGAGGCTCGATTCCGCTTTTCCTGTTCGGCACCGCGCTCTACATCTTCGCCATGACCAGCCTGGGCATCTTTCTGGCGACGGTCGGCGGAACCATGCCGCAGTTCGGCCTGCTGATGATGCTGGTGCTGATGCCGCTGCAGATGTTGTCAGGCGCAACGACGCCGCGCGAGAGCATGCCCGAGATCATCCAGAACATCATGCTCGCCGCGCCCAACACTCACTTCGTCATTCTCGCCCAGGCCGTGCTGTTCCGCGGCGCCGGATTCGACGTCGTCTGGCCGCAGATCGCCGCGCTGCTGGCCATCGGAGCGATTTTGTTCGGGTTCTCCCTCTGGCGATTCAGACAGTTCTTGCGATAGCGAAGCAGCTTCGTTGCCACGCGGTGGCTGGAATAGGCCGGGCTGAGGCCTGCCAAGCAGGGCGGATCGTAATTTGTTCTGAGTGGCGCGCCAAATTGCCATCATTCTAGTAAGAATTGCAGAGCCGGACTCGCGTGGATCTTCTTGGGTTCCGAGATTCGGGGGAGAAGCCGAGGCGTACGGTGAATCCGCTGGAGTTCGAAAATGAATGCGCGCTACTCCACCCGATCATGTCGTCGGCTTGGGCAGGAAGCGTCGCTGCCGTGGTGAACGTGAAGAGCGGCGACATCGGCACCCTCAAGGCGAACCAGTGATTTTGTCGCTTCGATCGGTTCTGACATGTCTCTTACCGCTGGCGATCCTTGCGCTCGTCTGCAGCGCGGTCCGCGCGCAGGGCATAGCCCCTGACAAAGAATTGGTGGTGGCGACCAAGGAAGCCCCGCCTTTCGCGATGAAGCAGCCGGACGGGACTTGGGGCGGTATCAGCATTGAGCTCTGGAGACGAATCGCTGATCGGGCGCATCTTAAGTTTCGCCTGGTTGAGACGCAGAGTGTGCAGGATCTGTTGGATGGCGTCGCGAAAGGCACCTTCGACGCCGGCGTCGCGGCCGTAACCGTGACCGCTGCACGTGCACGCGATGTCGATTTCACCCAACCTTTCTACAACACCGGACTCGGGATTGCGGTGGCTCTCAACGAGAGCCCCTGGGTCTCGATCGGACGGGCGCTTCTCTCTTTCGGCTTCTTCCAGGCTGTCGGTCTGCTGCTTTGTTTTGCGATGGCGGTGGGCTTCATCATTTGGCTGCTGGAGCGGCGGAAGACGGAACATTTCGGCGGGGGCGCCAAGGGGCTCGGCTCCAGCTTCTGGTGGTCGACCATTGCCATGACGCAGGCCGGAGCCGCAGCGAATGCACCGGCAACGCTTCCCGGGCGGATCGTCGCGACCGGGTGGATGATCGCTTCCGTGATCGCGATAGCCGTGTTCACCGCCGGCATCACCTCCACCCTCACGCGCAGGGAACTGCAAGGCGCAGTCCACAGCTTCAACGACCTGCGATCCGTGCGCGTCGGCGCCGTCGCGAACTCTCCGACAAGCGACTACCTCACGCGCCAGCAGCTTTCGTTCCGAGCATTTCCCGACGCTCAAAGCGGCCTGTCCGCACTGAGCCGCGGTCAGATCGATGCCTTCGTGCATGACAAGCCGCTGCTGGCCTGGATCGTTCGTAACGACTTCTCAGGCTCGATCCGAGTCGTCGATACCAGCTTCAGCAGCGAGCGATATGCGATCGTGCTGCCGAAAGGCAGTGCCTTGCGGCCGATGCTCGATCTTGCCGTGCTCGATCAAATCGAAAGCGATCGGTGGCAACAGACGCTGTTCCTGGCTCTTGGAAACGCGCGATCGCCCTGACTCTCGCGTCGGCTCAGCCGGCGCTCGTCAGCGCTTGGCGCGATGAATGCTGCGCCGCTTTGAGGAAGATCAAGAAGCGATCCAGATGACGTCCGCTATGCGCAGGGGCGGTCGGCTTGGCGTGCAGAGGGTGACGTGCTCCCAATTGCGCTCGTCGGAAGTCGCCAGAGCATGATCCGGAAAAGTGGGCAGCGTGAGACGATTCGAAGAAACGTCATCACGCTCTAAGTAGGTCGCGGTTTCCGCTCAGACGGCAGTCCCTGTTCGATGCTTTGAAACCGCAGCGGTGCGAGGGCGACGGCGCGTTGCCACCAGTCCGTCACGCGTTCGTCGAGCGCGGTTCCGCCTCGGCCTTTGCCCGGGATGATCCTGATGCCCCTGACGACTTCGGCCTGATAGCAGCGGGCGAGGCGGGTGATCTTGATGACGATGCCGGCCCGGCCCCGCTTGGTCAGCGGGACCAGCAGGCGGCCGTTGCGGCGGAGCGATTCGATCCACAGCGGATGCGGATGATTGAAGCCGGCATGGACGACGATCACATCGGCCGGGCCGCCGACGTCGTTGCAGCCGTCGCCGTGGATCACCTCGACATTGCTGTATCGCCTCAGATTGGCGGCGGCACGGCTGGCCAATGTCTTGTTACAGTCGATGGCAAGGACCATGCCTTGCGCGCCGACGATCCTGGACAGGATCGCCGAATAATAGCCGAGCCCGCAGCCGATCTGCACCACGCGCTCGTTCGCCTTGATGTCGAGAACATCGAAGAAATGCGCCCACAAGCTCGGCAGTCCGGTGTCGAGCTTGCGCCGTTCATCGATCGCCACCAGCGCGTCGTCGTAGAGATGAACGGGATCGGCGTCGGCGGTGGAGCTGTAGCCGCGTCCGACCTCGCGCCGGATGCGCCAAGGGCCATCGCCCGCAAAGTGCTCGCGCGGCACCGTGGCGAAAGCCCGCAGCAGGCGCGCCGACGAAATCTGCTCGCGTTGCCGGATCGCTTGCGCGTAGCGTCGTCTTGCCGCCGCCAGATCGCTCATCCGGCCTGGTGTAGCCCTGTCTGGTTGGCCCATGGATGCTGCCTTGACGGATTCGCGCCGAGTTCCTCCATCAGATTCCACGCGTCCTTCAGGTCCGGCGTAAGGAAGCCTTCCGCGAACTGCGCTGTAACAGGCACGAGCAGTTCAACGGCCTGCTCGCGCCTGCCGGCATCGCGCCAAAGGCGTGCCAGGCTGACGACCGATCGCAATTCCCATGCAAGCGCGCTCTGCTCGCGGGCCAGCTCGATCGAACGGCGGAACAGCTCCTCGACGTCGTCGGCCACAGCGAGCCCGCCTTGAGCAAAGGTCGTTTCACCCTGCAGGCGATAGACCTCGGCGAGGAAGAAATGGTCACCGGTGCGCCTCGCAACCGCGAGTGCGCCGTCCAGCGTCCGCAGTGCCGCTTCCAGGCGGCCGACTTTCGCATAGGCAGTCGCGAGCAGGCTCCTGAACCAGCAGGTCGCCAGCCAGGCCTCCATGGCTTCATAGCCCTCCAGTCCCACCCGCATCTGCTTCAGCCCTTCGTCGATATCGCCGAGTTCGACCATCGCCCATGCGCGCAGAATGCCTGCCTGCTGCTTCCAATGCTGGAAGCCATGATCCGACGAGACCACCATGGCGCGGTCGGAATAGTTCATGGTGCCCTCGACATCGCGCAGGTGCTGGCAAAGATAGGCGCCGAACTCGAGGGCAAAGGCGAGCGTGAACGGATGACGCAGCTGTTCGGCGTTGACGATCGCATCCTCGGTGTGCTGGCGCGCCGCATCGGGACGGCCGAGAAACCACTGGAGATATCCGAGATAGGACAGCGACACGACGCCAGGATCGATACCGTGCCGCTCGGTCAGTTCGCCGTGCCATTCGGGCGTGTAGAGCCCGATGCAGCGCTGCAGATGATAGTGCGAAGCCGCAAATCGCCCGCGATAGAGCATGGTCATGGCGATCGACCTGTGGGCCTCGATCAGATATCCGGCATGCTGCTGCATCGATTGCGCGGTTGCGTTCGGGCGTACGCGCTTCGCGAATTGCAGGAGTTCGACGCTGAGATCATGGGCGCGCTTCAGATCGGCGCGGATGAAATGGTACACCCAAAGCCCGCGGGTCGCCGCGAACACATTTGCCTCATCGTCAAGCTGACGGCCGAGCTCGAGCGCCTGGGCGTAGTTTTCCTCGACCTCCTGCGCGGCGTAGCCCTTGGCGGCGATCAAGGCGTTGCCCAGCGCGGTGCGAAGCTCCAGCTCCATTTCGTCGCGTCGCATCATCTTGGGATGGCTTTGGGTGACGCCGAGGCCGCGCCGGAGATGGCTGATCGCTTCCAGATTGGCGCCCGCCTTTGCGGACTGCCTGCCCGCCTTCAGCCAGAAACCAACGGCAGGTTCGGCCTGGCCGGATTCGGTCAGGTGATAGGCGAAAAGCTCGGGCTCGCGCTCGGTACGTTCGGGATAGAGATCCGCAATCACCTCAGCGATCCGCGAATGCAGCCTTCGTCTTTCGCTGTGCAGGAGGCTCGAATGCGCCGCGTCCTGGATCATCACATGCTTGAAGGCATAGATCGCATCCGGCGGATGACCGCGGCAAACGATCAGTCCCGCTTGCTCGAGATGATCAAGCGCTGCCTCGATCTGCTCCGCCGGAGCTTCGGCGACCGCGCGAAGGATCTCGTAGGAGAACTCGCGGCCGATCGTGGCTCCGATCTGGGCGATCTTCTTGAACGGCCCCATGCGATCGAGGCGCGCCATCAGCGAGTCGGTCAGGGTGGCCGGGATCGAGAGCTGGCGCCATGGTCCGGTGAAGACGTAGCGCCCATGCCGCTCGGTGAGCAGGTTGGATTCGATGACGGCCTTGGTCAGCTCTTCCAGGAATAGCGGCACGCCATCGGTCCTGACGATGATCTCCTCGACCACTTCCCTCGGCAGTTCCCGCCGGCCTGCGACCCGCTCGACCAACGTCGTCCGCAGTTGCCGGCTGAGCCGGTTGAGCGTCAATGCCGTGATGTGGCGATGCGCATTCCAGCTCGGCTTGAATTCCGGGCGGCAGGTGACGATCACGAGGATGGCTGCGTTCTGAGCCCGCTCCACCAAGAGATCAAGCACTTCCCGCGAGGTCGGATCGATCCAGTGGGCATCCTCCAAGGCGATCATCAATGGCTGGTCGCGCGCGAGCCCGACCAGATGGTTCACCAGCGCGGCGACCGTCACATCCTTGTGCTGCTGCGGCGAAAGCTCCGGCAGCGCATGCCGATCGCCGGTCGAGATCGACAATAGCGCAGCAAAGATCGGCACCACCTGCTGCACATTGCCCTTTGCGGCGATCACGGCCGCTTCGAGGCTTGAAAGCGCCAGCACCGAAGAGCCTTCGCGATCGAGTCCGATCGCGAATTTGAACTGCTCGATAAACGGATAGAACGCGGTGCCGGTGTAATAAGGAGAACACTGGAACGACAATTGCCCGTGATGCTCGCCCGCGATCCGCTCGTGAATCTCCTGGAAAACGCGCGACTTGCCGATTCCGGGCTCGCCCGACAGCAGCACGACCTGGCCATGACCCCGCTTGGCCTGTTGCCAGCGTCGCATCAGCAGGGCGATTTCTTCCTCCCGGTTGACCAGCGGCGTCAATCTAGGACCCATTGCCGCGGCGAAGCGTGTTTCCGTGCGCGCGCGGCGGACCACGCGCCAGGCCTGGACTTTTTCGGATATCCCCTTGAGCGCGTGAATGCCGAGGTTCTGGTAGTCGAACTTTCCCCTCAACAGCGATTGCGTCGAGGACGCGATGACCACCCCATTGACGGGGGCAAGCGGCTGCAGCCGGGCGGCAAGGTTCAGCGTTTCGCCGACGGCGGAATCGCGCTCCTCGGTGCTCTGCCCGATCAGGTCTCCGACGACGGCAAGGCCGGTCGCAATTCCGATCCGAACCGCAGGCGTATAGCTGGACGCCGCTCGCTGCTCGCCGCCCTGCGCCGATGACAGCGCCTCGACGATCTCAAGCCCGGCGCGCACCGCACGCTCGGCGTCGTCTTCATGCGCGTGCGGGTAGCCAAAATAGATCAGGATGGCGTCGCCGATATAGCGTGCGGCGAAGCCGTCATAGTGCTTCACGATCCGGACGCAGGTCTCCCTGAAACGGCCGATGATGTCGCGCACATCCTCGGGATCGAACTGCTCGGAGAGCGAGGTGGAGCCGACCATGTCGCAGAACATGGCGGTGAGCTGGCGCCGCTCGGCGGCGTTGCCCGTTCTCGGCGGGACGCTGCGATCCGCTACCGGATTGCTCGGTGCGATCGGGACGAGCGAGCCTATCGCGCGCTGCAGGCGCCTGCGATCGCCCATCGGCAGACCAAGCTTCGCCAGATCTTCTTCGGTCAGATCGGGGATGACATCGAGGCCGATGCGGTGCTGGATGAAAAGATCGGCGTATTGGCCGAGGCCGGCCTCCTCGAGCCAGTGCTTCAAGCCATCTGTCGTTTCAGAACCCGGCTTATTCTCCGGCATGATTATCCGTCGAGCTGCATCTCAGGAGAAAGGACGTGTCTCCGTTCGGTTGCGCACATTTTGGGGACTTTTGCCCGACCTCGGTCTGGACGGATCTGCGAAGTTCGAGAACAATAGCTCAACTCGAGCAAAAAGGCACGAGCTTGTCGGACATCGCAGCCACACCGTCGCAAGGATCGGCCGGCCGCAGCACCGGAGGCCAAGCCGTTTCGTGCATCCAGGCCTTTTCGAGCATCGGCGATATGCTGGATTTTTATTCCCGCAATGCGCCCGATCGGCCTGCGGTGCTTGCTCCCGGGCGGGACGCGGTGACCTATGCCGGGCTTGCCGCGCGCACCAGTGAGACCGTCCATCAATTGCGCAGGCTCGGCATCGCTCAGGCCGATCGCGTCGCCGTGGTATTGCCGCGGGGCGTCGATAACGCGCTGGCCCTCATTGCGGTCGCAACAGCAGCCGTCTGCATCCCGGTCAATCCGGACCTGACCGGGGATGAATTTCAGCGCTATTTCAGCGAGCTGGAGCTTGCCGCTCTCGTCACGTCTACGGAAGCGGGGTCTGCAAGCCGGGCCGCCGCGCACGCGCTGGGGGTTGCTGTGATCGATCTGTCGCCCCGGGGCGGCCAGGGTCTTGGCGCCTTCGAATTGGCAGGCCCGTCGGTTGGGCCTGCCGTTGTGGGCGGGGCTGCGCGCGGAGAGGATGATGCCTTTATCCTGCTGACCTCGGGCACGGCGTCTCGCCCTAAGATGGTGCCGCTGACACATGCGAGCGTGTGTCTTTCGGCCTACAATGCTGCGGTGGTCTTCGCGCTCGGGCCGCAGGATCGCCTGCTCAACATGCTGCCGCTGTTTCATGCGCATGCCCTGATATCCGGCCTGCTCACGGCGCTCGCGGCCGGATCGAGCGTTATCTGCACCGCGGGCTTCGACCCCGTTTCCTTCTTCGCCTGCCTGAAGGAGTTGAAGCCGACCTGGTATACTGCGGTGCCGACCATCCACCGCGCGCTGCTATCCGCTTCAGAGCATGACACAGAGATGACGCGGGGCTCTTCGCTGCGCGTGATCCGCTCGGCATCGGCTTCGCTGACCCCCGACATTCTCCAAGGGCTGGAAGCGCGGTTCGGCGTGCCCGTGATCGAGATCTACGGCATGACGGAAGGCGCATCCCAGATCGCCGCCAACCCTCGCCACCGGCGCAAGCCGGGCTCGGTCGGCCTGCCCGCCGGCCCCGAGATCGCGATCATGGATAATGAAGGCCGGCGGCTGCCGGCCGGCGAGCACGGCGAGATCGTGCTGCGCGGCCCGACCATCAGCCGGGGCTATTACAACGATCCCGAGGCGACCAGAGCCGCCTTCCGGGATGGCTGGTTCAGGACCGGCGACCTCGGCTATTTCGACCCCGACGGTTATCTGTTCATCGTCGGCCGCATCAAGGACGTCATCAACCGCGGCGGGCAGAAGATCTCGCCGTTGGAAGTGGAAGAGGCGTTGTTGGGCCACCCCGATGTGCTCGAGGCCGGCGTCTTCGGCATTCCGCACCAGAAGCTCGGCGAGACCGTCGGCGCAGCGATCGTGCTGCGGCCGCAGTCCGGCGCGACAGCGCATCAGCTTCGGCAATTCGCGCGGCAGCGGCTCGCCGCCTATAAGGTGCCTGGCCTGATCCGGATGGTTCAGGCGTTGCCGAAAGGGGCGAGCGGCAAACTCAAGCGAAGCGCGCTTGTCGAATTGGTGTCGGCCGGACCGGCAAGCGAGGACACCGAACACAAGCGTTTGCCTCGCTCCGAATTGGAGCGGCAATTGGCCGAGATCTGGGCGAGGCTCCTGGAGGTGGAGCGGGTCGGCGTCGATCAGGACGTCTTCGCGCTGGGCGCGGATTCGCTCGGCGTGACGCAAATGCTGTCGCGCCTGCGCGAACAATTCGGCGCTGATCTGTCGTTCAAGGAGATTTTCGAGGCGCCGACGGTCGCTGAGCTTGCCGGGCGACTGCAATCGGGCGCGGCGGGCCGCGACCTCGTGATGCCGGGATGGCGCAAGACCGCAACAGAGTCAGGCCGCGCGCCGCTCTCGTTCCAGCAGCAGCGGATGTACGTCCTCAGCCGGCTGGATAAGACCAAGTACAATTACAATGTCGTCGAAGTGGCGCGCCTGTCCGGCCGGCTCGACGTCGCCGCGTTCGAGGCTGGTATCGCAGCGCTTTGCGAGCGGCACGAGGTCTTGCGTTCGACCTTCTCCGAATGGCTGGGCGAGCCGGTGCAACGCGTCGATGCGGCGATGCCACGGCTCGAACACGTGGACTTGAAGGGATGCGCCAAGGGCGAGCGCGAAAGGGCGATCCGGCGGGAAGCCCTGAGATTGGCGCATCACCAATTCGATCTCGAACATGAACCGCCGCTCAAAGCCAGGCTGCTGCGCTTTGGTGCGACCGATCATGCGCTGCTGATCAACATCCATCACCTCGTCACCGACGGTTGGTCACAGCGGTTGTTCTGGCAGGAGCTTCAAGCGCATTATGCGGCAAGCCGCGCGGCCGCGTTGCCTCCGCTCGCGTTCCAATACCGCGACTTTGCCGCGTGGCAGCAGGATTGGGCGGCGACGTCGGCGGCAAAGGAGCAGTTGAGCTACTGGCGCAGGCAGCTTGATGGCGTCACCACGCTGCCGCTGCGCACCGATCGCCCACGCCCACAGATCTGGAGCGGGCGCGGCGCCCGGCATTACATCGAACTGCCGCAAGGCTTGTCGGCGCGGCTGAGGGCGCTGAGCCAGGCCAAGGGCGTCACGCCGTTCATGACGCTGCTCGCGGCGTTTCAATGCCTTCTCCATCGCTACACCGGCCACGACGATGTCGCGATCGGCTCGCTGATCGCGAACCGCAATCAGATCCAGACCGAACGCCTGATCGGGCTGTTCGCCAACACCGTGATCCTGCGAACCGACTGCTCCGGCGATCCGACCTTCGGCGAGCTATTGCGGCGGGTGCGGCATGTCACGCTCGACGCCTATCGCAACCAGGATCTGCCGATCGAGGAGGTGTTGCGGGCGCTGCAGGTGTCGCGCAGCCGCGACGGCAACCCGCTATTTCCGGTGATGTTCATCCTGCAAAGCGCTTCGATCGAGGCGGCGACGTTTCCGGACTTGTCGACGCAGCGCCTCGAGATCGATCCCCAGATTTCGCGCTTCGACGTCACGCTCGAGCTGGTCGAGGCCGATGGCCGTTTTTCGGGTTTCTTCGAATACAGCACCGACCTGTTCGACGCTTCGACGATTGCGGGAATGGCTGTGCATTTCGAGCGGCTCCTGAAAGCGGTCATTGCCGATCCCGAGGAGCGAATTTCGCGCCTGCCGCTGCTGTCGCCGGCAGAGCGCCGCCGCGCGCTGGCGGCTTGCAATGGGGTCGAAGCCGATTTCAGCGCCTTCGATCTCTGCGAGCGGTTCGACCAGCAGGTCGCGCGTGCGCCGGCAGCGGTCGCGGTCTCCGCAGGCGAGGTGCGTGTGAGCTACCGCGAGCTCGCCAGCCGCAGCGCGGCAATCGCCGCGCGGCTCGCGCAGGAGGATATCGGCGACGAGACGGTGGTCGCGCTATTCGCCGAGCGAAGCCCGGATCTGCTGGCTGCGATGCTCGCGGTACAGCGCGTCGGGGCGGCCTTTCTCTGCCTGGACCCGACCCAACCCGCTGCACGGCTGGCCGCGATTCTCGCATCCAGCGGGGCACACTTGATATTGGTCGGAGCAAGCAGCTCCTCGGCCTTGCAGGAAGTGCTTTCCAGCTCGCTTATTCAGCGCTCGATGCCCATCGTCCAGCTTGAGGGCCTGACCGCTGCCAATCCGGTAAAGCCGGCGCGGCGCACGCCATCGAATCTCGCCTATGTCATCTACACCTCCGGCTCGTCGGGGACGCCCAAGGGCGTGATGATCGAGCAGCGGGGATTGTCCAATCATCTCGCGTCCCTGATCTCCGAGCTTGGCCTGTCGTCCGCGGACGTCATCGCGCAGACCGCGCCGCAGAGTTTCGTGATCTCGGTCTGGCAATTTCTCGCCGGTATCGTCGCCGGCGCACGCGTCCACATTTGTGCCGACGAGATCGTGCGCGATCCCGAACGGCTGGCGCAAGAAATCGAGCGGGCAGGGGTCACGGTGCTGCAGATCGTGCCGTCGCTGCTGCGGGTTATCCTTGAACAAGCCGACGAAGCGCCGGTGCGGCGCGCCTTCTCCCGACTGCGCCTCCTGATCTCGACCGGCGAGCCGCTCGCCGTCGATCTCTGCCGCGCCTGGTTTCGGCGGTTTCCCGAGGTGCCGTTGGTCGACGCCTACGGCGCATCGGAATGCTCCGATGACGTCGCGCTCTATCGCCTTACTGCGCCGCCGGCGCTCGCGACCAGCGTTCCGATCGGCCGCCCCTTGCCAAATACGCGCCTTTACGTGCTCGATCCGCATCTGCAGCCGGTGCCGGCCGGGATGGTGGGGGAGCTCTGCGTCGGCGGCGCCGGGGTCGGGCGCGGCTACATCAATGATCCCGGGCAGACGAATGCACGTTTCCTGTGCGACCCCTTTTCGCAAGATGCCGACGCGCGTTTGTATCGGACCGGCGATCTCGCCCGGCGCCGCTGCGACGGCACGATCGAATGCATGGAGCGCATCGACGATCAGGTCAAGATCCGCGGCTATCGGATCGAGCTGAAGGAGATCGAGCATGTTCTGCTTGATCATCCGGATATCCGTGCTGCCATCGTCGAGCCGCGCGACGCCGGCGGCGAGACCCGGCTGGTCGCGCACATCGTCGCGGCTCCGGGCAGCCGGCCGGATGCCGGTGCGCTACGCGATTTCCTCAAGAGCAGGCTGCCGGGCCACATGGTGCCCGCAGCCCTCCTGTTCCTTGAACGCATTCCGCTCAACAGTCACGGCAAGGTCGACCGTGCCGCGCTGAGGGGGGTACATCAATCCGAACCGAAGGCCAGCGGCGTGACGGCGCCGGCGCGACGCGGCACCGAGAAGACGCTGACCGATATCTGGATCGATCTGCTGAAAGTCCCCAGCATCGGCATCGCCGACAATTTCTTCGACCTTGGCGGCCATTCATTGTTGGCGGGCCAGGCGATGGCGCGTCTCGCGCGGGCGTTCGGGGTGTCGTTGCCGATCAAGACGATCTTCGAGGCGCCGACCGTAGAAGAACTCGCGCAGCGCATCGACGATGCGTTGGCAAGGAAACCGCAGCAGGTTCTGCCGATCATTCCGGATCTCGTGGAAACGGGCCCGCGCCTGCCGTCCATCGCGCAGGCCCAGATGCTCGGCATCGAGAGCGCGCTTCCGGGGCTTCCCCTGTTCAACCTGCCCTTTGCACTGCGGCTGCAGGGGCTGCTCGATCTCGCCGCACTAAAGAAAAGTCTTGGTGAGGTGATGCGCCGTCACGAGTCGCTGCGCACCGCCTTTGGCTGGGATGGCGACGAGCCTGCGCTCGTGATCACGCCGCCCGGCAAGCGCGCCGCGCCATTGAACGTTGAAGATCTGACGGTTCGGGCGCCGTCGGGCGACAGGCGCGCCAGCCAACTGCAATTAAGGAAGGCCATGCTTCGCGCCGAGCAGGAAGCCCGGACGCCATTTGAACTGACACGCGCGCCGTTATGGCGGGCGCGCCTGTTGCGATTGGGGCCGGACGACCATGTGCTGCTGCTCACGATTCACCACGCCATCGCCGATGGCTGGTCAATCGGAATCCTCTTTGACGAGATCTCGCAACGCTATGCGTCGCTCGTCGCTCGTCGTTCGGGACCGGCGCTGCAACCGGCGTTGCCGTTCTCCGATGCGGCGCGTCGTCAGCGCGGATGGTGTGCGACCGACGCTGCGGCGCAGCAGGCCAGTTATTGGAAGGAGAATTTGCGCGGCGCCACTCCGGTCTTTGGTGACATTGCCGGCGTCGCGCCGGCCCCACCTAGCGATCATCAGCCGGTGCGCCTGTCGGGCGATCTGGTCGCAGCGGCGACCGCCTTTGCAAGCCGAGAGAATGGCACGCTGTTCATGGCGCTGTTGGCCGGTCTGAAGACACTGCTCGCGATACAAACCGGCCGCGATGACATTTGCGTGGCCACTGCGATGGCCAATCGTTCCCGGCCTGACACCGAGCAAGTGATCGGACCGTTCGAGAACACCGTAATCGTCCGCACCCGCATCGATCCCGGCCTTTCGTTTCGACAGGCATTCGCCCGCGTGCGCGACAGCGTTCTCGAAGCCCATGCCCGACAGGAATTGCCCTTCAACATTCTCGCCGCGCGGCTCGCAGAAACGGGCATCGATCCAGCCTCCCTGATCCAGGTCTACTTCACCTTGCAGAATCCGCTGCGCCAGCCGCTGAAGTTTTCGGATGTGAAGATACGCACGCTTGGAAGCGCCTACCGCGAAGGACAGCCCGTGCTGCCGGTCAATCAGACCTGGCTCTCGCTGATGCTGAAGGAGCGGCAGACTGGCATCACCGGCTCGTGCAGTTACAAGCGCGAGCTGTTCGGACACCATGTGATTCCACAATGGATGGAGGATCTTGTTGTGATCCTCACGCGTGCTGCAGCGCAGCCTGATGCGCCGTTGCAACGTTTGCTCCGTCGCCGCGCCGCATGAGATGCGCAGGCGTCGATTACTCCAGGCTGTAACGAGTGAGAAAACTACCTTGATTATTTGTCGCTTCGCGAGCAACATCGTTCCCGCGCCTGGCAAGGGGCGGCGGGAAACCCGGGGTATTTACTATGGGATTTGTTCCGTATCTTGATTTCGATAAGCTGACACCCGACGAAAAGAAAAGTCTGAGGGATCTGCTCAAGCGCGAGCGGGATCAGCTCAGAGATGCGTTGGCCCTCACGGAAAAGGGCTTGGCGAAGTTAGGCAAGGCCGCCAAAGCCAAGAAGGCCAAAAAGAAGAAAAAGAAGAGCAGGTAGAAGCTGCGCGACATCGATGCCATGCGCGTCAGCGCGAGAGGCCGCCTTGCCATCCTGCATCGCGCCTGGCCGCTCGTGCGTGGCATTGGCGCGGCATTTTGGCGAACAAGCGCAGATCCCGATCGTCGGAGCTATCGGCGATGAAAGCCAGGCTCCGCGTATTCCCTGCCGTTTCGCGCAACCGCGATCCTGCAAAATATGCCGACGAGCTGATGCGGGTCGCGCATTTCGCCGACCGCAACGGCTTCGAAGGGATCTTGCTGTTTGCCGGCAATGACGTGTTCATCGAGCCGTGGTCGATGGCCCAGCATATCCTCGCGCGCACGCAACATTGTGCGCCGCTGATCGCGGTCAATCCGGTCTATCTGCATCCGTTCACCGCGGCAAAACTGATCTCCTCCTTTGCGCTGCTCTACGGCCGGAAAGTCTACCTCAACATGATCACGGGGACTGCGCTGAGCGATCTGCAGGGCCTGGGCGACGAGCAGTCCCACGCCGAGCGATATGCAAGGCTAGGCGAGTTCATCGCTGTGGTACGCCAATTGTTCGCGAGCACGCGGCCCGTTAGTTTCCGGGGCAGGTTCTACACCACGAATAACCTGCAGATCTGGCCGCGCCTGCCGAAGGAATTGATCCCGGAATTTCTGATCGCCGGCCAATCGGACGATGCCCGCCGCGTGGCGACGGAGATGCAATGTCTGATGATGCAGATGCTCCCGCCCGATCTCGAGCAGGGAATAAAGGCTCCCGGATTGAATTTTGGGATCTTTGCGAGGGAAAGCCGCGCGGAGGCGAGGCGGGCCGCAAAGCGTCGATTTCAGGACAGCGACGACAATCGCGAATTATTCAAGCTGACCATGGGGAACACCGATTCCGTCTGGAAGCGGCGGCTTGGCAACGATGAGCAGGACGGCGCGATCCGCGACAACGGCTATTGGCTGCTTCCATTCCTGACCTTCCAGGCGGATTGCCCGTATCTCGTGGGCAGCTATGCTGAGATCGGAGCGAAACTGCGCAGCTTCGCCGAGTTGGGCGTCGGCAATATCATCCTCGACGTGGTCGCGGACGAGCAGGAACTCGATCACGTCCGCAAGGCGCTTGCGCGCAGCGGGGTGTTCTGAATAACGGCGCCGATAAGGTGCAAATGAGTCGACGACTTCGCGAAGTCGAGCACCAGCGGCTTGCCGAGGCCGAGTCTGCGCTCGTCTGGAATCAATATCACCCCCGGAAACATCACTCGGTCGGGCGGCGTCCGGTACGCGGGTTGAGCGGGGCGGTCGCCGGTCGCCGCAGCGCCTCGGGAAGAAACGGTTCGTCCGGCGCGGGTGAGGGATCGGCCCGGACGTCGGCCGCAGTTTGCGCCCGTTCGTGGGGGCTTTGATTGTCCCTGAACTTCCGCTTCACGTCGACGCCGCTGACGGGATCGTTGACGCCATGCTGGATGTCCCTGGTGTCCGTCATGATGTGTCTCCTGGAAGATCGGCGCCTCCAGTTGAGAACGCCCGCGCTGGTCCGCTGTTCCCCTGGTTTCCGAGTCGGGAACACGCATCGTCGCAGGAACCTCTCGCCGGGCGCTTGCTTGATATCGAACAATCGATGACTCGGGAGCTGCAACCATGCACGACAGCACCGTCAAGAAAGTATCGGAAAAGACCTCGCCAAAGGGTGCGATGGGACAGACCTATCTGGTCTCGGGCAAGCGCGTCGCCATGCGGATGTGGAACAATGAGCGGCCGCAAACCGACCTGCCGCATCGACGCGATTACGAGACGGTTGGCTATGTGATCTCCGGCCACGCCGAACTGCTGTTGGAGGGGCAGACCATCAAGCTCGGCCCGGGCGACTCCTGGCTGGTGCCGGCCGACGCCGAGCACTGCTATCACATCATCGAGCCCTTCACTGCGATCGAGGCGACCTCGCCGCCGGCGCAGGTACATGGCCGCGATGAGATGATGCGATAGGCCGCAAGGCGGCGACGCGATCGGGGTCTCTGCACCTCTAGACCCCGATCGCGTTTTTTGCCACCACGTCGCGATAGAATTCCGCGCTCAGTTTCGGCACCCGCGCTTGCGTCTCGAAGTCCACCCGGTAGAGACCGAAGCGCTTCTCGTAGCCGAAGATCCACTCGAAATTGTCCATCAGGCTCCAAAGGAAATAGCCGCGCACCGGGACGCCCTCCGATGTCGCGCGCTGGAGCTGGGTCAGATAGTTGCGCAGATACATGATGCGGTCGAGATCGTAGACTTTGCCCTCGGCCGTAAGCTTGTCCTCGGATGAGGTGCCGTTCTCGCTGATATAGATGTTCTCGATGTTCCAGATCTTCGCCGCGAGCCTCGGCGCCCAATAGATCGTCTCGGGGCCGACCCGCAGCCATTCCGAATTCATGTGCGGGAACGAGGCCGGGAACGGCAGCACGTTGAAATGCGGCTTGCGGTCCGAGGCCGTGATGTAGAACTGCGGTGCGTAGATATTGAGCCCGACGAAATCGGTCGGCGAAGCGATGATCTTCAATTCCTCGGGCGTGAATTTGGGCGCATCGGCGCCGGCATATTCGAGGAAGCCCTCGGTATATTTGCCCTCCAGGATGACGCCGAGGAAGCCCGCGTTCAATTCGCGCGTGGCAATCTCGGCGGCGCGGATGTTCTCCGGTGTAGCGATCGCGGGCACGCAGGCGGCTATATTCTCGGCGACGCCGACCCTGGTGCCAGCGCGTCCCTTGGCGCGGATCGCCTGCACCGCAAGCCCATGGCCGAGCGCGACGTGATGGCGAACCTGGTTCAATTGCGCCGTCGGCAGTTTGAGCCCGGGCGCGTCGATGCCCCAGCCATAGCCGAAGTTGACGAAGCGGCCGGCCTCGTTGACGGTGAAGATGTTCTTCACCCGGTCGGTGATGCGCTCGGCTACATAAGCGGCGTAGTCGCCGAACGCCTTTGACGTCTCGCTCGATTGCCAACCACCGACGCGGTCCTCCAGCGCTTGCGGCAGGTCCCAATGGTAGAGCGTGGCATAGGGCTCGATGCCGTTCGCGAGCAATTCGTCGATCAGGCGGTTGTAGAAGTCGAGTCCTTTCGGGTTCGGCGCACCTGCACCTTCCGGAAACACCCGCGGCCAGGCGATCGAGAAGCGATAGGCCTTGACGCCGAGATCCCTGATCAGGGCCACGTCCTGCTTGTAGCGGTGATAGTGCTCGTTGGCGCGGTCGCCGTTGCTGTTGTCCTCGATCTTGCCGGGCGTGTGGCTGAATGTGTCCCAGATCGAGCGGCCGCGGCCGTCCTCGTTGACCGCGCCCTCGATCTGGTAGGACGAGGTCGCGGTGCCCCAGACAAAGCCGGCGGGAAACGGGCCGGGCGCGTGCGGGTTGGCGGCAGCGGCCCGAGTCACGTTGCTCTCTGCGGCAGCGGCCGGCGCCGCCGCGACGCCGAGCGCGGACATGCCCGCAAGCTTGGCGAAATGCCGGCGCGAAAATCTACCGAACATCGGTCACTCCGGTGGGGTTGGCGTCGATCTGATAGACCGAGATCCGGTCGATCTCGAAGGCGATCCTCGTGGGCGAACTGGCATCGACGAAGCCGACGCCGAGAAAGAATTTCGATCCCATCGCAAGATTGACGATCATGTACATGGGATCGTCGTATCCGATGGGGACCCCGATGTCGGACACCGGCTTGCGGTCGATGAAGTAGATCAGCCGATCTTCTTCCCACAGCACACCGTAATTGTGGAAGTCGGAGTCCGCGCCGGGCACGGTGAAATCAAACCCGCAGGACTGGATGCGCTGGGTCGACGGAAGCCGCCAATGCGTCGTCATCACGATGTCGCCGGGCCGCTCGCCTCGTCCTTCCACGACGTCGATTTCCGGAGGCCAGCCACCGTCGTCGGCGAGCATCCAGAACGCCGGCCACACGCCGCGGCCCAGTGGGATCTTCGCGCGAATTTCGAAGTAGCCGTATTTCTGCGAGAACTTGCCCTGCGTCGTCAGGATGCCCGAGATGTATTCATTGTCGAATAGCGCCGGCTTCAGATCGGGCGGCGTGCGGCTGGCGACGATCGACAGCACGCCATTGTGAACCCCGAACGGGTCAAGTCCCAGCGGGGTGTTCATTCGGCCGCCATAGCGGGGATCGACATAGATCTGCTGCTCGCCATTGGCGCTGGTCTTGCGTTTGAAATCGGAGCCGTCGCCGCCCCAATAGCGGGCCTCCGGCCACGCCGCCCCGCCGGCATAATGCGGCACCCACCTTCCGTCCGCCAGCGGATGTTCGTTGAAGTCGTCGCTGAACGTCCGGTGCAGCGACCGGAAGGTCAGCGACATCGGCGGTTGATCTTCGACGCGGCGGCACTCAATGGTCGTGGGATCGGTCGTCACCTGCAAAGTGAGCGCCGCCGGCGCTGCTGCGAGATCGTCCTGGGCGAGGGCGGGCGCCGTCATGGCGATGTAACCGATCGCGAGCAGAACTCTCGGGGTCAATTCGCCGATCATCTCCGGCCTGCAAAGGGTAGGTTAATCCACGTTAACCTTTCGCGCGGCCGCCGGGCAAGTCCGCGTGTGGGTGCGGGCCACCGTACTGGACTGTAACGCAGCGGTGATCGTGGCAGCGGTTCCCGTTAACCTGATGTCAACGATCCAAGCAAGCGGCGCTTCAACCGAATCTTAGCGGTTTCTACTCGTATAGTGTGTCGATCGTCCCGGGGTGTGTGCGTGCGTTCATGATGCGGCGATGGCCCTATCTGGCCAGGAGTGCGCTGGTCGCGGCCAGCGTGGCTGCCTTTGCGGTGGGCGGACATTTTGTCGCGACCACTGCGATCGACACGCAGCAAGCCAAGCAGCTTGAGGAATTGGCCAATATCGCGCTGCGACGCTCCGAAGTCGCGGTGGATTTCAGCGTTGCCACGCTCAATGACGTCATGCAGCGCGGTCCGATGACCTGCGATGCCGCTTCCCTCCAGGCCGTCCGCCTCAAGGTCTATCAGCGCTCCCAGGTCAAGGACATCCGCCTCGTCAACCGGGAAGGATCGGTGATCTGCTCCGCTTATTCGGAGA
Source organism: Bradyrhizobium sp. Leo114 (assembly GCF_055229415.2). Taxonomy (NCBI): domain Bacteria; kingdom Pseudomonadati; phylum Pseudomonadota; class Alphaproteobacteria; order Hyphomicrobiales; family Nitrobacteraceae; genus Bradyrhizobium; species Bradyrhizobium sp. Leo114. The sequence continues at coordinate 33,446 of NZ_JBUYEN020000019.1, read as the reverse complement.
CGCTCGAGTTCGACAATGAATGGGTCACGCGGCCGCGCATGCTGCAGACCGCCGATCACAGCCTCCTGCTGTTTCGGGTCGACCAGATCAATGGCGTCGCGCTCGGCGTGTTGAAGGACATCGACGCGCGGACGTCACTGGTCGCCATCCTCGGTGTCAGCGCTATCCTGTTCGACATCCTGCCCACGGAATTGCGCGACCACGGCGAGGTGATCGCCCAGCTCGACAACGGCGCCGATATCGGGCGATTTGCCGCCTCGCAGGTGTTGGATGCGACCGACGCCGTGACCTTCAGCAGCGCATCGCACCGCTATCCTTTGCGCGCACTGGTCCGGGTCGCGCCCGAAGCCCTGCGACGCTGGAACAGGGACGGCTATTGGCCGTCGATGCTGCTCGCCGCCGTGCTCGGCCTCGCTTTCGGCCTGTTGCTGACGCGGGCGGTGGCGCGCCTGGAAGGGCCGATTGCCGATATCGACCGCGCCCTGGCGCGGCACGAATTCAAGCCGTACTTCCAGCCGACCTTCGATCTGCGCACCGGCGCGATCGGGGGGTGCGAGGTACTGGCGCGTTGGGTGCACCGGGACGGCAGCGTCACGTCGCCGATGAATTTCATTCCGCTTGCCGAATCCAGTGGCCGCATCGAGGCGATCACCTGGCAGATCCTCGCACTGGCCTTGAAGGAGATGCGCCCGCGGCTCGCGGCGGACAAATATTTCAAGATGTCGGTCAACATCACCCCGCGCCATTTGCTCAGCGATGCCTTTGTCAACCGGCTGCGCCGCGAGGTCAGGGAAAGCGGCGTCTCGGCGCGCCAGATCGTGATCGAGGTGACCGAGCGCGAAGCATTTCCGGACCTCGAGAAGGCCGCCGCCGTCATCGAAGCGTTGCGTGAGCATGGTTTCAAGGTCGCGCTGGACGATGTCGGAGTCGGCCACAGCGGCCTGTCCCAGATCAAGCGGCTCGGGGTCAACACCATGAAGATCGACAAGTTCTTCGTCGATACCATCGTGCAGGATGGCTCGGCCGCGACCATCGTCGAGATGCTGGTACGGCTAGCGGCGAAGCTCAGGATGAACGTGATCGCCGAGGGCATCGAGACGGTCGAGCAGCGCCAGGCGCTGCTCCGTTGCGGCGTTGAGTGCGGCCAGGGCTACCTGGTGTCGCCGCCATTGCCCTATGCAAAGTTCGACGAATTCCTCGTCGCATATGAGGCCCGGATAGAGGCCGAGGCGGTCGTTCGGCAAGCCTCCGTCGCTTAGCGCCCGCCGCGCGTCGCATAACGCTTTGCCTGCAACCGGCTCGCGCCTATAGTGATGTCTCGAAGACAGCATTGGTCCTGAGAGGTCACGTGACTGCACCAAATCCTGCAGCAGGCAAGCCGGTCGATCCCGCTTCGCTTGCAAACCTCCCGCGGCTCGTCACGGCGTATTTTGCATCGAAGCCCGATCCGGCTGACGCCGCGCAACGCGTTTCCTTCGGAACCTCGGGACATCGCGGTTCCTCGCTGCGGAATTCCTTCAACGAGGATCATATCCTCGCGACCACGCAGGCAATCTGCGACTATCGCCGCGAGGCCGGGCTGACCGGGCCGCTGTTCATCGGTATCGACACCCACGCCCTGGCGGAACCGGCGCTGGCGAGCGCGGTCGAGGTGTTCGCCGCCAACGGCATCGAGATCATGGTCGACGAGCACGGCGGCTATACGCCGACGCCGGTCATCTCGCACGCGATCCTCACTTACAACAAGGGCAAGAGCTCCGGCTTAGCCGATGGCGTTGTCATCACGCCGTCACACAATCCGCCGGAAGACGGCGGCTACAAATACAACCCGCCGCATGGCGGGCCCGCGGATACCGACGTCACCGGCATCGTCGAGAAGAACGCCAACCGCTATCTGGAGGCCGGGCTGAAAGGCGTCGCGCGGATGACTTACGACCGCGCACGAAAGGCGCCATCGACGCATCTCTATGATTACGTGACGCCATATGTCGCCGATCTCGGCAACACGGTCGACCTCGCCCTGGTCAAATCCGCCGGCGTCAGGATCGGCATCGATCCGCTCGGCGGCGCGGCGGTGCATTTCTGGCAGCCGATCATCGAGCGTTATGGAATCGATGCGAGCGTGGTGAACGACGCGGTCGATCCGACCTTCCGCTTCATGACCGCGGACTGGGACGGCAAGATCCGCATGGATTGCTCTTCGCCTTACGCGATGGCGAGCCTGATCCAGATGCGCGAGAAGTTCGATGTCGCGTTCGCCAACGACACCGATGCTGATAGACATGGCATCGTGACGCGCTCGAACGGCTTGATGAACCCCAACCACTTCCTTGCGGTGTCGATCGCCTATCTGTTCGGTCACCGCCCGCAATGGAACGCGAACGCCGCGATCGGCAAGACCATCGTCTCCTCCTCGATCATCGATCGTGTGGCGAAGAAATTGAACCGCAAGCTGGTGGAGACGCCGGTCGGCTTCAAATGGTTCGTCGAGGGGCTTGGCACCGGCGCGTTCGGCTTCGCGGGCGAGGAGAGCGCCGGCGCCTCGTTCCTGAAGCGCGACGGCTCCGTGTGGACCACGGACAAGGACGGCATCATCTTAGGCTTGCTTGCGGCGGAAATGATCGCCAAAACCGGTCGCGACCCGAGCCAGCTCTTCGCCGATCTCACCGCCGAGCTCGGCGTGCCCTTCTATGAGCGCATCGACGTTGCGGCGACGCCGAAGCAGAAGAGCGCGCTCAAGGCCGTGGGTCCCGAGCAGTTCAACATGAAGGAGCTTGCGGGCGAGCCGGTGCGCACGGTCAGGACCAAAGCGCCGGGCAACGATCAGTCGTTCGGCGGCATCAAGGTCGAGACCGAGTCCGGGTGGTTCGCGGCGCGGCCCTCGGGTACCGAGGACGTCTACAAGATCTACGCCGAGAGCTTCCGCGGGGAGGATCACCTGAAGCGGATCCAGGACGACGCGCAGGCGGCAATCGCGAAAGTTTTCGGATAGGGGCCTGCCGTCATCGCCATGCGTATTCTGCTCACCGGTTCCTCCGGCTGGCTGGGGCGCTTCCTTGCGCCGAGACTGCGGCAAGCCGGCCATCACGTGATCGGCCTCGATATCGTCGCGGGCGAAGCGACCGATGTGATCGGCTCGGTTGCCGACCGCGCGGTCGTCGAGCGGGTGTTCGCCGATCACGCCATCGGGGCCGTGATCCATGCGGGCGCGCTGCACAAGCCCGATATCGCCCGCTTTTCTCCGCAAGCCTTTGTTGACGTCAACGTGTCGGGCACGCTGAATTTGCTGCAAGCGGCGGTCGCCGCGCGCCATGACCGCTTCATCTTCACCTCGACGACATCGTTGATGATCTCGCAGGCGATCAGGGAAGGCGAGGGGCATGCCGCGGTCTGGCTCGACGAGACTGCGGGCCCGCTCGAGCCGCGCAACATCTACGGCGTGACCAAGCTCGCCGCCGAGGGGCTATGCCGCATCTATAGCCGCGAGCACGGGCTGAACTGCGCCGTGCTGCGCACCAGCCGCTTCTTTCCGGAGGAGGACGACACCGAGCGCGGATTTTCCGGCGAGAATCTCAAGGCGAACGAATTCTTGCACCGCCGCCTCACCGTCGAGGACGCTGCGGACGCGCATCTGGCAGCGCTCGATAGGGCCAAGGGCTTCGAGATCTTCATCGTTAGTGCGCCGCCGCCTTTTGCGCCTACCGAGGTCGAAGCGCTGAAATCGGATGCAGCAAGCGTGATCGCGCGCCATTTCCCTGATGCGGCCGCGCTCTACGCCAAGCGGAATTGGCGCTTGCCGCGCAGCATCGGCCGCATTTACGATCCCGCCAAGGCCGAACGTCTGCTCGGCTTCCGAGCTCGAACCGGTTTCGCCGAGGTCCTCGACGCGCTGCGCCGCGGCGCGCCGCTTCCCTTCGCGCACGATCCCGACTATGTCTCGCCGTCCACGAGGTTGCAGCATGGCTGATTTCCACGGCGTCTTTCCCTATCTGGTCTCGCCGCTCGATCCTGCCGGCCATATACGCAGCGAGGTGCTGGGCCGGCTGTGCGATGATCTGATCAAAGCGGGCGTGCATGGACTGACGCCGCTCGGCTCGACCGGCGAATTCGCCTATCTCAACAATGCGCAACGCGCGCAGGTGGTGCAGACGACGATCGAGGCCGCTGACGGACGCGTGCCGGTCGTGGCCGGCGTGGCCTCGACCTCGACGGCGGATGCAGTCGCGCAGGCCAAGTCCTACCAGAAGCGCGGCGCCAGCGGCATTCTCGCGATTCTCGAAGCCTATTTTCCGCTGCCGGACGCGCAGGTCGAGTCGTACTTCCGCGCCATTGCCGACGCGGTCGACATTCCCGTCGTGATCTACACCAATCCGCAATTCCAGCGCTCGGACCTCACGCTCGACGTCATCGAGCGCCTCGCCGCCCATCCGCGCATCGGCTACATCAAGGATGCCTCGACCAACACCGGCCGGCTGTTGTCGATCATGAACCGCTGCGGCGACAACATCAAAGTGTTCTCGGCCTCCGCCCATATTCCCGCGGCCGTGATGCTGATTGGTGGCCTCGGCTGGATGGCGGGCCCCGCCTGCATCATCCCGCGGCAGAGCGTCGAGCTCTACAATCTCTGCCGCCGCAGCCGCTGGGACGAAGCGATGGCGCTGCAACGAAAGCTCTGGCGCATCAACGAGGCCTTTGCCCGTTTCAACCTCGCCGCCTGCATCAAGGCCGGCCTCTCGATCCAGGGCTACGACATCGGCGATCCCATCCCGCCCCAAGCGCCGCTGACGGATCAGCAGCGCAAAGTGGTGGAAGCTGCGCTGCAGGAACTTGGCTCTTAAGCGCCGCTCGCTCCACGTCATTGCGAGCGCAGCGAAGCAAACCACGTCTCGGCACGTGGTGAGATGGATTGCTTCGCTCCGCTCGCAATGACGAGTGGAGGTGCCGTAGGAGCATTCCCGATCGCGCTGGATTGAAGGAGCGTGATGAGAACGTTCGTTTTAAGGAGTCAACCAGCTCCCCACGTTTGCTGTGAAATAGAGGAATACAACCAGAAAGGATCCAGCCATGAAACTCGCAGCAATCATGCTGGCAGGTGCACTTGCTCTCTCGAGCACGGCAGCGCTGGCGCAGACAGCCGGAACTGCCGGCTACGGGTCGGTCGTCGGCCCATCAGTCGGATCGTACTATTGGCCATCGGTAGGTTCGACAAATGCAGTTCCCACTTGGAGGAACACGACAAACGCCGGGCCTCTGCCCGGTCGTCCGCAGTCGGATGGCGCACCGTTCGGTGCTTCCGCCGTTCGCAGGTAGCTACCTACGACTGCTACGTCGTCGCGATGCCGGTTGATGCGCCCTCTCCCTTTGTGGGAGAGGGGTGCTCCGGCGTCGGCAACGAACCCAACTGGGTGAGAGGTTCTCTCCATGCACACCTTCGCTCGGGGAGACAACCCCTCATCCGCCGCGCATTGCATGCGCGCCACCACAAGGGGAGAAGGACAGCACATCTCACACCGCCCTCAACGCTTCCTTCGGCGTCTCGCGGACCAGCGCTTCCAGGTCGCTCTGCTCCAGCGTCTCCTTCTCCAAGAGCTTCTTCGCTGCCCGATCGAGGATAGCACGCCGCGCGCTCAGGATGCCCTGCGTGCGCTGGAACACGCGCTCGACGATGTCGCGCACCTCGTGGTCGACCACAGCCGCAGTCTCTTCCGCATAGTCGCGTTCCGGCATGGGATAGGGCCGGTCGGCGCCGGCCAGGAAATTGCCGGGCTCGCGGTCATAGGCGATGCTGCCGAGCTTTTCCGACATGCCGTAGCGGGTCACCATGCTGCGGGCGATGTCGGTCACCCGGCGCAAATCGTCGGCAGCTCCAGTGGAGAGATGGTCGAACACGATCAGCTCGGCAACGCGGCCGCCGAGCAGCACCGCCATCTTGTTCTCCAGTTCCTCCTTCGTCATCAGGAAACGATCCTCGATCGGACGTTGAATGGTATAGCCGAGCGCACCGACGCCGCGCGGAATGATCGAGACCTTGTGCACGGGATCGACACCCGGCAGCGACAGCGCCACCAGCGCATGGCCCATCTCGTGATAGGCGACGATCTCGCGCTCCTTCGGATTGAGCAGCCGGTTGCGCTTTTCGAGCCCGGCCACCATGCGCTCGATCGCATTGGTGAAGTCGCTCATGGTGACGGCATCGCCGCCGCGGCGCGTCGCCAGCAGCGCGGCCTCGTTGACGAGGTTGGCGAGATCGGCGCCGGTGAATCCCGGCGTCAGCGCTGCGACCGCCTCGGGGTCGACGCCGGGGGCAAGTTTCACCTTCTTGATGTGGACCTTGAGGATGTCGATGCGTCCCTTCTTGTCGGGGCGGTCGACCAGCACCTGGCGGTCGAAGCGGCCGGCGCGGAGCAGCGCCGGGTCGAGGATTTCCGGCCGGTTGGTGGCGGCGAGGATCACGAGGCCGGAGCGTGAATCGAAGCCATCAAGCTCAACCAGGAGCTGGTTCAGCGTCTGCTCCTTTTCGTCATGGCCGCCGGCGAACGGGCCGATGCCGCGGGCGCGGCCGAGCGCATCGAGCTCGTCGATGAAGATGATCGCGGGCGCCTTCTGGTGCGCCTGCTGGAACAGGTCGCGCACGCGCGCCGCACCGACGCCGACGAACATCTCAACGAATTCGGAGCCGGAGATCGAGAAGAACGGCACCTTGGCCTCGCCGGCGACCGCCTTGGCGAGCAGCGTCTTGCCGGTGCCGGGCGGGCCGACCAGCAGCACGCCCTTGGGCATGCGCCCGCCGAGCCGGCCGTACTCGGTCGGATTCTTCAGGAAGTCGACCACCTCGCGCAGTTCGTCCTTGGCTTCGTCGACGCCGGCGACATCGCTGAAATTCACGCCGGTATCGGCTTCGACATAGATCTTGGCCTTGCTCTTTCCGATCGACATCAGCCCGCCGCCGAGGCCTCCGCCTTGCGCGGCGCGCCTGGCGATGAACCACCACAGGCCGAAGAACAACAGCACCGGCATGATCCACGAGAGCAGATCGCGCAGGAAGGTGCTCTCGATCTGTCCGGTGAAGCGGACGTTATATTTCTCGAGTTGTTGCGCGACCTCCGGATCGACGCGCGTGGTGATGAACTGCTTCTGTCCGCCGGGCAGCGGCTCCTTCAAGGTGCCCTGAAGTGTGCGGTCGGAGATGCCGACGCTCTCGATTTTTCCCTCGCGCAGCAATTGCTGATATTCGCTGTAGGGGATGGCAGCGATCTTGCTGGCGCTGATATAGACGTACTGAACAAGCAGGATACCGAATATCGCCGCAATTGCGTATCCGATATTGAAACGCATCTTGTTGTTGTTCATGACCGCCCTCCGATCAACACCGATATGGGCCGCTCCAAGCGTCGGTCCCGATAGCCTTGGATGTGGGCCCTGGACGTGCCCGAGCGGGCGGCCGACACTCTAACATAATGGAACAACTAGCGCTCGGCGGCCGGGTTTCAACCCTCAGCGCGACAAATGGCGCTAGGTCGGGAAGGGTGAAGACGCGCTAATGCGACGTTGTGGTAACTTCAAGCACTAGAAACCTCCGGACAATTATCGCGTTTGGTTGCCGGGGAGATCAGATGCCGATGAATCGTCGCTATGTTGTTGTTCTCGCTGTAGTCGCGGCCATCCTGGCGGCTTTGACCCTCAGCAATATTCGCAATGCGCCGTGGACGAGTTCGGCCGCCCGCTCGGTCGAGCAGCGTGGCCCGCTCTCCGATGCCGAGCGCGCCAATATCGAGATCTTCGAGCGGGTCTCGCCTTCGGTCGTGCAGGTGGCGGCGCAGTCCGCCGCCAATCCGCTCAGTGAGGAGGCTGAAGGCGGCGGATCATCCGGAACCGGATTTGTCTGGGACAATGACGGTCATGTCGTCACCAATAACCACGTCGTGCAGGAGGCGAGCGCGCTCGCGATCCGCTTTGCCTCGGGCGAGGTGGCGCGCGCCGAGCTTGTCGGCACCGCGCCGAATTATGATCTGGCGGTGCTGCGGATCAGGGGCGCGCGCACGCTGCCGCCGCCGGTTGCGCTCGGCAGTTCGGCCGAGCTTAAGGTCGGGCAATTTGCGTTTGCGATCGGCAATCCGTTCGGCCTCGATCAATCCCTGACCAGCGGCATCATCAGCGCGCTCAAGCGCCGGCTTCCGACCTCCACCGGGCGCGAGATCGCCAACGTGATCCAGACCGATACCGCGATCAATCCTGGCAATTCGGGCGGGCCGCTGCTGGATTCTGCCGGAAGGCTGATCGGCGTGACGACGGCGATCCTCTCGCCGTCGGGATCGAACGCCGGCATCGGCTTTGCCGTTCCGGTCGATATCGTCAACCGCGTGGTCCCCGAACTGATCCGCAACGGTCGCGTGCCGACGCCGGGCATCGGCATTGTCGCCGCCAGCGAGGCGGTTGCCACTCGGCTGGGCACCGAGGGCGTGATCGTTGTGCGCACCGCGCCCGGTTCTCCGGCAGAGCGTGCCGGAATTCGCGGCGTCGATCTTTCTTCCGGCAATTTGGGCGACGTCATCACGGCGGCCGACGGCAAGCCGGTCCACCGCCTCTCCGACCTGACCGATCAACTCGAGCAGATCGGTGCCGGGAAGCCGGTGCGGCTCAGCCTGAAGCGCGGCTCGGAGACGCGCGATATCAATGTCGACATCGTCGACATCGGCCGCACGCAATAAAATTCCTGTCATTGGTCTGCGAGGGGGCATCCATGCTTCTCATGCGCCGGCGGGATGGCGCGTCTGCTCTCGTTCGCCGTCGGTTGTGTCGCGGCAAAAATCCGGTAAAACGCCCACCATCTTAAGAAGACTTGAAGGACGAACTGATGAACATTCTTCCCGGTAATTTGCGTTTCGGTGCGGGCCAGCCGGTCAAGCGTTTGGAGGACCAACGGCTGCTCACCGGGAAGGGACAGTTCATCGACGACAGGCCGGAAGAGGGCGCGTTGTGGCTGCATGTGCTGCGCTCGCCGCATGCCCATGCCAGGATCGTTTCGATCGATGCCAAGGCGGCCGCCGAAATGCCTGATGTCGTGGCGGTCTATACCGGCGCCGATCTCGTGGCAGATAACATCGGCACCATTCCGACGCTTGCGATCTTCAAGCGGCCGGACGGCTCGCCGATGACGGTGCCGCCGCGTCGCCTGCTCGCGCATGAAGTGGTGCGCTTTGCCGGTGAGCCGGTTGCGGTCGTGGTCGCAACCTCGCGCGTGCTGGCGCAGACCGCATCCGAAGCGATCGTGGTCGATTACGACGTGCTGCCCTCGGTGGTCGATCCGGTCGAGGCGATCAAGCCTGGTGCGCCTCTGGTGTGGCCGGATGCGCCCGACAATATCGTCGCCGCCATGAGCTATGGCGATGCCGCCAAGGTCGAGGAAGCCTTCGCGAAGGCAGACCATGTCGTCTCGCTCGATCTCGTCAGCCAGCGCCTGGTGCCATCGGCGATGGAGCCGCGCTCGACCATTGCCGAGATCGAGAAGAAGACCGGCCGCCTGATCCTGCATGTCCAATCGCAAACTCCGGGCTCGACCCGCGACGTGCTGGCGGAAGCGATTCTGAAGCGGCCGAAGGAAAGCGTCCGCGTGCTGGTCGGCGATATCGGCGGCGGCTTTGGGCAGAAGACCAATCTCTATCCGGAAGACGGCATCGTCGCCTATGCCGCCACCAAGCTGAACAAGAAGATCCGCTGGCGCGGCGACCGCACCGACGATTTCGTCGGCGGCACCCATGGCCGCGACCTCACCTCGACCGGCGAGTTCGCGCTCGATGCCAAGGGCCGCGTGCTTGCCTATCGCGTCCGCTCGATCGGCGGCACCGGCGCCTATTCCACGGGCGCGGGCAACATCATTCCGCTGGTGCTCGGGCCGTTCGTGCAGACCGGCGTCTACGATCTGCCGCTGGTGCATTTCGAGGTGAAGTCGGTGATGACCCACACCGCGCCGGTCGGCGCCTATCGCGGCGCGGGCCGGCCGGAAGCGGTGTTCATCGTTGAGCGTCTGTTCGACGCCGCCGCGCGCCAGATCGGCATGGACCCGCGCACCATCCGCAAAGTCAACTACATCAAGCCGGCGCAACTGCCCTACACCAATGCGGTCGGCCAGGTCTATGACTCCGGCGCGTTCGCACACATGCTGGAGCGCGCCTCCGATCTCGCCGATTGGAACGGCTTTACCGCGCGCAAGAAGGCCGCCAAGAAGAAGGGCTTGCTCTACGGCCGCGGCTTGACCAGCTACATCGAGTGGACGGGCGGCCGCGCGCACACCGAAAAGGTCAGCCTGCATGCGACCGCGGAGGGGCGCATCATCCTGCATTCCGGCACCATGGCGATGGGGCAGGGCCTGCAGACCACCTATACCCAGATGATCTCGGATACGCTCGGCATTCCCCTGGACAAGATCGACGTCGTGCAGGGCGACACGGATCTGGCCACCGGTTTCGGCAGCGTCGGCTCGCGCTCGCTGTTCGTCGGCGGCACGGCCGTGGCTGTCTCGACCAACGACATGATCAACAAGGCGCGTGAGAAGGCGTCCAACGCGCTCGAAGCCTCCGTCGAGGATATCGAATACCGCGACGGTTTCCTCACCGTGGTCGGCACCGACAAGCGCGTCAGCCTGTTCGAAATCGCCAAGAAGGAAGACGGCGCGCGGCTCTCGGTCGACAGCCAGGGCGAGGTTGACGGCCCGAGCTGGCCGAACGGCACGCATATCTGTGAGGTCGAGATCGATCCGGAAACCGGCGTCACGCGTGTGGTGCGCTACACCACGGTCGACGACGTCGGCATCGCCGTCAATCCGATGCTGGTCACAGGCCAGATTCATGGCGGCGTCGCGCAGGGCATCGGGCAGGCGCTCTATGAGGGCGTCGCCTATAGCGAGGAAGGCCAGCTCCTGACTGCGACCTATCAGGATTATTGCGTGCCGCGCGCAGCCGATGTGCCGCCGATCGTGGTCACGCTCGATCCGTCCGCGCCGTGCAAGACCAATCCGCTCGGCGCCAAGGGCTGCGGCGAATCCGGCGCGATCGGCGGGCCGCCCTGTATCGCCAACGGCGTGATGGACGCGCTGAGCGAGCTTGGCATCACGAAGCTCAACACTCCGCTGACGCCGGCAAAGATCTGGCAAGCGATCCGGGACGCGAAGGCGACGTCTTAAGCTCCGCTCGGTCCGCTTGTCATTCCGGGGCGCGCGCAGCGCGAACCCGGAATCCATCATGCCGCACTAGCGGTGAAATGGATTCTCTGATGTGCAATTGCACATCATAGCTCGCGACTTCGTCGCGCCCCGTAATGACGAAACCACGAATGACGAAAAAACTGCAGTTACGACCCCGATCTGCTACTCTGGCGCGAACGCAGACCGGGGAGAGTTGCGATGCGGAAATTTTGGAGCGTGCTGGCGGCGCTGGCGACATTGAGCCTGACCAATTGCGGTTACAACGCGATCCAGTCCAATGACGAGCAGGTCAAGTCGAGCTGGTCGGAAGTGGTCAACCAGTATCAGCGCCGCGCCGATCTCGTGCCCAATCTCGTCAACACGGTGAAGGGTTTTGCGCAGCAGGAGAAGGACGTGCTGCTCGGCGTCACCAATGCGCGTGCCAAGGTCGGCAGCATCCAGGCGACGCCGGAAGTGCTGAACGATCCCGCCGCGTTCCAGAAGTTCACGCAGGCGCAGGGTGAACTCACGGGCGCGCTGTCACGGCTTCTAGTCGTGACCGAGAACTATCCCCAGCTCAAGTCGGACGCGCTGTTCCGCGATCTGGTGTCGCAGCTCGAAGGCACCGAGAACCGCATCACGGTGGCGCGCAACCGCTACATCAAGGCGGTGCAGGAATATAACGTCGGCATCCGCACCTTCCCGACCAACCTCACCGCGATGCTGTTCGGCTACAAGGAGAGGCCGAACTTTACGGTCGAAAACGAGAGAGAGATTTCGGTGGCGCCGAAGGTCGACTTCAATCCATCGCCTTCGCCGGCGCCAGCGAAATAATTCAACGCGATCCGCTTCCGATGAATGCTGCACGCGCCATCCTGCTTGCGCTGCTGGTGGGCTGGATTTTTCCAGCCTTCGCCGAAATCGCGGTGCCGCCGCTTACCGGCCGCGTCGTCGACACGACTGGCACGCTGTCATCGGGCGACATCGCCTCGCTGACGCAGACGCTCGAGGATCTCGAGAAACGCAAGGGCAGCCAGATCGCGGTGCTGATCGTGCCGACCACGGGCGAAGAGACCATCGAGCAGTTCTCGATCCGCGTTGCTGAAGCCTGGAAGATCGGCCGCAGGAAAATCGACGACGGCGCGTTGCTCGTCATCGCCAAGAACGACCGCCATCTGCGCATCGAGGTCGGCTATGGCCTTGAAGGCGTGCTCACGGATGCGACCACAAGGCGCATCATCGACGAAGTCATCACGCCGAAATTCAAGACCGGCGACTTCGCTGGCGGCATCGCAGCCGGCATCAACCGGATGATCCGCCTTATCGACGGCGAACAGTTACCCGCGCCCGAGCCCGAACATTGGCAGGCGCCTAACCTCTTCGACCAGATCGATCCGTTCAATCCCTTCGTCATCGTCGGAATCTTCGTGCTGGGCTCCTTTCTGCGCACGATGCTCGGGCGGCTACTCGGCGCCGCCGCCACCGGCGGCATCGTCGGCTTTTTCGCCTGGATGCTTGCAGGCTCAGTTGCCGCCGCGGTGCTGCTTGCCATCATCGCTGTGGTCGTCACCTTAGTCGCCGGTAGCTGGGGTTGGGGCGGTCCGGGCGGTTATCAGCGCGGCGGTTGGCCGGGCGGCGGCTATGGCGGCTCCTGGCCCGGCGGCGGCCGCGGCTCCCGCGACAATGGGGACGGCGGCTTCAGCGGCAGGGGCGGCAGCTTTGGCGGCGGCGGTGCATCGGGGAGCTGGTAGCATGGACATCCGGCGCATCGGCAGGCACCTCGTCGAACACCGCTGGCGGACGCGGCGTCTGTTTCCGCCGCGCGTGCTCGACGCAATCGAACAGGCGATCAAGGCGGGCGAAGCCACCCATTCCGGCCAGATCCGTTTCGTCGTTGAAGGTGCGCTCGACGGCGTGCCGTTGTTGCGCAATCAGTTGGCGCGCGAGCGCGCACTCGATGTGTTCGCGCATCTGCGCATCTGGGACACCGCACACAATAACGGCGTGTTGATCTACCTCCTGCTCGCCGACCGCGACGTCGAGATCGTCGCGGACCGCGGCATCCACGCCAAGGTGGGCGCGGACGGCTGGGAGGCGATTTGTCGCATAATGGAAGAAGATTTCCGTGCCGGCCATTTCGAGCGCGGCACGATCAAGGGCATCGAAGCCGTCTCACGCGAACTCGCCAGGCATTTCCCGCCGCAGGGCCGCGGCCCCAACGAACTGCCGGATGCGCCGGTGGTGATGTAAGTGGCGGTCATTCCGGGGCGCGAAGCGAACCCGGAATCCATTTCGCCACAGGTGTATGCGGCCTGATGGATTCCGGGCCTGCGCCCAAGGGGGCGCATCCCGGAATGACAGTGCAGCGACAATCGGCGTCTCGATACCGCCACAGTTCCAGTCATGTCCGGTTCATCCGGACTTCCTCAAAATTGACGTCATCTGCTTCACAGTCAGTGATGCACGTCGTGATGGCCCGGAAAGTTCCTTAAATTTCAGTAAGACCTCCAGCCAGTAACGATTTCGCAAGCAATAAAAGTTACCAAATTGTCAACCTAATCTGGAGACTTTGAACGTGAGTGAGCAAGAGCGCGCCCCGATCCAAGCTGAAGCCGGCGCCAGCGGCGCCGGGCCGGCCGCTCCGTCCGCCGCAAGTGAGCCGGTGTCGGCGTCCGCGTCTTCGGAAATCGCAGCCAACCAGGAAGAGACGGCGCCCAAAGCGGACGCTCCCAAGTTCGAGGCGCCCAACTTTGAAGCGCCCAAATCCGACGCTCCCAAGTTCGAAGCCGTCAAGGCAGAAGCGCCTAAGGTCGAGCCGACCCGGATCGAGCCGGCCGCAGCAGAAGCACCGCGGACCCCCGGCAAGCTCATGATCATGTCGCCGGGCGAACGCATCTGGGACGACGAAGGCGTGGCCGCCAAGCCCGTCAATGACGAACAGCCGGCATCGTCGGGCAAGCGCCGTTTCGCCGCAATGGCGGCAGTCGTCGCACTCGCGACCGCGGCAGGCGCCATTGGCGGCGCGCTCGCCACTGCAGGCCTCGGCTATTACACCAAGCCCGCGACGGCAGCAGTGGTAGTGCCGCCGAAGGACACCGCGCTCGAAGCCTCGCTCGCGCGCATCGATGCCGATGTCACCGCACTGAAAGCCGGGCTCGAGCACGCCTCCAAGACCGGAACGAGCCAGTTCAGCAAGACCAATGATCGCCTCGACAAGCTCGAGAAGGCGCAAGGAGAGCCGGCCGCGAAAATCGCCAAGCTCAGCGAGACCGTCGAGAAGCTGAAGGCTGCTTCAGCCGCGCCGGCCCCGGTTGCCGCGGCTCAGCCCGCTGCGGCCAAGGACGTGACCGGGAGTGTGACGCCGCCGGCGACCACGGCGGCTGCCGCGGCTCCGAAGCCCGAAGTCGGCCGGCTGCCGACCGTGGACGGTTGGGTGCTGCGCGATGTCAGCAATGGCGGCGCACTGATCGAAGGCCGCCGCGGCCTCTACGAGGTCTATGCCGGCGATCCCATCCCCGGCCTCGGCCGCGTCGACGCGATCCGCCGACAGGACGGCCGCTGGGTGGTCGTCACCAGCAAGGGCCTGATCGTCGCGCGCTAGTTTGCAGCTCTCGTAGCCCGGGTGGCGCGCAGCGCAACCCGGGACGCCTGCATCAACGAGTGGTCCCGGGTTACGCTATCGCTCCACCCGGGCTACGTCCTCACCGCGATGTGAGCCGGGTTTTGACTTGAATACGCCCCTCAGCGCGGTGTTAGTGGGGCATGAGCCGTGCGCTGCGTTTCCTCACGATCCTGCTCGCCCTGTTGTGCGGCGCCTTGGCGCGCGCCGCGCAGGACGAGGCGCTGGAACGCGGCACCGCAATCACCGACCCATCAGTGCTCCGTGATCTCGATCACGGCAGGTTCGGTCTCGCCCACATGCTGTCGCCGCAGCGACCTGTCGATCTTCCACTCGACAACGCCGAACTGTTCGCGCTGCCGTCGATGGCGTCGATCCGCGCCGCGCTCGACCGCGAGTTCGATCGCTACATCGCAAAGCACAAGCAAGATCTTCCGAACGAAACCATCGGGGTCGGCGACGGCTTCGCGTTCCAGCTGTTCGATCGCGCGCAGCTTTACTCAGCCACGACGCGCTTCGTGCTGGCCGGCATCGTCAACCGCATGGACCGCGCCTATGTCTCACCCGAAAGCTGCGGCGAAATCCGCCTGATCTATCGATTGACACGCGTGGATGCGCCTGTGATCGGCGAGAACGCGGTCTCGCAGCGCCTGCCGATGACGCTCAATCTGGTCTTGAGAGCGAAGGGCGAAGGCGCGCGCGATCGAAACGGTACTGCGATCACTTGCCGCGAGATTGCGCGCCGCTGGCTTGCCATTATCGACGTTTCGTCGGCGGAGGAGGGCGGACTTGAAATGCTCGCCGGCAAGGATGGTCCTCTCGACTTGATTGGGTATGAGAATATCAAGCAGATCGAGACCAATCTGCAGATCGCCCATGCGCCGAAATCGCCAACCCGCGATTTCCGCACCGACTATCTCTTGAAAGTGTTCAACTATGTCAGCGACACTGGCCGCTTCGAGGAAGCGCCGCTGGAGAACCAGATCGATCGCGACCGCATCCTCGCCGATGAAAACCTGACGCAGGAATTCAAGAGCTGGCTGCTCGATCCCAGGCATTTCGCCGAGCTCGACCGCGGCACGATCCTGATCCCGGAGAAATTCCTCGCCAGGGCTGCGATCGCGCCGACACCTGTTGGCTTCGACCTTTCGGAACTGCTGCCCGAATATGGGATGATGCGGGCTGAAAGCAGCTCGGCTGCATTTGATGACAATGACGTTGTCGGTGCGCTGAAGAAGGCGGCGCAAGACGGCACCAGGTTGCAGAACATCGGCTCGGTCGCGGGCTTCGAACGCCGGCTCAACGATATCACCTGCGCCGGATGCCACCAGACCCGCGGCATCGGCGGCTTCCATTTCCCCGGTGTCGACTGGATGGCGGCCAAGCCGTCGAACACGACGGTGGTGCCGGCCTCGCCGCATTTCTTCGGCGACCAAATCCGCCGCCGCGACATCCTTTCTGCATTTGCCCGCGGCGCGCAGCCGGACTTCTCCCGTGGCTTCTCCAACCGCCCGCAGCTACGCGGCAGCACCGAGCTTGCCGGCACCGAATATGAAGACGGCTGGGGCGCCCATTGCTATCAGCAAAGCGCGAAGCCGGCCGACAACGACCCGAGTTTTCAGAGCTGGACCTGCGCCGAGGGGCTCGCCTGCCAGGCCGCCGGCAAGACCTCGCGCATCGGCATGTGCTTCATCAAAAGCCCGTAAAGCCATGCTATGTTGACACTCGGAGGCCGCCCATGAGCGCATCCGACGACAAAGAGCGCAACCGCGAGATCGCCGAGAACGAGGCCGAGCGGCAGATGATCGGCGCCGTCCGCGTCAGCACCTGGGCTATCGCCGTCACCATCATCATCGCCGCGATTGCCGCCGGCATCGTCTGGGCGTGGCTCAGCCGCTAGAGTCCTGTAGCCCGGGTAGCTCTGCGGACGCCCGTTGATGCGCCCTCTCCCTTGTGGGAGAGGGCAGCCCTGAGATCGGCAACGAACTCACTCGGGTGAGGGGTTCCCTCCACGCGCACAGTGCCCGCGGGGACAACCCTTCATCCGGCGCTTCGCGCCACCTTCTCCTACAAGGGGAGAAGGGTCTCACGCGTAGTGCTTCAATCGCTTCCCCGGCAACAGATCGTAAGCCGACTTCCAACCCGGAAGCGCCGCGATGCGGCCTAGCCACGCATGAATGGCCGGATGGCTCTTGGCGAACTCATAGCCGGTCTCGTCGCTCGGATAATGCAGATAGGCCATCATCGAGAAATCGGTCACCGTCGGCCGCTCGCCGAGCACGAAGGCTTTGTCCTGCAGATGCCGCTCGAGGATGCCGAGATAATCGTCGATCCGCCCGCGCAGAAACTTCAGCACATCCGGATTCGGCGACGGCATGAAGGCGCGCTGGAAGCGGTAGGTCGCCATGTAGCCGGTGAGCTTGTGATTGTCCCAGAACAGCCAACGCAGCAGCTCGAACTGTTCCTGCGCATTGCCGGCGCCGAACCGGCCATATTGCTCGGCGAGCTTCAACAGGATCGGCGCGGTCTGGGTCAGGCGCACGCCGTCCTCCTCCAGCACCGGGATCTCGCCCATCGGGTTGACGTTGGCGCGCCATTCCGCAGTCCGCGTCACGCCGCCGCCGAAATCGGTCCACACGCCCTCGAACGTCTCGCCGCACAATGTCAGCATCAGCGCGAGCTTGTAGCTGTTCCCGGACTCCGGGAAGTAGTGTAGCCGGTAGGCAGGCATAGGGCGCTCCTGTTCGTTGGTCCGACTTGCCAGCACAGGCTACGATACGTACAATTCGAAAAACAGAACATTTGTTCTGTAGGCGGTGCAGGGCAGCAATGCAACAGGAGTCACATTGGCGAGAGAGGCCGACCAGGAGATAAGCGCGCGCGAGCGTCCGCTGATGGAAGCGACCCTGCGTATCATCGGCCGTTCCGGCATCGATCGCGTGACCCATCGCGCGGTCGCGGCCGAAGCCGGCATGTCGCTCGGCGCCGTAACGCATCATTTTGCCACGCGCGATATTTTGGTCGACGCAGCGCTGCGCTTTGCATTGACGCGCGAGGTCGGCCGGCTGCAGGCCTTGGCGCTCAGCTTGCAAAGCAAGGCGTTCGATGCCGAAGCCTGGATCGAAGAACTCGTCGGCTGGTACGGGCAGGAACTGAAGACGCAAGCGGACATTCACATTGCCTGCTATGAGGTGTTCCTGGCCGCCGCACGCAGCGAGCGCTACCGGCCCATCGTGGCTGAATGGTTCGATACCTGGCGGCAAAGCTCCGAGCTCGCGCTGCGCGCAGCCGGCTCGATGAGCCCACGCGCGCATGCCGAGCTGTTCGTTGCCGCGCTGATCGGAATCCTGCTGCAGCAACTCGCCATCCCGCGCCGCAACTTCCGGCAGGAGACCAGAGCGGCGCTGCTCGAGTTGGTCGAGGGACTGATCGGGAAGGAGTAGGGCCCGGCACTCTCCTGTCATTGCGAGGAGCGACAGCGACGAAGCAATCCATATCTCCGCGAGTGGAGAAGTGGATTGCTTCGCGGAGCCTGTCATCGGGCGGCGCTACGCGCCGATCCGATGGCTCGCAATGACGGGGGTAAATGTCTCGCATGTCTCTCTCCGTCATGGCCGGGCTTGACCCGGCCATCCACGTTCTTCTCTCCCTGAGGAGCAAGGGCGTGGATGCCCGGGACGAGCCCGGGCATGACGACGTGGTAGGTTCGGGGGCTAATTCACGCCACCGCGCCGCTCGCGCGCAGCTTGCTGATATCAGCCTCGTCATAGCCCGCCTGGCGCAGGATCTCATCCGAGTGCTCGCCGACTTTCGGGGGCTTGCGCGGCTGCACCTTTTTCTCGCCGTCGATGAAGATCGGGCTGTTGACAGTCAGCATGGTGTCGTTCTCGAATCGCACCAGCACTTCGTTCTCGATCATCTGCTTGTCGGTTGGGATATCGTCGAGGATGCCGACCACGCCGAACACGAGACCACTGCCGTCGAGGATCTTGCGCCACTCGGCGAGGTCGCGGGTCGCGAAGACTTCGTCGAGGATCTTGATCAGTTCCACCGAGCGGGCATGGCGGCCGGCCTTGGTGGCGAAGCGTTCGTCGGCAACGAGGTCCTCGCGGCCCAGGCAGCGCGCCAGCGTCGGCCATTGCCGTTCCTCGTTGAGCAGCGACAGGATGATCCAGCGGCCGTCCTTGCACTTGTAGTGGTTGGTCACCGCGTTCAGCGCCTCTTCGCGCGGCTTGCGCTTGGAGAATTTCGCGCCGCAAAGCTTTGCCTGCGCCAGCACGCTGTTAGCCCAGACGCCGTTCGCCATCAGATTGGTCGAGACGTGCGAGCCCTTGCCGGTGCGTTCGCGCTTGAACAGCGCGGTGACGATCGCGCCGTAGAACGCCATCGCGCAGGGGTGGTCGCCCATGCCGGCGACTGAGCGCGCTGGCGTGGTGTCCTCATCTGCGCGCACTAGGTCCATCAGGCCGGAGCGCGCCCAATAGGCGTTGCTGTCGAAGCCCGGCTTGTTGGCTTCCTCGCCCTTTTCGCCATAGCCCGTGAAAGAGGCGTAGATCAGGCGGTCGTTGAGATGGGCGAGGTGGTCATGGGTGATGCCGAGCTTGGCCCGCACCTGCGGCGGCATGTTGGTGATGAAGACGTCGGCTTCAGTGACGAGCTTGTACAGCACCGCCTGCGCCTCCGGCTTGGTGAGGTCGAGCGCCAGGCTCTTCTTGTTGCGCGCTTCCAGGAGCCAGGCGAAATTGTGCTCGGTGTGGGGATAGCCGGGCAGGTTCGGCAGGTTGCGGTAGGGATCGCCGGCCCCGGGCGGCTCGATCTTGATCACATCGGCGCCGAAGTCGGACAGCACGGTCGCGGCCGCCGGGGCCGCGATGAAGCTCGCGCAGTCCAGAACCTTCAAGCCTTCAAAGATGCCTTTTTCCATCGTGCCGTCGCTCCCGTGACGTTTGTTGCTGTTGTTCATGAGGCGGAATTACCGCTGCCGATGATCCCGAGGAAGCGACATTTGACCTATCTGGGGTGGGGGATGCAACGGCTGTTTCGGCCGTCATTGCGAGGAGCGGAGCGACGAAGCAATCCATGCCTCCGCGAGCTTGGAGAGATGGATTGCTTCGCTTCGCTCGCAACGACGTGGAGAGAGCCGCGCATTCCAATCTATCCCCGAGAGCGCGGAGCGCTCGTCTCGAAGGGCAAGGGCCCCGGCGGGGCCTCATGGTTCGAGACGCGCTGCGCGCTCCTCACCATGAGGGGCGGACAGCGGTGCTAGCCCGTCATTGCGGCGTTGGCTTACTCCCCGCCCGCCAGCAGCGCCGCATTGCCGCCGGCTGCCGCCGTATTGATCGTCACGGTCTGCTCGGTCGCAAACCGCGCCAGATAATGCGGGCCGCCGGCCTTGGGCCCGGTGCCGGAGAGACCGCAGCCGCCGAACGGCTGCACGCCGACGACAGCGCCGATCATGTTGCGATTGACGTAGATGTTACCGACCGAAAGGCGCTCGACGATATCCTCGACGGCGTCGTCGATGCGCGAGTGGACGCCGAGCGTCAGCCCGTAGCCCGTCGCTTCGATCGCACGCAGCACGTCATCAAGATTTTCCGCGCGATAGCGCACCACGTGCAGGATCGGGCCGAACACCTCTTCGGTGAGCTGGCTAGCGCTCGCCAGTTCGAAGATATGCGGCGCGACGAAGTTGCCCTCCGGTGCAGTGCCGGCGAAATGCACGCGCGCCTCCCGCTTCATCCGCGCGATGTGCGCATCGAGCCGCTGTTTTGCCTCCGCATCGATCACCGGTCCGACATGGGTTGAGGGATCGGTGGGATCGCCAAGTTTCAATTCGCGCGCCGCGCCCGCGATCATCTCGATCGTGCGGTCGGCGACGTCGTCCTGGACGAACAGCAGCCGCAGCGCCGAGCAACGCTGTCCGGCGGAGCGGAACGCCGAGGTCACGACATCGTCGGCGACCTGCTCGGGGAGCGCGGTGGCATCGACGATCATCGCATTGATGCCGCCGGTCTCGGCGATCAGCGGCACGATCGGGCCGTCCTTGGCGGCCAGCGTGCGGTTGATCGATCGCGCGACTTCGGTCGAGCCGGTGAAGACGACGCCTGCGATGTCAGGATGCGCCACCAGGGCCGCGCCGATCCGGCCGTCGCCTTGCACGAGCTGCAGGGCGGAAGCAGGCACGCCCGCCTCGTGCAATAGCGCGACTGCCTCAGTTGCGATCAACGGCGTCTGCTCGGCCGGCTTTGCCGCCACCGAATTGCCTGCCATCAGCGCGGATGTCACCTGGCCGAGAAAGATCGCCAATGGAAAATTCCACGGCGAGATCGCGACGAAGACGCCGCGGCCGCGCAAGACGAGCATGTTGCTCTCGCCGGTCGGTCCCGGCATCGCCTCGCCGTCGCCGAACAGCTTGCGGCCCTGCGCGGCGTAGTAGCGGCAGAAATCGGTAGCCTCCCGCACCTCGGAGAGCGCGTCATCCAGCGTCTTGCCGCCTTCGCGCTGCAGCAGCGCGATGAAATGCGCGGCACGTTGCTGCAACAGCTCCGCGGCGCGTTCGAGGATTTGAGCGCGCGTCTCGGCCGGCGTCCGGCTCCAGCGGGCAAAACCGCCGCGCGCCGCGGCGACTGCGGCATTCGCTTGTTCGGGCGTGACCTCGCTGCTGGCAGCCGTCGGCACTGTTTCGGCGTCGACCGCCGTCAGCAGGCCATGCAGCGCAGCGCGTTCGCCGAACTCGATCCCGCGCGAATTCTGCCGCTCCGGCCGATAGAGATCCTGCGGCAGCGGGATGTTCGGATGGCGCGCATGCTCTGCCGTGCCGATGATGTCGGCCGGCCGGCGCAGCAATGTCTTCACGGGCACCGCTTCATCGGCCGCGAGCGCGACGAACGACGAATTGGCGCCGTTCTCGAGCAGCCGTCGCACCAGATAGGCGAGCAGGTCGCGATGGCTGCCGACCGGCGCGTAGGTGCGATAGGCGATATCGGGGCGATCCTTGGCAAGCTGCGCATAGAGCGCCTCGCCCATGCCATGCAGGCGCTGGAATTCGAAGCTGCTGCCGTCGCCGGCCAGCTCCAGAATGGTCGCGACGGTGAACGCATTGTGGGTCGCGAATTGCGGAAACAGCCGCGGCCGCAACGCCAACAGCTTCCTTGCGCAGGCGACGTAGTTCAGATCCGTCATCGCCTTGCGTGTGAACACCGGATAATCGTCGAGCCCGCGCTCCTGCGCGCGCTTGATCTCGGTGTCCCAATAGGCTCCCTTGACCAGCCGCACCATCATCCGGCGGTTCAGGCGTTGCGCAAGCTGACTGGCATAGTCGATCACCTCGCTGGCGCGCTTCTGATAGGCCTGGATCGCGAGGCCGAAGCCGTCCGAGCCGGCAAGCGCATCGTCGGCAAATGCCGCGGCGATCACGTCGAGCGACAATTCCAGCCGGTCGGCTTCTTCGGCGTCGACGGTGAAGTTCAGGTTGAACGCCTTGGCCTGCCGCGCGAGTTCGACCAGCCGCGGCACCAGCTCACCCATCACGCGGCCGCGGCTCACCGCCTCGAAACGCGGATGCAGCGCGGAGAGCTTGACGGAAATGCCGGGCCGGTCGGGCAGGGGACGGCTATCCGCCGCGCGCCCGATCGCCTCGATTGCACGCGCATAGGAATTGAAATAGCGCTCGGCGTCCTCGGCGGTGCGCGCGCCTTCGCCGAGCATGTCGAAGGAATAGCGCGGTTTCTCAGCCGACTGCGAATGCGCCCGCGACAGCGCCGCCTCGATGGTCTCGCCGAGAACGAAGTGGCTGCCCATCAGCCGCATCGCCTGCCGCGTGGCGGCACGCACCGCCGGCGCGCCAAGCCGTTTGGTCAGTCGCCCGATCGTGCCCTGCGGCGTTTCCCCGGGCTGGATCACGCGCGCAGACATGCCGAGCGCCCAGGCCGAGGCATTGACCAGGAACGCGCTCGATTTGGTCTCGTGATTGACGAAATCGCCTTGGCCCAGCTTGTCCTCGATAAACAGGTCGGCGGTCCGTGCATCCGGCACGCGCAGCAGGGCTTCCGCCAGCACCATCAGCGCCAGGCCCTCCTTCGTCGAGAGCGCGAATTCCCGCAGCATGTCCTCGATGCCGCCCAGCGGATCGTCATTGGTGCGGATCGCCTCGATCAGCCGCGTCGCGGTGGCATTGATCCGCGCTTCCTGCTCCGCGCCGAGCCGCGCATCGGGCAGCAGCCGCGCCGCGATCGCGACATCGTCCGGCGCATAGGTCGCGCTGAAAGGTGGAAGAGAAGCGTACTCGACTGGCATGGCGTTTTCCTCAGACATACCAAGACCGTACTTCCATCCGAACCGTATTTCGATAGACATATTCGTCCATATGCCTTAGAAAATAAGCAAATACGACTATTATGGTTGATATATGCCGGATTTAGACAAAATAGACCGCAAAATCCTCGAAATTCTGCAGGACGACGGCCGAATCGCCAATGTCGAGCTGGCGGAGCGCATCGGGCTGTCGCCGACGTCGGTCGGCGAACGGCTGAAGCGGCTGCAGCGCGAGGGATTTGTCGAGGGGTTCGGCGCCCGCCTCAATCCGCACCGGCTGGGCCTCGGGCTGCTCGTGTTCGTCGAGGTGATGCTCGACAAGACGACGCCCGATGTCTTCGAAAAGTTCGCGCACGCCGTGCGGGCCGCGCCTGAGGTCCTGGAGTGCCACATGGTCGCTGGCGGCTTCGATTATCTGGTGAAGGCGCGCGTCGCCGACATGACCGCCTATCGCCGCTTCCTCGGCGAGAGCCTGCTCGCGCTCCCCGGCGTGAAGGAGACGCGCACTTACGCCGTGATGGAAGAGGTCAAGCGCGACGCGCCGCTGCCGGTTGCGTAACGCGTTCGCTCGCAAGATGTGATCCACAGCTTCCCTGCTGCCATATTGGCAGGACGAAGAGGCCGCGCTAATCCTCAGGGCCTCTTTGGGGCAGGGCGCATGAGCAACAACAATCAGCTAGGAAAAGGCGGCACACGCGCAACGCTCGCAGGCGTCTGCGCCGGCCTGCTGGCACTCTTTGCGTATCCTGCGGCTTCCGCCGAGATGAGCGCGGCGGTCGAGGCGCTCTACACGTCGGTGTCGATCTATCCCCCGTCGGCGAACGCGATGACGGTCTGCTACGGCTTCGTCTGCCGGCGTCGCGAGACCCTGGATTTCAGCGCCGCCGACCGCGCCGCGCTGACGCAGATCATGAATGCGGGCCGCGCCTCCGCGGCGGCCGAGCGTGCTGCGGTGCAAAAAGCGGTGATGTGGTTCGACCGCCGCATGGGCCCGATCATCGGCACCGACAAACGCGTGGCGAAGGCCGATTTCCGCTATTTCGACGACAAGCACAATTACGATTGCTGGGACACCACCCGCAACACCACGAGCCTGCTGCTAGTCCTGCAGCAATGGAATCTATTGAAGCACCACATCGTCGGCGATCCGCATTACCGCGGCAACACGCTGGTGCTGCAGACGCCGCACAACACCGCGGTGCTGGTCGAACGCGCCACCAAGGTGGAATGGGCCGTCGATCTCTGGCCGCGTGGCTATCTGCAGCCGCCGGACGTCATGCCCGTCGCCCAATGGGTCACGGAGGACTGAAAGTGGCCGACGCGCGGATGCGCGCGCTCAGCTCCTTGTGAACGCTTCCCTCTGGTGGAATTTGTTTGGACGTCACCCCCAGACGCATCCCCGAGAGTGCGACCTTTGCTGGGTATCCTAGACTTTCAAATTCTCCGCCGATGTCCGGCCACGATTGGCGATCTCGTCGTACTCGACCGACTGCCCCTCATTGAGCGTCGTAAGCCCGGCCTTCTGAACCGCTGAGATATGAACGAATATGTCCTTGCCACCCGATGAGGGTTGAATGAATCCGTAGCCCTTGGTCGGGTTGAACCATTTTACAGTACCTTTAGCCATTCACGTCGTCTCCGGCGGAAAATCAAATAATTAAACGAAACGTGCCGGTCCCCGCACACCCCGGCACGTTCGCAAGGCGCAGGATAACGCAGATTGCGTCGCGCTTGGTAGGGCAAAGCTCACGCGTGATTTTGGCAGAAACACGCCGTTTCGCGGCGCTTTTGCGCCCTTTTGCCTATTTACCGTTCATTCCCGTGGAAAAGATCGGCCAATCGCGGCAAGTCTCGGGCATCTGGCGCGGCCGCAGCTTCGTGAGTCAGCGCTCACTATCTGTGCATGCCGACGTTGACGATGCGGCAGCGGCCGCCGCGATTAGCAGATGATAGTCAGGCCGCGACCACCTGATCGCCGCTCGCCACCGCGGATAGCGTGCGCGTGTCGTCGACCGTGCGCACGGTCATCGGCTCGTTGCGGCCGCGAATCGCGACTTCCTGTTGGGGCAGCGCATCGGCGGCCAGCCCTGCCATGATGCGCACCTCCTCCGAGAAGATGGCTTCGCAGCCGAGCAGCTTGGTCATGTCCTGCAATCGCGCCGCGACATTGACGGCGTCGCCGAGCGCGGTGAACACCATGTGGTCGCGATAGCCGATGTCGCCGACGATCACCTCGCCGCCATGGATGCCGATGCCGAAGCGGATCGGCTCGGGCAGGTCATGGCTCAGGAATTCGTTCAGCTCCTCAATGTTCTTGCCGATCTGCGCCGCCGCGCGCAGTGCCTGCCGGCAGGCCTGCTGCCGGCTGCTCGCGAGTCCGAACAGCGCCAGCATGCCGTCGCCGACGAACTGGTTGGGCTGGCCGCCGTTTTCGATCACCGCCTGCGACACCGCGCTGAGGAAGCGGTTGACGATGAAGACAGTGTCGAACGGCAGCCGCGTCTCCGCAAGTTGCGTCGAGCCGCGCATGTCGACGAACAGGCTGACGAGATAGCGCTCCTGCCCGATCCGCGTCGGGTTCGACGCATGCGCGTTGGCCGACATCGTGTGCGGGGTGAAGAGTTGGAAGAAGGAGAGGTCGGTGGTCGGCTTGAGCTGGCAGGCGAGCCGGACCGAGGGATCGGTCGATCCGACGCGGCCGAGCACGAAGGCCTCGCGCGGCGAAGGCTCGGGCAGCATGCTGCAGTCGCCGATGATGCGGATGCGGCAGGTCGAGCAGCGCGCGCGGCCACCACAGACCGAGGCATGCGGCACGTTGTGGCGCAGGCTCGCCTCCAGTACGCTCAATCCCTTGGGGACCCGGACGGTGCGGCCATTGCCGTAGGACAGGCTGATCATGCCGCCGCGCCGCTCAAGGATGGCGCGTCCGCCGCGCGCGAGCAGCACCAGGGCAAGCAGGCCGATATAACCGATCGTCATGCCATTGGTGATGCGGTCGAGCATGTCAGCCTGCTCCAGCGTACCGACATGTTGCGCTGACAGGTTGTCGTGCCGCCACGCGGGATCGGTGCTGTCGGCGATCACGATGCGTCCACCCTGGTAGACGCCCAGCAGCGCCAGTGTCGGGATCAGCACGGCGGCCGCCAGTAGAAACGGCGCCGCGCGTCTGAAGAAGCTCCGCATCCTCAGCCAGAAATATAGCCCGATGCAGCCGTGCACCCAGGCGATGACCAGCACCGCGAGCATCGGCCACAGCCTCTGTTTCGCGCCGACGAAGAATATATAGAGTTCCTGCGGATACAGCTTCTCGTGCCCGTACAGCGTATGGCTGAGCCGCACGCCCACGATATGGGCGATGATCAGGAAAGGGATGCTCAAGCCCAACAGCAGTTGCAGCGGCTCGATCGCCTTCCAGCCGAACTGGCGGCGCTGATACAGCGCCCAGATGCCGAGCCCGGAATGCACGAGGCAGGCGCTGTAGAAGATGAAGGCGATAGGTGGGAATTGCCAAAAGGCGGTGTGCCACTCGACGCCCCAGGCCAGTGCGTCCAGTGAGATATTGCCAAGCGCGTGATTAAGGAAATGGCTGACCAGATAAGCGAACAGAATGGTGCCGCAGGCGAGCCGAACCTGCCGCAAGCCGATGCCGCGGAAAAATTCTCGTAACTGCTGGCGCGCAGAGGTGGCCATGTGATCTGTAGCTACTATCGTCAAATCTAATGCCTTATTCCCTGCCAAATACCATCGCCGTCCCGACCTCGTGCCGTTCCATTATAGTCGTATAGCGTATAATGCCTCCGCGCTCTCAAGTCCGCCTCTCCCCTTGTGGGAGAGGCCGGATTGCATCGACAGATGCAATCCGGGTGAGGGGTCCCGGCCTCTCGAGGAACGTCCGCCCACAGATAGACCTGAACCCCTCACCCGGATTCCACGCGTGCCGCGTGAAATCCGACCTCTCCCAAGGGAGAGGTGGGAGCTCGCTGCTCCAGTCGCGCCCAAATTACACACCTGTCATGAGCCGGTCTTCCGGAACGCCCGCCTATCATTCTTTTCCCGCGACACGTTGACACCCCGCTGGGAGTCTAGGAAAAGCGCGGCCGTGACGAATATCCCGCTCAAAACCGGCCGCGCAACGCCGGACGACTATCCTTCCGCGCCCTCATGGCCCGTCGTGATCGCCCTGATCGCGGCGATGACGGTTCTGCGCCTGATCTATGCGGCCGCGCTCGACCTGCGCACGGACGAGGCCTATTACTGGACCTGGTCGAAGGAGAACGTGCTGTCGTTCCTCGATCATCCCCCCATGATCGCCTGGTTCATCCGCTTCGGCACCGCGATCTTCGGCGACACCAATCTCGGGGCGCGCTTTGCCGGCATTCTGGCGATGCTCGTGACCCAGCTCCTGCTCGCCGATATCGTCCGCCGCGTTACCCATGATTTCAGAGCGGTCGTGCTGGCGCTGCTGTTGCCGGAGGCCGCGCTCTATTACGGCCTCTTGATGGCGAAGGTCGCGCCCGACATCGCGATGATCCCGTTTGCGGTCGCGATGTTGTGGTCGCTGGTGCGGCTCACCCAAAGCGGCGAGCCGCGCTGGTGGCTCGCCGCCGGCCTGTTCGGTGGACTTGCGCTGCTCTCGAAATTCACCGCGATCATGCTGCTGCCGGCAGTCGTGGCGTTCATACTGGTGCCGTCCTGGCGGTGGCGCTGGCTCTCCAGCCCCTATCCTTATCTTGCCGTCGTGATCGCGATCCTCGTGTTCTCGCCGGTGCTGATCTGGAATTTCCAGCATGATTGGGCCTCGTTCCGCTTCCAGTCGGTCCGCGCCACCGCCGATCATCCGTTCTCGCTCGGCACCCTGGGTGAGTTTTTCGCGCTGCAGCTCGGCCTGGTCGGATTCGTGGTGCTGCCGGTGGTGCTGTCGGGCATCACGCTGACCGCATGGCGCGGCTATCGCACCGGCGAGCCGGTGGCGATCCTGCTCTCGACCGCGGTGATCGTGCCGTTCTTCTATTTCCTGTGGAAGTCGCTGACGCTGCGGGTCGGCGACACCTGGCCGATGTTCCTGTGGCCCGCCGGCTTTGCCGCCACCGCCATCAACATCGCCATGCTCCCGCGCGAAGGTTGGCCGAAATGGATGATCCGCGCGACCATCTCCTGGGCGCGGATCGCGGTGATCTCAGGCATCGCCTTCGTCATCTGCGTGTTCGTCTATTATGTCGCGACGCCCTTCAATTTCATCGGCCGCACCGATCCGATCGGCGGCGAAGCCGGTTACGAGCAGCTCGCCGCGCGGGTCGAAGATCAATTGCAGAAGCAGGGCGCGAGCTGGATCGCGACCACTGACTACCGCACCTATGCGATGCTGCGCTGGTTCTTCAATGGCCGCGTGTCCGTGGTCCAGCTCAACGAGCGCGGCCGCTTCCAGGGCTTCCGCGATCCCGGCATGGACCGCATCAGGGATCACGCCGGCATCTATGTCGTGCGCGAGCTCGACAGCCAGATGCCATTTTTGGATGCGGCAGGCGCCGTGCGCCAGCCGCTCGAACGCGTCGAGCGCGTCTGGCGGGGCATGGTGATGGACAGTTTTTTGCTTGAGAAGCTGACCGGCTACACCCCCGAACTCGCGCCGCCACCGGATTCGCCGCTCTTCCGCTGGCGCGTGCTGGCGATATTGCTCGCGCCGGACGCGACCTGCACCTTCTCCCCTTGTGGGAGAAGGTGGCAGCCGAAGGCTGCCGGATGAGGGGTTCTCTCCGCGAGCGCCCATGCATGTGGAGAGAGACCCCTCACCCGACCGAGTTCGTTGCTGGCGCCGGAGCAGCCCTCTCCCACAAGGGGGCGAGGGCACATCAACCCGCGCCACGCTCTTCGTCGTCGCGCTTGCGCAGCAAGTCTTTCGCCAGGTCGGCCAGCGCCGGCCTTGGCAATGCGGTGAACGGCAACGGCCGGGTCACCTCGATCGCGGCGAGGCCGAGGCGGGCGGTGAGGAGGCCGTTGAGGACGCCTTCGCCGAGGCGCTGCGAGAGCTTGGCGGCGATGCCGTGGCCGAGCATCTGTTGGATCACGCTGTCGCTGGCGGCCACGCCGCCGGTGATCGCCAGATGCGTGATCACGTGGCGCATCAGGCTGAACATGCCGAGCGCGCCGGGCCGGCCGCCATAGAGATAGGCCAATTGCCGGATCATGCGCAGCGCCGCCACGAACACGAACAGCACGTCGATCGCCGCACGCGGGCTCACGGCCGTGACGACCGAGACCCGCTGCGCCGCCGATGAGACCAGCCGGCGCGCTTCCTCATCGAGCGGCGTCATCAATTCGCGCTCGGCGAGCTTGATCATGTCGGCGCCGTCGATGATGTCATCGGCATGGCCTTGCAGCGTGGCGCGGGCGCGGGCGAGTTGCGGGTTCTCGTGCGCGAGCTTGAGCAGATCATTCACGATCACGCGGCTTGCAGCGCGGTCGTCGCTGAGCAGCACGTCAGCGGCGCGCAGATGGAGTTTCTCGATCGTCGCCAGCCGCGCCAGTCCAAAGGCCTCGCGGCCGATGACGACGAGCAACGCGACCGTCGCGACCACGGCCAATGCGAGTCCGACGAAACCGAGCCCTTGGTTGCGCGCAAACAGATCCTCGATCAGGTGGATGACGCCGAGGCCGGCGCCGAGCAGCATCAATCCACCGGCCGCGGCCCAGAACAGCGTGCCCCAGCGGAAGCCGCGGCGCGCCGGCGCAAGCGGCGCATCGACTGGCACCGGCAGCAGTGCCGGATCGGGCTCCGGCGTGATCTGGATGGTGCCGCGGGCAGGGCGGCTCCTCTCGTCCGCGTCGATCACGATCACGGAGGGGTCGTCGAGCTTGAAGGTCGCTGGCCGCCGGTGGGACGTTTTCTCGCTCATTGCAGTCGGTCTCCGATCAGGAACTGGAGCGCGCGGTCTAGACGGATATGGGGCAGGGCGGGTTCCTCGTCACCCTCCCGCACCAGCTTCGGAGGCCGAAATCGCAGGAAGCGGTAATCGGCCTTGTCGGCGGTCGCGCTGGACAGGCCGCGGAAGGTGCCCCTGAACAGTTCCTCGGGATCGGCGGGCAGGTCGCCCGGAAAGGTCGCGACCTCAGTCTCGCCGTCGAAGGCCTCGCCGTTGGCGGTCTCGCCCGGCGCCGGCGTGCCCAGGATCGACGGCAGCTTTTCGCGGCCGCGCGCCACCTGCGCTTCGCGGGTCGCGCGCACCGCGGCGAGCGCCACCACGTCGATTGCGGCGCCGGCAAATTCGGCGCGGTCGGCGGCCTTCGCCACCGTGCGCCGCAGGATCGCTTCCAGCCGGTCATGGCTCTGGTGATGCAGATGATCGGCCTTGGTTGCCGCAAATAAAATGCGGTCGATCCGCGGCCGGAACAGCGCGCTCAGGATCGTGCTGCGCCCGATGCGGAAGCAATCCAGGATGCCGGCCAGCGCGGCTTCGAGATCGTGCAGCGCCTCCGGCCCGGCATTGAAAGCGGCGAGCGCATCGACCAGCACGATCTGGCGATCGAGCCGTGCAAAATGATCGCGGAAGAACGGGCGCACCACGACGTCCTTGTAGGCCTCATAGCGTCGCCGCATCATTGCCCATAGCGAGCCGTCGGGCGCGCTGCCATCGATGGGAACCTCGAGCGGCGCGAAGGTCAGCGCCGGCGAGCCGGCGAGGTTGCCCGGCATGAGGAAGCGGCCGGGCGGCAACAGGCTCATGGCAAAGCGTTCGTCGCGGCAGGCACGAAGATAGTCGGTGAAGAGTTTCGCCGCCTTAAGCGCTGCCTGCTCGTCCTCGCGGCCTTCGGCATCAAGCGTCTTCAGATGCTCATGCCAGGGTGCGGCGAGTTCGGCGCGAAGCGGTTCGCGCGAGAGCGCAAGGCTCTCCGCCGACCATTGCTCGAAGCTCTTGCTCAGCAGCGGCAGGTCGAGCAGCCACTCGCCGGGATAGTCGACGATGTCGAGGGTGAGCGTGCGGTCCGCGCCATTTTGCCGCTGGTAGTCAATGACGAGGCGAAGCTCGCTGATGTCGGTGGTCGAGTTCGGCCAGCGCCGTTCCTCGACGAGGGTGCGGACATGGTTCTCATAGTCGAAGCGCGGCACCGCATCGTCGGGCTGCGGCTCCAGACGCGCCCGGGCGATCCGGCCCGAGGCATAGGCCTCGAACACCGGAAAGCGGCCGCCGCGGGTCAATCCATGGATCAGCGCCGTGATGAACACCGTCTTGCCGGCACGCGACAGCCCGGTGACGCCGAGCCGCACGGTCGGGTTGAAGAAGCTGTCGCCATAGTCCCAGAGCGCCCGCGCCGACAGGCGCGCTTCCTCGACGATATCGGTGAGATTGAGGGCCATGCAGGCGAGGAGCAACCCGGGCGGGAGGAGGGCAATTGGCGAACGATTATCCGCAAAATGGCAATTGATGGACCAAAATCAAGCACTTCGTCAGTCTGCCGCTGGCGGCCCCGTTCATCGCCGGTTCAAAAAACAGCCACGACGATAGGGTACTAGATCGGCTAACCTCCCAACGCCGATGTCCCCTCGCTTCTACCGTGCGCGCCGACTGGTCATGACGATATTCCGACTGAAGCAACTCGCCTCCAATTCGATCCACGCGGCTGGCGCCGTGATCTGGAACTATGACCGCGCCGAACTGATCGCCGACGGCATCGTCCATGTCGTCGGCATCTGTTTCGGCCTGATCGCCGCCACCGTGCTGATCGTGCTGACGGCTATCTACGCGACACCGGGCGATGTCGCGGTGGTCTCGGTCTACGTTGCGGGCCTCTTGGCGATGCTGGTGCTGTCGGCGACCTATAATCTCTGGCCGGTGTCGCGCGCCAAATGGGTGCTGCGCCGGTTCGACCATTCGGCGATCTATGTCCTGATCGCCGCGACCTATACGCCCTTCATCATGGAATTGAGGGAGAGCTATTTTGCCATCGCGCTCCTGATCGGGGTCTGGTGTGTGGCGATTGTCGGCATCGTGCTGAAATTGACGCTGCCGGGCCGCTTCGACCGGCTGTCGGTCGGGCTCTATCTCGCCATGGGCTGGAGCGGGGCGATGCTCTATGATGCGGTGGTGAAGGTGCTGCCGGCGATGGCACTGTGGTTCGTGGTCGCGGGCGGCGTCTTGTACAGTCTCGGCGTGGTATTCCACGCGTGGCAGCGGCTGCGCTTCCAGAACGCGATCTGGCACTGTTTTGTCTTGCTTGGCGCGGCCTGCCATTATACGGCGATCCTCGACCTCGTGCTCGCGAGTTGAGGCGCTGACAATTAAAAATCGGGAGGGGGCCATGCAGGTGGCAGAAAAAGTCGTGGTCGTCACCGGTGGCGGCAATGGCATCGGCAAGGCGCTGTGTGAAGTGTTCCACCGCGCGGGTGCCGCCAAGGTGGTGGTGGTCGATCTCGACCATGCGGCCGCGGAGAAGGTCGCAGCCTCTGTCGGCGGCGCGGCGTTCAAATGCGATGTCGGGCAGGAGAAGAATGTTCTGCACGTGATCGAGGCGACCGAGCGGATGTTCGGCCCGATCGCGCTGTTCTGTTCCAATGCCGGCATCGGCGGCGGCTTCGATCCGCTCTCCGTGAACGCCGGCGGCACCTCCGATGAGCCCTGGGCGCGAAGCTGGGCGATCCATGTGATGGCCCATGTCTATGCCGCGCGGCATCTGGTTCCACGCATGAAGGCGCGCGGCGAAGGCTATTTCCTCAACACCATTTCGGCGGCCGGCCTGTTGTCGCAGGTCGGCAGCCCGGCTTATTCCACCACCAAGCACGCCGCGGTCGGCTTTGCCGAGAACCTCGCGATCTCGCATCGCGCCGACGGCATCAAGGTTTCGATCCTCTGCCCGCAGGGCGTCGACACCAACATGCTGCGCTCGATCCCGAGGGGCCCGCAATCCGGCGACGGCGACCTGACGGCAGAACAGGTTGCGCAGGACGCGTTGCGCGGCATCGAGCAAGAAACCTTCCTGATCCTGCCGCACCCGCAGGTGCTCGGCTACATGCGCAAAAAGACCGAGAACTACGACCGCTGGATCGGCGGCATGGCCAAGATCCAGGCCAGGATGCGTGAAGAGCACGGGAAGTGATTAGCCCCTCATGGTGAGGAGCCGCGCAGCGGCGTCTCCGGACGATGCGGCGCATCGCCGGGAGAACCATGAGGCCCCAGGAGCGCCCCTGGGCCTTCGAGACGCGTGCAAGTGCGCTCCTAGCATTACAGTTGTCTTTTTGTTTTGAAGTGCGCGCGCTGGGCGGCGGCCTGGTGAGCTCTACGCCAAAGTGACCATGCGATGATGTGTGCGGGTTGGATTCGCTTTCGAGCGAGTCTGATGGCG
>NZ_JBUYEN020000018.1:0-178878 GCF_055229415.2 Bradyrhizobium sp. Leo114 | reverse complement strand
GGTCGGGAAGATCCCAGCGGTGCTGGTGCCGCCATAGGCATAGACCCCGTTGCCGCCGGACGAGGCGGAGGAGGGCGCCGTCAGCGCGCCGCTCGAGACGGCGTTGGTGAAGAAATTGCTGGTCGCTACATACGCGCCGTTTGTGTGGTAGGACGCGACATAGGTGGTGTTGGCGGTGATCGAGACCGGCGTCGCCAAGGTCACGGTCTGCCAGCCGCTTGCGGTGGTGTTGGTGAAGGTGGCGCTGGCAAGCTTGGTGCCGGTCGAGCTCCACAGGTCGAGGAGATCGGTGCCGGTATCGCCGGGACTGCGGTAGAATTTGAGCGCGGTGATCTGGCCGGCAGTGGACGAGGTGAACTTCACTCCGACCTCGAGCGCGGAGCCATCGTTCAAACTGGTCTGCGTCGGGGTGTTCGACGCGGTGAACAGGCTCACCGTCGTGGACGTCGTGGTCACGGCGATATTGAAGGTCTCACTGGCAGAGAGGCCGGCCGGATCGGTGGCCGAAACCTGGACGCCAAGGGTGCCGACATTGGCCGATGCCGGCGTGCCGCTGAACGTCTGCGTCGCCGCGTTGAACGTCAGCCATGAGGGGAGCGCCGCGCCGTTCAGGCCGGTTGCCGAATAGGTGAGGGCACCGCCATCGGGATCGTTGAAGGTGCCAGCCAGCGTCAGCGAGAAGGCCGAGCCGACGACCGCATTCTGGTTGGCGGTCTGGGTCACCAGCACCGGCGGCGTCTCGGTCGTCGAGCCGGTATCGTTAAGGACGACATCGACCCAGTAGTTGTCGCCAGAGGCAGGGATATTAGTGGGGAAGATACTCCCTGAGGAATAGGCGAAAACGCCATTCAGACCGTTAGCCGTTGCGGACAGAGATCCGTTTGTCGGATTTTGGAGCGTGTCGAAATAGTAAGGCGTATCTGAGTATTGGCCATTGGTCATGTGGTACGAGGCGACATAGGTCGTGCCTGCAACAATGTTCACAGGACTGGAGAAGCTGACCTGCTGCCAGCCACTGGCGGTCTCGTTGGTGGACGTGGCGGTCGCCAGCAGTGTGCCGCTGGCGCTCCAAAGATCAACCACATGGGCGCCGGTGTTCAGGGACCCCTTATAGAAGCGGATCCCGGTGATTTGGCCGTTGGTACTTGACGTGAACTTGAGACCGACTTCCACGCCGTGTGGGTCACTTACATCAGCCGTAGCAGGCGTGGCGCTCGAGCCGAACAGGTTGAGGGACGTGGACGGTGAAACCGTGTACGACACGCCGGAACCCGGTGTCTCGAGATTTAGGCTGTCATCGACCGCTCGGGTTTCGATACTGTACGACCCCTTGGCCGGCGCATTGAAAGTGTAGGTCCAATTGACTGTTTGCGTGCCAACTTGACCGCTCGTCACGTGCCACGTCTTTCCACCGTCGGTCGAAATCTGAACGCCGCCAATCACGCCGCCGACGTCAGTCGCGGTACCGCTTACGGTCACGGTTTGGCCTTCGATCACGGACGAGGATGACACGCTGGTGATCTTGGACGTTGGCGCGGTGTGATCGGTCGACTGGCTCGCGATCACCAGACTTGCCTGCAGCGTCTGCGGCTGGACGCCCATGTCCGCAAACAGATTCACCATCGCCTGTTGGACGTTCGGATCGGCGTTTGTCTGATTGCCGTCCGGCGAAGAATCGTGCTGGTTTGACAGGCCCCATGACCAAAAGACGGTGCCCGCCCCAAACACCAGCGCGCCGCTGGTGGGATCACGGTACTCGACCAGATTGTGGGTTGCGGTACCGCTTGTGTCGACGTTCCCGAACTCCGTATTGAACGCCGACGATTCCTGGACCGTCGTCGAAGAGAGGTCGATCAGGCCGGCAGGCATGAAGCCGTTATCAGGAGAGGAGTCCCATTCATATCCTAGCAGGCCGCTTTCCAGCGAAGCTGTCTGGCCGGGTGTCGTGGCCGCGACGCTTGTGTTGCGCCAGAAACGCAACTGGGTCATGCTGTAGGGAATCTTGATGGTCCCAAGACTCCCGCTCTCGTCAACCGAGAACACCGTTCCCGTCAGCGCATTGGACGGCATGGCGGCACCGCCCCAATTGGTGGGGGCCTCAAAGGTGCCCGTCCCCTGCCCGCTAGGGTTGATCAATTGCTCAAAGTGGCTGTCCTTGTAGGTGACCAGTGTGCGATTGGCTGTCTTGCTACTGTCTATGCTCGGTGTGAACTGGGTTTGCCAGAAGATCTCGTTGCCGCTGAGGAACGTGAGGTTGACGCCCGCGTTTGCCGCGGCCTGAACATTCGCGACCTGGCTGTCGGTCCAATATTCGTCGTGTCCGGCATCCATGAACACCTTGTGGTTGAGCAGCAACGCGCCATTGGTCGCTGTATCCATGCCGGAAATGTAGCTTACGTTGTAGCCGTTTTCTTCCAGCCAGTAGATTGCGGGGTATTCGCCTGTAAACACACTATCATCTGAATTTGCGTACAGACCTACTCCATCCCGGGTCATGATCGGGCGGTTGTAACTGACCGCGTAGGCCGCGCCGCCCTGGGAAGGACCGTTGCCTCCATATAGGCTGGCGCCGCCCCAACCGTTGTAAGCCTGCCAGGTCTCATCAGACGTCTGAAAGACGATGTCGCTTGTGGAGTTGGGATCCTTGACGACGAACGGAATCTGGAAAACTTGAGTGCCTTGGACGACGTTGGCGACATAAACGCCTGATACGGCCGTGGTCGGAATGGACCATGAATCAGTGACGCTCCAATTGCCGGCGTCGACCTCTCCGGTCGCCGGGTTCGTGGTCGGGGCCGGCTGGACCGGGGCCGTGCCCTGATGTTGCAGCGTGGTCACCAGACGGGCGCCGTTTCCTCCGTAGTACCCAAGTCGATAAATCTGGATTTGATAGTTCGAGCTGCCCGTCAGATCATCGATCTTGAACTGCACCGTGTCGCCTATATTGGTGCTGATCGCGGTCGTGAATCCCTCGAGGTTAGTCGAATCGGCACCTGGATTGACCCACCAGGTGCTCCTCGGCGTGCCCGGCAACTGGTTTTCCTGCACGATCGGATTCGTGCCAGAGGGATCGGCGACAACGGTGCCGCCATGCCCGTCGGTATTCAGAGTCCAGGTCGAATCCTTTCCAGAAAACAACAAGGAGACGGTGCTAGAACCGTTGCTGAAGTTCACTTTGCTGGTGTTTGAGGTCACGTCGTACTGAACAGACGTCGACATCGACGAGGTGAACGCAAGGTCCTTCAGATCGATGAGCTGGCCCGCCGCAAGCGCCGCCCCCGGCGACGAGCTTGCGATCAGGCCCTGGAACTGCGCCGAATGATCGAGGACGAGCTCACCATTTGCCGCGTCGAAAGATACGGTTATCCCCGAAAATGACCGCTTTGTCAGTCGTCCGGAAACAGCACCTCCGATCTCGAGAACCGCCTGGTCTGAGATGTGCAGCGATCCGGTGCCGTTGACGTTGCCCTTGATATCTACGGTGGAAATTTGGTTTCCATCGGACGGGCCGGCTCGGATGATTCCGGCATCGACGACGCTGCCTTCGACGGTGAAGAGCGTGCCGGGATTGCTCGACAGAGTCACGCCTGCATGGACGACCAGGTTATTTATGTCGACGCTGCTCGTGCTCGTGACGGTATAAGCTCGAGTCGCATCCATCACCACGTTATTGGCAACTCCAGGGACACCGGTAGTCCAGTTCGTCGCGACATTCCAGGATCCGCCGCCCGGATTGCTCCAGTGGGCGATCGTGCTCGGAGCGAAGTTCGCCAAGTTGTCCGGCAACATTCGACTCATCATCAGGTCTTGCTTCGGCTCGCTCGCCGTTTCGGACGCCGGCGGGTTGAACTCCGCCTCTGAGTTGGCCGTTGTCGTCGCCGCCTCGGGCAACGTCGTCGCGAGCAGATCGCTCGGCGGCGGGTCCGCTGTAAGGCTGCCGGTATTCGCAGGAGTGCTCGAACCGACAGGAGGGTCGGATGGGGACGCATTCGTCCCCGGTGAACCGGTCGGGTCTGTTGTGGCCGACTGCGCCAGGGTTGCGGACGACGCGCCGACCATGTTGCTCGGCGCAAGAGCCGCCTCCAACGGATGCGTGCCAGAGGGATCGGCGACAACGGTGCCGCCATGCCCGTCGCTATTCAGAGTCCAGGTCGAATGCTGTCCGGAAAATAGCAAGGAGATGGCGGTAGAACCGTTGCTGAAGTTTACTTTGCTGGTGTTTGAGGTGACGTCGTACTGAACAGACGTCGACATCGACGAGGTGAACGCAAGGTCCTTCAGATCGATGAGCTGACCCGCCGCAAGCGCCGCCCCCGGCGACGAGCTTGTGATCAGGCCCTGGAACTGCGCCGAATCATCGAGGACGAGTTCACCATTTGCCGCGTCGAAAGATACGATGATCCCGGAAAACGACCCCTTTGTCAGTTGTCCGGAAACAGCACCTCCGATCTCGAGGACTGCCTGGTCTGAAATGTGCAACGATCCGGTGCCGTGGACGTTGCCTTTGATATCTACGGTGGAAATTTGGTTTCCATCGGACGGGCCGGCTCGGATGATTCCGTTATCGGCTACGCTGCCTTCGACGGTGAAGAGCGTGCCCGGATTGCTCGACAAATTCACGCCTGAATGGACGACCAGGTTGTTTATGTCGACGCTGCTCGCGCTCGTGACGGTATAAGCTCGAGCCGCATCCATCACCACGTTATTGGCACGCCCAGGGACACCGGTAGTCCAGTTCGTCGCGGCGTTCCAGGACCCGCCGCCCGGATTGCTCCAGTGGGCGATCGTGCTCGGAGGGAGGTTGGCCAAGTTGTCGGGCACCGTTCGAGCCATCATCAGGTCTTGCTTCGGCTCGCTCGCCGTTTCGGACGCCGGCGGATTGAACTCCGCCTCTGAGTTGGCCGTCGTCGCCGCCTCGGGCAACGTCGTCGCGAGCAGATCACTCGGCGGCGGGTCCGCTGTAAGGCTGCCGGTATCCGCAGGAGTGCTCGAACCGACAGGAGGGCCGGATGGGGTCGCATTCGAAGTCTGCGTCGAGTTCACGGAAGAAAGCCCGGCCTCTGGCGGCAGAGGAACAGGGAGTGGCTCCCCAGACAAAAGGCTCGGCGTCTGTGTCAGCATGGCAATCACCCTCGAACAATCGATTTAGTATTCGGAGTGACACAGTTTTAAATGTTTAATTCGTTTAATTTAGACGTCAATTAAATATTTAAAATTTATTAATCACAAAAATGGGACGACGTTAGAGACAGGTAAGGCCTGGATCAGGGATGAATTTTCGCGCGATGGAGTGGTCGGACTGTCGCTAACGCTCCTGGTGTTTGCAGCAAAAGCCCGTCGCGGCCGCATCGAGCCTCCTGTCTCGCCATTGTTTCGTTATCATTTGAATATCACACCAACCTGCAACCAGACCGTGTCGAGCACGCGGACACCCGCGAATTCGTTGATTTTGCTGGTTCGTTTGGTCTTTGTCGCATTTGTTACGTTTTCATGAGGTCGCTTGTTCTGCGAAACTGGCGCGGCGGTGGTCCAGCTTTCGGTCGCCAGTCAACGGCAGTACCTGTCAAAACGTCTCGGTAATCTTGCTCAGGCGAGGGGGGCGATCCGGGTCAAATCCGCACGCGCGCGCCGTCTGCTCGATCATCCGATAGGCTGGAACGAGCATGGTGATCGGGTCGGTTGCGGGGTCATCCTCGGCGAGCCAGGGCAGCGAGCCATGCGGTCCGCCGCATAGATGCAGCGCGATCTTCTGTGCGCGCAATTCTTCTGCCAGCGCGTCCACCGTGGCCGCCGTTTCATCCATGAGGCGCATCATGATAACCGGCGTGCGCGATGATAACGCGGCCCGCGGCCCATGCTGCAGCTCGGCGGCGCTCAGACCCATGGAAGGCAGGCGCAGGATTTCCGAAAGTTTGAGCGCGATCTCCCGCGCCGAGCCCAGGCCCAGGCCCCGCGCCGCCACAAACACGGCCGACGCTTTGGCGAGATCATCGGCAATCCCGGACCAGTCGAGCGCCAGCGCGCGGTGCAGGCGCTCGGGCAGCCTGTCGAGGGCTGACCGCAGCGCACGATCTTCCGCCAGCTCGGCAACAAGTCCGGCGCTGGCGGCCATCGAGCCGATCACGGTCTTGGTCGCCGCTACGGAGTGTTCTTTGCCGGCTTCGATCGGAATCACGAACTCCGCTGCGTCAGCCACCGGCGACGACGTCGCATTGACGATGGCGACGGTGCGGGCGCCCGCTGATCGCGCCGACCTGGTCGCCGCGACAAGATCCGGGCTGCGCCCGGATTGCGAGATTACGACGAACAGCGCATCGCGCAGCATCAAGGGCGTACGAAATGCCGTGATCACCGAAGGAGCGCTGGCGGAAACGGGCAGGCGAAGCCGCGTCTCGACAAGGTATCTTAGGAAAACCCCCGCATGCCCGGAGCTTCCCCGGCCGCACACAACGCACAGGGGCGCGGAGCCAATCCCAATTCGCTGCGCGATGTCGCGCGTGGCGGGGCGGTTACGAACAATCTTGGCGACGACATCCGCGCTTTCCCCGATTTCGCTCGCCATCGCGGATGTTGTCACGGGTCAATCTCTCCGCCTTGCTTGCGCGCCGCTGCTCCCTTGGGATGCCGGTCACCATCCTTGTTACGATCCTTGTCACTATCCTTGGCGAGCTCGGCAAACACGTGCCGAAGGTTGCCGTCACAGTTTTTCAGAATGGTCTCGGCATCAACCCTGTCGACACCCAACGCCAGAAGGCTAGCCGTCTTGATGTCTCCCTCGGCCTGCTCGAGCGAGCGTGCCGCGTGGGACGGATCACATTGCGCGATTTGCGCCACCATGGCCTCGGCGCGCCGCTTCAGCTTGGCATTGGTCGGCTGCATGTTCACCATCATGCCGCGATACACCCGGCCAAGGCGCAGCATGATCCCTGAAGAGATCAGGTTCAGCACAACCTTCTGCGCGGTGCCCGCCTTCATCCGCGTCGAGCCAGCGATCAGCTCGCAGCCGGTCTCGATCAAGATCGGAAACTTTGCCGATGCCAGCAGTGCGGTGCCGGGATTGTTGGCGACGCCGATCGTCACGGCACCGAAAGAGCCTGCCTGCTGCAGCGCCGCGACCGTGAATGGTGTTGTCCCGCTGGCGGCAACGGCGATCACCACGTCGTGCGGTGTGAGCCGCGCGGCATTGATTTGCGTGACCGCATCATCGACATCATCCTCCGCGCCCTCGACGCTGGTGACGAACGCGCTGTCTCCGCCGGCGACGATGAAGCGGACGCGCTCGTTGGGCCAGGCGAAGGTCGGCAGCAACTCGGCGCCGTCCTGGACCGCCACGCGGCCCGAGGTGCCGGCGCCGACATATACAATGCGTCCGTGATCGCCCAGCGCCGCCTTGGCCGCTTCGGTCGCCGCAGTGATCGCGGGGAGGGCATGGCCGATCGCCGCGACTGCCGCAAGCTGGCCCTCCCACATCGCTTCCATCGCTGACGTCAGCGACCATGCATCAAGATCGGCAAAGCGGGGATCGACTTCTTCGGTGGCCATATAGTTGATCCGTGCGCCATCAAACGCGGAACTTTGAATCCTGTTCATGGTCGGTTTCTCTTTTGGGCAGGTCAAGCCGCCCTCGCGCCACCAGCAACGCGCCGGCCGCCGCGTCGGCGTCGGGACGCCTCAGGCGAGCGCGCAGGTCAGGCGTCAGCCAGGGGGTAATGGCATCCGCGAGTCCGCCCACCAGCGAGAGCCGGTCAACTCCTCTCGCCAGGAACAGATCGAGCAGATCGCCAATGGCATCGGCCGCGCGTTCGACAATGCGACGGCCGACCGGATCGCCCTGGTTGGCGTGGCGCATCACGATCGGCGCGAACGCAGCGTAGTCCGTGGCTCTGGCTTCTTCAGACCAAGCCACCGCCTGATAGGGGTCATGATCGAATGCACCCAGCACCTCTGAAAGCAATGGGGTCAGCTCGCCGCGGCGATCCGCGGCCCGCAGTGCCAATCGAACAACCTGCAGGCCGATGTCAGCGCCGCTGCCTTCGTCCGACACGGGAAAGCCGTAACCGCCGAGACGGATTTCGCGGCCGTCGATCAGGCCGACACCCACCGAGCCTGTACCGGCTACCACGATGGCCCCTTCCGCGCCGCTATGGGCGCCGAGACAGGCCGCGAGGCCGTCGCTGATGAAGATGACAGACGCAAAGGGATGCGCGATCTTGTTGAGCGCCGCTTCCGCGCCCCGGCGACCAATTCCGGCAAGGCCAAATCCGGCGTGCATCCGCGCGAAATCCTCGTGCGTCAGTCCGGCCTGTGCGGCTGCCGCTTCGGTGGCCTCCATGATGGACCGCCAGGCCTTCTCGAAGCCGATCCGCGTCGTAGCAGGTCCGGAGCTCGCTTCACCGACCGCCCTGCCGCTTTCGTCCTCGATCCGGGCGCGGCAGCGGGTTCCGCCGCCATCAATGCCGAGATACGTGGTACCTTTTGTTCCCATGGAAAGTTAACGCCAGGGTTTCGCTCCGGGTCCCTCCCGAAGCCGCTTGGTGTACATATGGGGTGTTGTACCAGACTCGCCTCACGAGTCCGTGACTGCCATTCTCGGATCAATACAGATGGGCCACGCTTGGTCTTCCGCCTCTCTCTCGATTGCCGCGCAACACATCTTTGATGGTGTCGACATGCGCGGCCCGGGGTCGGTCAGGATATCGCAGGGGCGGATTGAAAGCATCACCTTCGGCGAGGCGGCGGCACACGCCTCCATCCACCTTCCCGCAGACGCGATCCTTGCACCCGGATTCATCGACATCCAGGTGAACGGAGGCGGGGGCGTTCTTCTCAACGACCAGCCGACGGAGGCTGGCGTTCGACGCATCGTTGAGGCGCACCGTAAGCAGGGGACCACGGGCTGCCTGCCGACCCTCATCACCGATCGCAGCGAGGTCATCGAGCGATTGGCTGCAGTCGCCCAGGCTTGTCTGACGATTCCCGGCGTGCTCGGCTTTCATCTGGAAGGGCCGGCCCTCAACAGGTCTCGCAAGGGCATTCATCCGGAAGCCGAGATACGCGTGCCCGATCGGCGCGATCTCACCGCGATCAAAAGTTTTGGGGGCCGCGGCCGCTCCATTGTGACCTTGGCCCCGGAATGCGTGCCCGCGTCCATGATCGATGAATTGATTGGCGCCGGATTGCGTATCGCGGCCGGCCACAGCGACGCCACCGCAGCCGAAATCGGCCAGGCGGTCGATCGCGGTGTCTCGGGGGTGACCCACCTGTTCAATGCCATGTCGCAGTTGAACGCCCGGGAGCCGGGCTTGGTGGGCGCCGCGCTTTGGGATGACCGGCTGTTTGCAGGGATCATCTGCGACGGCATCCACGTTGACCGCGCCGGTTTGCGTGTTGCCTTCCGTTGCAAGGGACGCGATCGATTGATGCTGGTCACTGACGCCATGCCACTCGTGGGCACGAACGACCGACAATTCACGCTGCAGGGAAGGCAAATCACGTTGCGTGAAAATCGCCTGACTGGCCCCGATGGCAGCCTCGCGGGTGCTCACCTCACCATGATCGAGGCGGTGCGCAACGCTGTTGAGCTCGCCGGAATCTCTCTTCTCGATGCCCTCATCATGGCCTCTCGGACGCCCGCTTCATTCCTGGGCCTTGAGTCCGTGCTTGGACGGATCGCGCCTGGATACCGCGCGGACCTTGTCGCCTTCAATCCGAACTTTGAAGTCGTCGGCACATGGATAGGCGGTGTCGGTTCAATGGACGAGACGGGCGAGGCTTCTCACCGAGGTTAGATGCGCAACCATTCCATCATCGTGCAAAAATATGGCGGTGTCTGTCTCGAAACACCGGAGAAAATTCGCGCGGTCGCGCGCAGTCTTGCCGACCTGCAAGGCCGCGGTCATCGTGTCGTGGCGATTGTCTCCGCCATGGGCAAGACCACCGACCAGTTGATCCAGATGGCCTATCAGGTAAGTCCTGCTCCCAATCGCCGTGAACTCGACATGCTGCTGACGACCGGCGAGCGCATCAGCATGTCCCTGATGAGCATGGCGC
The DNA here is from genome assembly GCF_055229415.2 of Bradyrhizobium sp. Leo114. Taxonomy (NCBI): domain Bacteria; kingdom Pseudomonadati; phylum Pseudomonadota; class Alphaproteobacteria; order Hyphomicrobiales; family Nitrobacteraceae; genus Bradyrhizobium; species Bradyrhizobium sp. Leo114. The sequence goes on along the minus strand of NZ_JBUYEN020000018.1, from coordinate 168,828 downwards.
TTGCCGACCTCGGTGTACCCGCGATCAGCTTCACCGGCAGCCAGGCCGGTGTGATGACCGACGACTCGCATTCCTCGGCACGCATTCTGGATGTACGGCCCATTCGCGTGCGTGAGGAGCTTGATCGCGGTCGCGTCGTGGTGCTGGCAGGATTTCAGGGCGTGAACCCGGCGACCAGGGAAATCACCACGCTCGGCCGGGGCGGCAGCGACACCACGGCCGTTGCGATGGCCGCGGCGCTGAAAGCCGAACGCTGTGAAATCATCAAAGAGGTCGACGGAATTTGTTCGGCCGATCCGCGCATCGCGCCGGATGCAAGACCCCTGCGGCGAGTGGACTTCGCATCCCTGTCCGAAATGTGCTTCTGGGGTGCAAAGATCCTGCATTTTCGCAGCGTAGAGCTGGCGCAAAGTCAGGATGTGCCGCTGGTCATCAAGCGGTGGGGCGGCGTCGAACACAGCACGCAAGTGATGAAGGAGGTTGCAGGCATGGAAAACGGAAGGGTTCTGGCCGTCAACTCGATGGCGCGCATCGAGCATGTGGAAATCGATTCCAACGATCTCAATCATGGCTTCGAAGTATTCGCGCAACATCTCAAGCAAAGCAGCCTGTCCTGGCCGCAGCTCCTCGCCTCGAGCTTCACCCTGGGAAAAACCAGCATGACCGTGGCCTGCGATGCAGAGTGGCTCGACGCCCTGCTCCGCACGCTGGAGCACGCCAAGGATCTGCGCACGCAGCGCGAAGCCTCAAGCTCGGTCAGTCTCACCTGCTTCGGCGGCGTTTCGTCGGAATTGCCGTTCAGGGCGTTGCAGGTTCTCGGACAACACGGGATCGTCCCCGACAGTTACGTGTTGTCGCCGCATTCGGTCAGTCTGTTCGTCCCGGTGGAGAACCGCGAGGCCGCGGTCAAGGCGCTGCATTCGCTTGTCCAGCACGCATAAAGCCGAGCGCGAGCTAAGCTCGGTCACGAACAGCCGGGCGCTCGCAAAACCATCGACATCATAATACCAGCATTGCAGCGACCCGTGTGTACCATGTCCGACATGGGATTGTGACACTGGCTGGCTAGTGCCCGCGACGCGCTTATGAATCTGGGGGAGGCGTGGACTCGCTGGAGCGCGATCGCCCGCGAGACGGAATCGCGTTCATCGTTCGCATTGGAATCAAAATCGCCACCTATCGGTTTCTGTTTCCGATCCCTGCCATGATATGCGGATCGACGTGACGATCATAGTCCTCGGCACTAAGAAAACCGAGCGCCACCGCAGATTCGCGCGGTGTCGTGGAATCGCTCAACGCCTTGGCGGTGATCTTCGCAACCTTGTCGTAACCAAGGATCGGATTCAGAGCGGTCGCGAGCAGAAGGGCGTTCGACACGTTTCGATCAAGCTGCTGCCGGTCGATATCCAGATCATGAATGAGACGCACCGCAAACGTCCGGCTGCTGTCCGCCAGAATCCGGATCGACTGCAGGATGTTGTAGATCAGCACGGGTTTGGCGACGTTGAGCTCGAAGTTACCCGACGCGCCCGCTGCCGTGACGGTCGCGTGATTGCCGATCACCTGAAAGGCAGCCTGCGTCACCACTTCTGCGATGGTCGGGTTCCGCTTGCCCGGCATGATGGACGAGGTCAGTCCGTCATGCGGGATGACGAGCTCACCCAGGCCGCAGCGCGGGCCTGAACCCAGAAACCGGATGTCGTTCGCGACTTTGAGAAGGCACACTGCAAGCGTGTTGAGCGTGCCGGAAACTTCAACCAGGGTGTCGTGTGCGCCCATCCCCTCAAACTTGCTCCGATTGGACGTGAAGGCCAAGCCGCTCAATGCGCTCAGTTCATCGCAGAACGCCACGTCGAAGCCGGCGGCCGCGTTGAGGCCGGATCCGACCGCGGTCCCGCCCTGCACGACGACATGGAGGCGAGGCAACGCATCGTCGATCCGGGCCATGCAATTATCGATCTGGGTGTAGAAGGCCTGAAAAGCTTGTCCCATCGTCATGGGAACCGCATCCATCAAATGCGTGCGTCCGATCTTCACGACGTCCGAAAAAGATACGGCCTTCGCCGCGAGTTCGTCGCGCAGCGTCTTCAAAGCCGGCAGCAGGCGGTCGCGTATCTCCAGCGAGGCGGCAATGTGCATCACCGTTGGAAAGCTGTCGTTGGACGACTGCGAGCAATTGACGTGATCGTTGGGATGGATCGGTGCCTTCGTGCCGAGTGGCTGACCCAGCATTTCGTTGGCGCGGTTGGCAATGATCTCGTTGACGTTCATGTTGGTCTGCGTGCCAGAACCAGTCTGCCAGATCGTCAATGGAAAATGATCGTCGAAGCGGCCCTCCCGCAGTTCCACGGCAGCCAGCTCGATCGGCTCGCCAATCGCCCGATCAAGCGCGCCGAGCCGAACGTTGGCACGGGCCGCCGCGATCTTCTGCACAGCAAAAGCGCGAAACAGACAGACAGGAAAACGCTCGTCACCGACTTCAAATACCCCAAGCGCGCGTTGCGTCTGCGCGCCCCAATAGCGATCGGCTGGCACTTCGATGGCGCCAAATGCGTCATGTTCGATGCGTGACTGGACCACGTTGGCTGTCCTCCCGTGGAGACTCGAAACCGGAGATTAAGTTCAGTTTGCGCTAGGCAGTTTCGACGCGCTTCCAGGCGGTCTCGTCGAACTCTCCGGCCAGTTTCGCGACGACCACCGTTGCCACCGTGTTGCCGATGACGTTGCACGTCGCAAGCGCGATTGAGAGAAAGCGATAGACGCCGAAGATCAGCGCGAGGCCGTCGACCGGCAGAATTCCGGATGCCGTGACGGTCGCGGCGAAGACGACGAAGGAACCACCCGAGACCGTGGCCGCGCCCTTCGATGTCAAAAGCATGATCGCGAGAATTCCGATTTCCTGATCCCAGCTGAGCGGCACGCCATAGGCATTGGCCAGAAAGATCACGCCCATCGACATGAACAGGGAGGTGCCGTCGAGATTGAAGGCGTATCCGGTCGGCAGGACGAGCCCGACCGTCTGCTTCGAGGCTCCATACGCCGGCAGCTTCTCCAGCAGGCGCGGCAACACGCTTTCCGAGGAGGCGGTGCCCAGCATGATGATGATTTCGTCGCGGATGTAACGCAGCAGCCGGAAGATATTGATACTGAACATGGCGCAGACTGCGCCGAGGACCACCACAATGAAGAGGATAACCAAGGCGTAGAACGTCAGCACGAAGTATGCGAGCGAAATGAGTACGGCTGTTCCATTGGAGCCGACGGCATAGGCGACGGCGCCGAACGTTCCAATCGGCGCCAGGGCCATGATGATGTGGATGAACTCGAAGAACGCGGTCGAGATCGTGTTCAGTCCGCTCTCGATGGGTGCGCGCTTCTCCGGCGAGAGCGCCATCAGCCCGAAGCCGAAGATCAAGGCGATGACGAGAACCTGAAGCAACTCGCCGCGCGCGAAGGCCCCGACGAAATTGTCCGGGAAGACGTTGAGCAGGAACTGGTCGAATGTTGTGTGCGAGGTTGCCGCAGCCTTCGTCGCGGCTTCGGCGCCTTTGGTCGCTGTTGCCGGTGCAGTGATATGATCGAGGTTCTTGCCGACCCCGACGAGATTTCCGAACAGCAGGCCAAGTGCCAGTGCAATCGTCGAGACGATCTCGAAATAGATCATGGCGATCAGCCCGACTTTGCCGACCCGTTTGATGTCTCCGGCCGCGACGACACCGACGGCGACTGTGAGAAAAACCAGCGGCGCGACCGCCGTCTTGATCAGCCGCAGGAAGATATCACCGAGGATCTTCAGGGAAGCGCCGAATTCGGGCCACACAAGACCAACGATGATTCCGAGCACCATGCTGACGGCAACCTGGAGACCGAGGTTCTTCCACAGGGCCTTCTTCGTTGGCTTGACGGTCTGTTCGAGAGCGATGTCGTCGCGCTGCGTTGTCGCCATGGCGGCCATGGTGTCCTCCTGGGTCATCTGTTGGGCTGAAGCGGCGCTCTGCGGCGCATTAATGAGATCGGGTGCTCTGCGCGGGCGATATCAGTCGTCGCGAGCGGCGTTCGCGCCTGAAATGTCCAAAACGCGATCGACCATCGGGCCGCACAGGCCCAAATAGTTCGCGGGATCGCAGTGACGCCTGATCGCATCCTTGCCACCGAGAGCTTCGGCGATCTCCGGCACGTCAGCGAGAATGTCGGCGAGTTGTCCGCCGCCTTCGATGGCCTTGCGGCAGGCGTCATAGACGACGTCGTGCGCTTTTTGCCGCCCGAGCTTTGGCGCGGCGGCCATCATCACGGCCTCCGCAACGATGAGGCCTTGGGTGAGATCGAGATTGTCCAGCATTCGCCGCTCATGGACGACAAGGCCGGCGAGCATGAACTTGGCGTTAGCCAGCGACGAGGCCGTCAGCAGGAAGCTCTCCGGCAGCGACACCCATTCGAGATGCCAGGGGCCGGTCGCCCGCTCGAAATCGTGGATCATGCCGTCAAGCATCGCGGCGACGTACTGCCGCACGGCCTTCGCCGCCGCGAGCATCAGCTCGCTGGAAATGGGATTGCGCTTCTGCGGCATCGTCGACGAGGCACCACGCCCAGGCACGAACGGCTCGGAGACCTCGCCGAATTCCGACGCCGACATCAGCATCACGTCGGTCGCGATCTTCCCCAATGTGCCGGTGATGAGGCCCAGCAAAGTCACGGACTCAGCGATGCCATCCCGGGCGACGTGCCATGTGATTGACGGCTGATGCAGTCCCAGCTCGTCGCAGAACAGTTTCTGCATTTCGAGGCCGGCGGCGCCGACAGAGGCAAGCGTGCCGGCGGCTCCGGAGAATTCGCCAAGCAGGATACGCGGCAGCGCCTGATCGACACGCTCGATATGCCGGTCAATGGAGGACAGCCAGACCGCGGCCTTGTAGCCGAACGTCACTGGAAGCGCCTGCTGGAGATGGGTTCGCCCGGCCATCGGCGTGTCGCGGTATTTCCGTGCCATCGTCGCCAGGATGTCACGGACCTCGCGCAGGTCACGCGCAACGATTTGAAGCGCTGCCCGGATCTGCAGAACGTTGGCCGTGTCCATGATGTCCTGGGTCGTCGCCCCCCAATGAACGTAACGACCAGCTTCACCCGCAGCTTCCGAAAGCTGATGCACAAGCGGAAGGATGGGATAACCGACGATCTCGGTTTCGTGACGCAGCTTTTCGACGTCGATCTTGATGGAGCGCGCAGCCGCCTCGATGGCGTCGGCGGCGGCTTTCGGCACCACGCCCAATCGGGCCTGGGCACGGGCAAGGGCGACTTCGGCTTCGATATAGCGCGCGATGAGCGCTTCGTCGGCAAAGACCGCCCGCATTTCGGCAGTCCCGAACATGTCGCGAAACAAAGCCGAATCGAAAACTGTGCTGCCCATCCGTCGACCCCCTTTGGATCATTGTGTTATGTTATGTACCTACATATTAATATGTACGTACATAAAGGACGAGTCAACATCCTTTCTTGACGAATCCCACTCCCATTGGGCTTCCATTGACCGGATAGAACGGAGGCAGGTGTGGAAACGCGTTACGCTTACGTTGCTCGCCTGCTCACGGAGGCAATCGCGGGCGGTCGACATCCCATAGGTTCGGTTCTGCCCAACGAGTTCGAGCTGGCCGAACAGTTTGCCGTGAGCCGCTCGACGGTGCGTGCCGCGATGCGCGAACTTCAGGCGTCAGGCCTCGTCAGCCGCAAGCGGAATGCAGGCACCCGCGTCGAAGCGCTGACGCCGCAGCGCAGCGGTGGCGGATTTACCCAGGCGCTCGAATCCATAGAGGCCGTGCAGCGGTTCGGCGTCGAAACCGAACGCCACGTCCAGCGGGTTGCCGAGGTCGTCGCCGATGATGCGCTGGCACGGGATCTCGGATGCCAGCCCGGGCGTCGCTGGCTGCGCATATCGAGCCTCCGCATGATCCCCGGCGATGCAACGAAGACTCCGATCTGCTGGACTGATGTCTACATTGACGACGCTTTTGCGCGCGAGGTTCGATCCAGGATGGAGGACCATCGCGACATCTTCGGCACGCTGGTGGAAAAGATATCCGGCCGGCGATTCAGCGAAATTCGTCAGGATATCCGTGCGGTCGGCGTGTCCCATGACATGGCAGTGCCTTTGAAGGCCACGCCGGGCGCGCACGCGCTTGCGATCCGGCGTCAATATCTCTTCAGCTCGAACGAGATGGCCGAAGTATCGCTCAGCATTCACCCGGCCGATCGATATAGTTACACGACTAGGTTGATGCGGAAGGATTCGGAGCGGGAGTGAGGCCCCGTGCATTGCGTTGAAACGTTCCCAGCCGGCAATGATTTCAGGCTGCGCCCATAACCGCCCGCAGATATTGCGCCAGCTCGGCGCGACGGAAGGGTTTGCCGATAACGGGAAACTCGCCCTCTGCCCCGTGGCGCGACAAAGTGTCTGCCGCGTTGCCTGAAGTGAGCAAAATCTTGATGCCGCTGCAGAGGTGCTTCGCTTCGCGAGCCAGTTCAACACCGCTGATGCCTCCTGGCATCATGATATCGCTGAATAGCAGATCCAGTTTCTTGTTATCCCTCAGAATCCGGATGGCGTCGGCGCCATCTTGGGCGCAGAGGACTTCATAGCCGAGCTCTCTCAGTATTGCTGACGTGACGTCCATGACGTCGTGATCATCTTCGACCATGAGAACCCTGCCTGACCCTGCTGCTATGTCCTGGAGTTGGGTGATATCCCTCCCCACATCGGACGCTTGGCCGGATCTGGGCAGATAGAGACTGACCGTGGTTCCCATTCCGACTGTGCTTTCGATGGCGACATGGCCGCCGGATTGCCGGACGAACCCATAAACCATGCTGAGGCCGAGCCCGGTTCCTTTGCCGACCTCCTTCGTGGTGAAAAACGGTTCGAACACCCGATCCAGCGTGTCTTGCGGCATGCCGCAGCCAGTGTCGGTGACGGAGAGCTTGACGTACGATCCGGACGCGACGCCGGCAATGGCGCCCTCGTCAAGGGTTATATTTCGTGCCTCGATATCCAGCCTGCCGCCGTCCGGCATGGCGTCGCGCGCGTTCAGGGCCAGGTTGAGGAGTGCTGTCTCCAGCTGCGCAGGGTCAAGATGGCATGGCCACAGTTGATCATCCGCGACAAGGTTGATCTTGCACCTGTCCCCGAGTGCGCGAAGGATCAGTCCCTGAAAATCCCGAATGAGAGCATCAATGTGAATGGTCTTCGGGTTCAGCTTCTGCCGTCGGGAAAAAGCGAGTAGCTGCGCGGTCAGGCTCGCACCCCGGTCGGCGGCCTTCCGCGCCGCTACTGCGAGTCTCTGGACGCATTTGTCGTCTGCCGTACGGCTCTCGATAAGTTCGAGATTGCCGGAAATCACCATCAGCAAATTGTTGAAGTCGTGGGCAACGCCGCCCGTGAGCTGACCGACGGCCTCCATTTTTTGGCTCTGATGAAGTTGTTCTTCCATCAAGCGCCGCGCCTCCACGGCATGCTTCTGTTCGGTGATGTCTCGAAACAGGATGACGATGCCTTCGCCGGATGGGAATGCATTGACCGCGTACCAGACATCTCGGAAGAACGTTTCGACGGACGCGGAGCTCTGTTCCGACATAGCCGTATGTGCTCGGCCCGAGAGGTCTTTGTCGGTCCAATCCGGAAAGATCTCGCACAGATTCATGCCGATGAGGTCATATCCTACAGCGAGCTGCGCCTTCGCCCTCTCGTTCAGATAAGTGATGTACCATCCTGTATCGACGATAAGGACGCAGTCGGTCGTGCTCTCGAATATTGTCGTGATCCGAGCCGCTGCCTGCTCGGCTTTCTCCTTGGCATCGTGCAGCTCGTGTTCGCGGTTCGCGAGCGCATCGGCCATGGTGTTGAATGCGTCGGCGACCCGAGTAATCTCTGATCCTTTGTCCCGGATATGCACTCGACGCGCGTAGTCGCCAAGCCGCCATTGGTTGGCCGCATCAACCATTTGTCCCAGCGGATGCTGGATGAACCGACGGGCACCAAACCAGGTCAAGGCCAGCACCACCGACGTGCCCAGGACAATCAGAAGGATGCCTAGCCGCGTACGACGTTGGATCTGACTGAAGGCCAGCGTCTTGTCGACGCCGAAGGTAACAAAAATCTCTCCGGCGTCTGCTTGCAGCGCCGTGTAGCCTACGATCCGTTCCACACCGTCAATGTCGCGCGCGGTTGTTGTGCCCGAGGGATCCGAGTGCAAGTAACGGTCATCGGGTATCCTCCGGCCGACGAACTGGTCGTTGCGAGGATAGCGTGCGAGGTACGTGCCGTTGCGGTCTCTAATGGCGAGGGCGACGCCGGGGGGCGGGCCCTTCTGGGCGAGATAATGAGCCAGCCAATCGAGGCTGAGGGCGGCTATTACGACGCCGCCCATGTGGCCATCGTCGTCGTAGAATGGCAGGGCAAAGTGGAGAACGTTGCGGCCGGTCGCTCGGCCGTGCGCGAACTCTCCGACGGTAAACTTGCTGGTTTTCAGGACGTTGGCAAAGTAGGCGCGCCCGGCGGCGGTCGAGGGCTTGTAATCGCTGGTCGAGTCGCAGAACGAATCGCCATTCATGTCGACCACAATAAAATCAATGAACTCCGGATAGCGCTCCTTGATTCTGGAGAGGTAAGCCTCGCATCCGCGGGCGTCCTTTGCCTTGACCGCGGGAAGCTCCGAGAGTGCAATCAATGCCTGGCGAATTCCTTGGATGATCTGCTGCTGCTCGGCGGCGGCGAGCTTGGCGAGACCAAGCGCCAGCTCTTGCACTTCCATTTGGTGCGAGAAACGGAGGTCGAACTCATTGTACAACTGGATTGCGATTCCAGGCAGAAGGGCAAACGCCACCAGGGCAAACAGCCGCAACAATAAAGCCACTGCCTAATTTCCAGGACGAGAAATCTGACGTTGCAGGCTGTAGAGCTTTGGCGGGCGAGGACGGCGCAGGGCGTCATGCCCGCAGCACACCTTGGCTTCGCGATCACGGTAATCGGTCCGACCGACCAGCGGACGTCGTGCGTGTCGCCTTCGTGTCATCTCTTACTTCTCTGCTGCTCCAATTGGGGGAGGGCAGTACATCGGCTTTGTTACGGCGCGATTTCGGTGTTTCGAGTTTTGTCACCGTGGTGACATAATTTGTCGCGCCAACGACCCACCTCGCGTTGTTTGTTACAGTTGCAACGGAGCGCCGTCGGGACGAGCCGGATGCTTGAAATAGAAAGATATCGGCCTAGCTGGGGGATAGGCATTAATGGCGTCGATTGCGTATCCAATGATTTCCGCCAACTCTGCAGGCACGCCCTCGTGCCGTTACTCGAGCGCGGAAGCGATCGCGCAGGCCAACCGAGTTTTCCCAAATCTGTCGGTTGCGCTCCGAAACGACAGCGTCCGTCGCTCGGTCTTGTCCCGACGAATCGAAGGTCATTCGATTGCGCATCTTTTGACTCCCCAGACGATGGTCGACGCCTCGGGTAAGAAAGCAGCGCTGGCTGGTTTTGGTACGTACGTTAAGCTTATTTGGCAGCTCAAGGGGACAATGCGGTACGAGGATGCCCACCGATCGTTCGCATTGCAGCCGGGTGAGATGCTGATTGCCTCGATGGCCTGGACCTATCATCTTGAGATGGATGAAGGTTACGAGGGACTCGTGCTCATCTTCGACCCAATGTCGAAGCGTTCGTGGCAAGAGACGGTGCATGAGAAGATGGGGGCGCCCCACGCTTCTAGCGGGCCGCTTGCGGCGGCCGCGGGAGGATCGAAGGCGCTGCTATGGCATGGGCATCGTTCACCTGCAGATGCGCTGACCGTTGAATCTCTGATCGATATCGCGCTTCTTTCACTTGGCCCTGGAGCCGGATCCTCGTTCGACCGGCCGCTGCCAGCAATCATTCTTCGCGCGCGTGTGATGGTTACGCAAAACATCGCTGACGAGAGCTATGGTCCGGATCGACTGGCGCACGATCTCGGTCTTTCGAGGCGATCTCTGTACAATGCATTCGGTCGGATTGGACTAACGCCAGCGCATTTTATCAAACAGCTCCGTCTGGAGCGCGCGCGAGCGGAAATCTTGGATGCCCCTGACGTGAGCATTACCGAAATTGCGCTCAGGAACGGCTTTTCAGACGGTGCGAGTTTCAGTCATGCGTTCAAGGCGAGCTATGATATTTCGCCGCGTGACCTCCGCAACTTGAAGCGCTGATCTAAAGGTCTGTCTTGAGACCGGTTGCGCTCCCCTGCGAATGCATGCTGTGTCAGCAATGTGCACCGCACCAACTCTGCGGTCCGCTTGCCCACGCATTTTTCGCGTATCTTCCGGCAGCGGTTTGGCCTGACGCCTGCGCCCGAAACGATTGGTCGATGAGATCATGATCGGATTGGGATCATGATGTCACCTCTTTGTTCGAACCGCTCTTTTGTCACGTTAGCAAGATGGCATCGATCTCGACGGCGAAATCGATGAAGCTGCTCTGAGTCAACGTGCGGGCCGGTGGTGGATCACCAATATATTCCGCAAACACCTGATTGAACGCGGGGATGTCCTCGAGAGACCGAAGATAGACATTTATCTTCACGGCGTGCCGAAGCGAAAGACCCGCTGCACGCGCCACGGCTTCGAGGTTGTCGAGCGCAAGACGAGCTTGCTCAACGAACGGCGCATCGCTGATGCGCCGCCCGTCCCTTGTCCGAGGTGTTTGGCCGGCAAGAAAGACGAATCGTCCTTCTGCGCTGATGGCCTGCGAATAGGGACCCGCCGGTGGGGGCGCCGCGACGGTCGAGATCGCCTGGCGGGTCGTCATGCAACCGCCCCGCGCCTTTTCTTCAGAGTGTCCAGCGTGCGAACCATGCGATCCAGCGCTGAGCTCCACTCGGTCTCATCGCGCGCGTAGCAAACCCGAAAGTGGCCGCCACTTGCAGGGCCAAATTGGTATCCGGGACTGACCAACGCTCCAGCCTCCGTGAGAAGAGCCTCGGCCACGGCCGGCCCGGGCAGTTCAAGGGCGCTGACGTCGACCCATGCATAGGCGGTGCCACGTTGCGGCTGCCACTTGAGCCAGGGAAGCTGACGCAGCTTCTGCTCGGTGAGTGTCCTTAGCGCGGTGAAGGCGGTCATTCGCTCCGCCAGCCAGGCATGGTCGTCGCGCAGCCAGCAAGTGAGGAGGTGCTGCGCATAAGCAGGCGCACGCAGCGCAGTGACGGACAGCACGTCCTCAATGCGCGTAGCTATCTTCTCCGGTGCAACCACCACGCCAAGGCGATAGCCGCTCAAGGATTCGGTCTTGCTCGGCCCCAGCAATGTCACTGTACGCTCAAACATTCCGCGCTGCGCGGCCAGGTGAGTGAAAGATCCTTCGTGTATCAGCCTGGAATAGAGTTCATCCACCAGGACAGTGACATCGTAGCGCTTTGCCAGCTCCGCAATACGGCCGATCACTGCCTCCGAAAATACTGCGCCAGACGGATTGTTCGGATGAGAGAATACGAACAGCCGAGCGCCGCGGTTCGCAAATTCGGCTTCCAGGACGTCGAAGTCCGGATGTGGGTCGCCGGCATCGAGATGCAGCGGAACGTGGCCCGGCTCTGCGCCAAGGAAACGCACAATCCGTTCGCTGAAGAGATAGTCCGGATCCATCAGAGCGACACGATCGCCTTCCTGCACCAGCGCGCTCAGGGACGCGAACAATCCGCCTTGCGTGCCGGGCGTCAGGATCACGTTTTCGCCGGGGCGCAGCGTGATCCCAATAAACTTGCCCGTGCTATCCGCCACGTTCTTGAGGACGTCGGGATGGCCGCGGTAACCCGTGTAGGCGAGGGCTCCATCGCGCGCGGCGCGGCCGAATGTCTCGTCGGCCCAGGGAGGTGGCGGAAACCTCACGGTGTCGAAATGGGTTGTGTCAAGAAAACCGGCTGGGGCCTTGGCCAGCAAATCGAGATCCGCTTGTCGTACTGATTTGCCTCCCAAGCCGGCGCGGCCAGAAATTCTCAAGCGAGCTAGACGGTCTTGTGACGCGCTTTGTCGAGCAGGATCGTGCATCTGGGTTCTCCAGAGATGATGGGAATAATATCAAGGAGAGCATCCGCCGCGATCTTGACCGCGACGGATCCGGGCTAAGCGCGCCCGCTATGAATAACTTCGGCTTCCGGCAACAACCACTTGCCGTCCTTCAGGACGACCTTGCCGTCGAGCGAGAGGGTCGGCTTCCACATCAGTGAATCGAAATGAGTGAGGGTCTTCACCTCACCGCCGAGCAGGACACTGGTCCCGATGCCGATATGGGCCGTCCCGTAAACGCCTTCGTCGTGCAGCATCACGCCTTCCATGGGGCAATGTGGATTGAGGCCGAACGATATCTGGGCGATGTTGTAGACGGCCGGGTCTCCCTGACGAGCCAACAGTTGATCGAGGAAGTCCGCCTGATAGCCGCCGGAGATCCGTGTCACGCGACCACTGGCGACATCGAACCTTATCGGCTCCTTCACGAGGCCGACCCCGTAATAGGGGATGCTCGCGTCCACGATAATTACGCCCTCCGAGGTCCCCTCAATGGGAGAGGAGCTGCATTCGATGTTGGGCACGGTCGTGAAGTCGCCCGGCTTGCGAACCAAGCCGCAATGCGGGTTCGAGGGACGGCCCTTCAGGCCGAGACGCAAATCCGTTCCTGCGGGTGTGGTGAGATGCACCTTGTCGCAGTTGGCGAGAAGTTCGCCGACTTTAAAGCAGAGTGGCCGGATCGCTTCAAAATCGGCGTTGATGCCACCGGTCACCAGCATGTTTGGATTGAACTGCGACAGCATGATGCCGCGCGCGCCATTTCCGATCGCGGTGCGGGTTGCATAGGTATGAGTGATTGACTGTTTGACCGGCGTGAACAGGACGTTGGCCGCGGACATGGCCGCAGCAACTGTCTTGGTCGGCTCTTCTCCGTCGATCGACCTTGGCGGCATGACAATGATGTTGACCGCGTCGGTACGCTCGAGTGCCGCCGCAGCGACCGCTTCGGCGACACGATGCCCGGCGAAATCAGTTACGATTACGACTTCCTCCCCCGGCTGCACATTCGCGCACGTCGTCACCAGTTTGCGGGCGCCCCGCAGCATCAGCAGATTGTCCAAGTCACCGTCTCCTTCATGATTTTTGTCGCATTCGACGACTGAAGCCGCCGATGCACGCGACCGGGTGTCCGCCCGGGTTGGTTCATCTCAATTCGACCAATGGTCTTTTATGTTGTTAAAAAACATTTTGCAAGAGATGGCTCATGAGGCGGGAAGAAGGCGGGATGACGAAAAGTGAGGCATACTGCTCGCGAATGGTGCGGAGATTTTGAAGCATTGATGGAATTCAGCGCATCTCGGAGGTTGCACGATATTGTTTTTTATGTAGATAATATTCCACAGAAGGCGTTGCCGGGAGGATCGAGTTTATGGGCTATCGTATTGCCGTGGATATCGGCGGGACCTTTACCGACGGCGTGATCGAGAAAATCTCCGACGGTCGAGTTTACCTGGCCAAGCGTTTGACGACCCCAAGTGACCCTGGCGAGGCACTCTCCAATGTCGTCAATGACCTGCTTGCGGCGGTTGCGGCACGTGCGAAGCGAAATGTCTCCGCCGACGTAGCGGAGGTGATTCACGGCAGCACGCTCGTCACGAATTCACTCATCGAGCGAAAAGGCGTTCCCACTGCGCTCGTCGCCACGGCGGGGACAGCCGACGTGATCGATATCCGGCGCGAGGTTCGCTATGACCTCTATGATCTCGATATCGAGATGCCTGAGCCGCTGGTTCCTGCCGAGCGTCGCTTCGAGATCGTTGAGCGCACCACGGCGGACGGCGTAGTTCTGAAGCGCCCCCAAGATGCGCTTGGCGATCTCGTCGCGAAGCTGCGGACGGCCAATGTGCAGTCCATCGCCGTCTCGCTTCTTCATTCCTGCGTCAATGCGGCCAACGAAAATGAAGTTGGAGCGGCGCTCCGTGATGCCTTTCCCGGAATGTGCGTGAGCCTCTCGTCGCGGGTCGCTGCCGAAATCCGCGAATATGAGCGGACGACGACCACCATCGCCAATGCTTATGTGCAGCCAATCGTCAGGCGATATCTCGGTGAGCTGGAGAGCCGGCTGCGGCAGGCGGGAATCGATGCGAGCTTGCGCATCATGGTATCGAGCGGCGGTACCAGTTCGGTGGCCGCGGCTGCGGAAGTGCCGATCTCCACGATCGAGTCCGGTCCCGCCGGCGGTGTGCTGAGTGCGACCAACGCCGGCCGCGCCGCGGGTTTCGATGACATTCTGGCTTTTGATATGGGCGGCACAACCGCCAAGATTTGCACGATCCTCTCTGGCGCTCCCTCTGTTGTGCACGTCTTCGAGGCTGCCCGCGTGCGGCGCTTCAAGAAGGGCAGTGGCTTTCCGCTTCTGGTGGCCAGCATCGATCTCATTGAAATCGGTGCGGGCGGCGGAAGCATCGCGAGGACGAGTGAGCTGGGGTTGCTCACCGTCGGCCCGCAAAGCGCCGGCGCGGAGCCGGGTCCAGCCTGCTATGGCCAAGGCGGCCAACAGCCCACGGTAACAGACGCTGATCTGGCGCTCGGATATCTCAATCCAGATTATTTTCTGGGTGGGCGCATGCGTCTCGATCTTGATGCGGCGATGCGAGCGCTTCGCACTCTGGGTGAGCGTCTGACGCTTTCGGCCGAGGCGGTCGCCAAGGGGATCTTCAATGTTGTCAACGAGGCGATGGCGGGGGCTGCCAGGGTTCATATTGCGGAGAAAGCGCAAGATCCGCGCAAATTCACCTTGGTGGCAACCGGAGGTGCGGGTCCTGTTCACGCGGTGGAAATTGCACGCAAGCTGCGCGTCCCGAGGGTGCTCTTTCCCATCGCCGTCGGCACGGGGTCATGCCTTGGCTTTCTGGCTGCGCCGGTGCGAGTCGATCGGTCCTGGTCACGGTCGACGCGAATCGATGCCATTGATTGGGCCGAGCTGGCGAGAGTGCTTGCCGGCCTGAAGGTCGATGCCGAGGCCGAGTTGAGCGCAGCGGCGCCGCGTGACGCCGAGGTTGATTGGCAACTGCTGGTCGAGATGCGCTATGCGGGCCAGGGCGCAAATCTCACGGTCGCATTCCCTTTCCGGAATCCGGACGCAGCGTTCAGGGCCGATCTCGTGGATGCGTTTCAGCGCAAATATCAAGAGAACTATGGCGGGTTGTTGCCGTCGGGTACGCCCGAAACTGTCACGTGGCGCGTCGTGGGCGCGACCCGTCAGGACGTCAGGCATTTCGTCTGGCCGACCAAGCAGGATCGCGGGGGCGCGGCCCGCCCCAAGGCTCGCAGAGTCATCTTCAGGACCGAGACAGACACCTTCGAGGAGGTGCCGGTGTACGAAAGATACGCCGTGCCGGCGGGCTGCTGCCTGGAAGGACCACTGATCCTGGAGGAAGAGGAATCAACCATCGTCGTTCCAATGGCAGCTCGGGTGGAGATTCTCAAGAATCTCAGTGTCCTCGTTCATTTGGAGGTTCGGCCATGAACGGCATCGATCCGATTTCGCTGGAAATTCTGTGGACCCGCTTGGTCAGCCTCGTCGATGAAGCTGCGGCAACCCTGGTGCGCACGTCATTCTCGACAATCGTACGAGAGTCCAACGACTACGCCGTCGTGCTGCTGGATCGCGATTGCCAATTGCTTGCTCAGTCGAGCCAGAGCATTCCGTCTTTCATCTGCACGCTGCCGGCGACGGTTCGCCATTTCCTGAAGGTTTTTCCGCGGGAGAAGCTGCGTCCCGGCGACGTCATGATCACAAACGATCCTTGGCTCGGCACCGGGCATCTTCCCGACATCAACGTTGCGGTTCCGATCTTCCGCGGCGAGGAGCTGGTGGGCTTTTCCGGCACAGCGGCCCATGCACCCGACATCGGCGGACGGCTGCGTTCGCCGAGCACCGCGGAGCTTTTCGAAGAGGGGCTGCGCATTCCGCCGACAAAGCTGGTCGATGGTGGCGTCACCAACGAGACGCTGATCGAAATCATCCGCAACAATGTGCGTGTGCCTGATCAGGTCATGGGCGACCTGTGGGCGCAGGTCGCAGCGAACAAGATGCTGGCAAGACGGCTGCTCGACACGCTCGAAGATACCGGTTGCGAGCTGACATCCGTCGGAAACGAAATGCAGCTCCGCGCTGAAGGCGCGATGCGTGACGCAATTCGTGCCCTGCCGAACGGCACCTATGAAAATGAAATCAGCGTCGACGGCTTCGTCGAGCCGGTGGTCATTCGCTGTCGCATCGATGTCGGTGACGAGGCCGTGAGCGTTGACTATGCCGGTTCATCGCTCCAACTGCCGAAGGCCATCAACGTCGTTCCGATCTACACGTTTGCGTATACGGCCTACTCTCTCAAATGCGTGCTGGCGCCGAACGTACCCAACAACGATGGCTCGTTCCGGCCCATTGCCGCCACGGCTCCGCTGGGCTCAATCCTCAATCCACGTTTTCCCGCGGCGGTCAGCGCACGGGCTATGACAGGGCACCTCATTCCGCCAGCCGTCATGGGCGCGCTCGCGCCTGTCATACCCAACAAGGTGCGGGCGGCGTCTGGCTCGCCTTTGTGGTGCGTTCATTTATCAGGACAGCACCAAGGCCAGCGCTTCACGTCCACCTTCTTCCTCAACGGAGGGCAGGGCGCCGGTGCGAACGGTGCTGGTCTGCCGACTCTAAGTTTTCCAAGCAATCTTTCCAATACGCCGATCGAGGTCATCGAATCGCAAGCACCAGTGCGCATCCAGCGTCGCGCCCTGAGACGAGGCACCGGCGGCCGTGGGCTGCATTGCGGCGGAGACGGACAGGTGTTCGAACTCCTGTTGCTCGCCGATAGTCCGGTCACCGTGTCCTTCATGGCGGATCGTCTCAGGACGCCCGCCCCCGGATTGCAGGGAGGCGGGCCCGGAGCAACAGGGCGGGTTCTTCTCGACGGCGCGCCGGTGGATCCCCGTGAGATCTTGATCGTCCAGCCCGGCGCCCGGCTGACGCTCGAGACGCCAGGAGGCGGCGGCTTCGGCGCGGCACCCATTTAGGAAATTATTACAACAACAGGTTGGAATCCCAAGGCAGGACGAAATGAAGACAGGCACGTGGACTGCAATCGGTGCGGCGCTCTTCTCTTTGTGGGTGGGAGCGATCCACGCGGAAGAATGGACGCCGAAGAAACCGATTGAAATTGTCGTAGGATTCGCCCCAGGTGGAGGTAGCGATCAAGCCGCCCGAATAATTGCTGCGGCTGCGCAGGAAAGCTTTCCGGTCCCCTTGGTCGTGACCAATAAGCCCGGTGCCGCGGGCGTTCTCGCCGCGCAGCAGGTCGCGCGGTCCAAGCCCGACGGATACACGTTGCTCGTAGCCGGCGGCTCGGAGACGACGTCCGTTCCGGCCCATCGCGAAGTGCCGTACGATCCGGACAAAGATTTCACATCGATCATCCGCCTGACCAACAATCCCTTCTTCTTTATCGTCGCCGCCAATTCACCGTTCAAGACGATCGAGGACGTTATCGCCGCGGCCAAAGCCAAGCCCGGTGAGATTTCGCAGGCCAATACCGGCCTCGGCGGTCTGACGCATTCTGCCGGAGTGCTGCTCGAGCGTGCCGCGGGTGTGAAACTTAAACACGTTCCGTATCAGGGCGGTTCGCCGGCGATTCAGGCGTTGATCGCTGGCCAGATTGACATTGCGCTGGGAGCGACCGAGGAAATCGAAGGCCAGGTGCAGGCGAACACGATCCGTATCCTTGCCAGCACTGGCGCGGAGCGCTCCAGCCATTATCCCGACGTGCCGACCTTGAAGGAAAAGGGATACGACGTGGTGTGCACCAACATGAAGGGTCTTGTTGGTCCGGCCGGTCTGCCGCCTGACGTCGTCAAATATCTCCACGATAGGTTCCATCAGGCGATGGATCGCGATACCTGGCGAAAATTTGCCGAGCGGGTCGGCGAGCCCTCCAACTATCGGAATGCAGCGGAGTTTGCATCAGCTCAACAGGAGCAACTCACGCGCATCAAGGCGGCTCTCAAACAGTGAGCCGTTCGTCCGAATGCGGTGCGTGCTTGGCTCGCGCCGCCGGTCAGCGCTGACATCCTTCGAAAGGATCGAGATGAACCGGGACGTGATTGCAGGATTGCTGGTGCTCGCAATCGGCATAGTGACGCTGCTGCTTGTCGCACGATTGCCTGCTGATGCAGGGGGGACGGCCGGCGCCGCTTATTTGCCCAGGCTTATTGCTTATGGAGTACTCGCGACAGGCGCCTTCATTGGCGCGCAGGGTTTGAGAGCGCCGGTGAAAATGGCGGCCTGGTCGTGGCGTCCTCTCAGCGCGCTGATACTCGGCGTGCTGACCTTCGGCCTTCTGATCGAACATGCCGGACTTGTCCTCGCCGGCGGCTGTTGCGCTTTCATCGGATCGCTCGCCGCTCCATTTCCCGGCTGGAAGCAACGCTGCGCCACCATCATCATCATCTGCACTTTGGCCGTCTTGATCTTCAAATATCTCCTCGGACTCAATATCAGCGTGTGGCCGACATGGATCTCCTGAACAATCTCATCTACGGGATGAGCGTCGCGGTCAGTCTGCAGAATCTCGGCTTCTGTTTCCTTGGCGCACTCTTGGGGACACTGATCGGTGTTCTTCCCGGCATCGGGCCACTGGCGACTTTCGCGATCCTGCTCCCGATCTCGTTCTATCTTCCGCCCGTCGGCGCGATCATCATGCTCGCCGGCGTCTACTACGGCGCTCAGTACGGCGGCTCGATCACGTCGATCCTCGTCAACATTCCCGGCGAGGCATCGACTGTCGTCACCTGTCTTGATGGTCACCAGATGGCGCTGCAAGGGCGCGCGGGTGCCGCGCTGGCCACAGCCGCGCTCGGCTCGTTCTTTGCCGGCTGCGTCGTTACGGTGTTCATCGCCATCGCGGGGCCGACGCTGGTCAAGCTGGCGCTGCTGTTCGGGCCCGAGGAATACGTCGCGTTGCTGGCACTTGGCCTCGTCTCAGGAGTGCTGTTGTCCGGAGGCTCCATTGCGAAAGCCATCGCCATGGTGCTGACAGGGATATTGCTTAGTCTGGTAGGGATGGACGTCAATTCGGGCGTCGAACGTTTCACCTTTGGAATGTTCGAACTCTCGGATGGGCTGGGTTTCACGGCAGTCTCGATCGGCCTGTTCGGAATCGCCGAGATTGCCTCTAGTCTGGAGGACACCAACGGCAAGGGGCGCAACATTGCAAAGATTACAAGCCTCTGGCCGACCCGCGATGACTTCAAGCGGTCGTGGGCGCCTGTCCTGCGCGGCACTGCTCTCGGAACGCTGCTCGGGATCTTGCCAGGCGGCGGCGGGACCATCGCGGCGTTTGGCGCCTATAGCCTGGAGCGCAAAGTCTCGCGACGACCAGGAATGTTCGGGCGCGGCGCGGTGGAAGGTGTGGCCGGTCCGGAATCAGCCAACAATGCTGCGTCTCAGGCCAATTTCATTCCCATGCTAAGCCTTGGCATCCCGCCAAATGCGCTGATGGCACTCATGATGGGGGCGATGATCACGCACGGCATCGCGCCGGGGCCGCAGGTCATGATACGTCAGCCGGACCTTTTCTGGGGACTGATCGCCAGCATGTGGATCGGAAACCTGATCCTGGTGATCCTGAATCTTCCTTTGATCGGAATCTGGGTTTCCCTGCTTCGCATCAAGTATGTATTTCTGTTTCCCGGCATCCTCGTGCTCGCGGCGATCGGTGCGTTCGCGGAGAGCAATCAAGTCTTCGACATCTATGTGCTGACCGGGTTTGCAGTCCTTGGATACGCGCTCAAGAAGCTGGATTTTCCTGTGGCGCCGCTGTTGCTGGGGCTGGTGCTGGGCAAGCAGCTTGACGAACAACTGCGCCGCGCGCTGCTGCTCTCCGATGGAGATTGGACGACGTTCATCCGGCATCCGATTGCACTCGGGTTAATGATCTTTACGGCCGTGCTCGTGGTGTTGATCGCGCTTCCCTCACTGCGCCGCTCTCGGGACGAAGCGCTTCAGGGTGAGGAAGGGGCTTCGTCGTCTGCTTCCAACCTTCCAGCGGCATAGCGAAGGAGAGAGGTCGGGACATGCAGATCGCCAGCTCACCGCCGCTCGAAGCATCGGATGAGATTTTCCGGAAGGTGTCATACCGATTGATCCCTTTCATCCTGCTGCTGTACTTCGTTTGCTACATTGACCGCGTAAACATCGGCTTTGCGAAGTTACAGTTTCTCGGCGACCTCCATCTGACTGACGCGCACTATGGACTGGCAGCCGGACTGTTCTATGTCACCTACAGTCTGTTCGATATTCCCAGCAGCCTGATGCTTGCGCGGGTGGGCGTGCGCAGGACGCTATTCCGCATCATGATCTTGTGGGGAGTTGTCAGCGGAGCTCAGATGTTCATCCGCAATGCATCCGATCTCTACGTCCTGCGCCTGCTGTTCGGCGCCGCGGAAGCCGGTTTCATCCCGGGGATCATGCTGTATCTTACTTTCTGGTTCCCGGTTCGCTATCGGGCCCGCATCACCGGTTTGTTCTTCCTTGGTGTTCCCTTGTCCGGCATCATCCATCATCGGTGCGCCGCTGTCGGGCATGATCATGCAGAGCATGAACGACGTGTTCGGCCTTCGCGGGTGGCAATGGTTGTTTCTGCTTTTCGCCATTCCGGCCATTTTCCTTGGCATCATCGCATATTTCTATCTCGACGACGACCCAAAGAGCGCCAGATGGCTGAGCGAGCACGAAAAGCAGCGTCTCGCCGACGAGCTGAAGTCGGATGAAGCCGTCGGCAACAGGCGAAATACAGGCAGTTTTGCTGAAGCAATGCGGGATCCGCGCATCTATGTGATGGCGCTCTTGAACTTCGCGGCCAACACAGCCTCCAATACAGCAACCTTCTGGACCCCCAGCGTACTGAAAAATGCTGGGTTCGCCAGTTTTGATGGAATCGGGTGGGTCACCGGCGGCATTTCTATCGCGGCGGCTGCAGGAATGCTTCTGATCGCGCGTAGTTCCGACGCTTTCATGGAGCGGCGCTGGCATTTCGTTGGTTGCGCGTTGATGACGGCCGGGGCCTATCTGCTGCTACCTCTGGCTTCTGCGAGCATGCTGGGGACCGTTCTGCTGATGGCCGCTGCAGCCATCGGAGGCGTTTCGTTACTGGCGATCTATTGGACCATTCCAACTTCATATCTGCATGGCAGAGGAGCCGCCGGTGCGATCGGCTTCGTCAGTATGGTAGGGGCTGTCGGTAGCGCCGTTTCTCCGTCATTGATTGGATGGCTCCGCGAATCAACAGGAAGCCTTTACGTGGGCCTCGGATCGACCGCCATGATTGTGCTTGCGGGCGCGGGCCTGGTCCTGCAGATGATTTCAAGAGATGATCTCGCCAGAATCGGGTCCATGGGCGACTAAAGTGGAGCGTTGTGGAATCGAGAGCGAACTATAGGCGTCAGGGCCATGAGCAATATACGCGATACCACACTCACCAGGGTCCAAAGCGACGTTGTCGCCAAGATCATCGACTATATCAGACGTGAAAAGTTACCCGTTGATTCTCGACTGACGGAAAGTCAGCTGGCTGAGGAGGTCGGTGTCTCACGCTCTCCAATCCGGGCTGCGCTCCAATTGCTGGCCGAGAAGGGTATCGTGATCTCAGCCGCGAACAAAGGGCACTATCTCGCTCGCGATGGTGGCACCTTGGACGCGATCGATCTGCCTATCTCGCCGCCACCGGATGTGTCGTTGTATGACCGAATTGCCATGGACCGCATGCGCGACAGAGTTCCAGAGCAATTCACCGAAGCAAGCTTCATGAGGCGCTACGACGTATCGCGTGCTCAGCTCGTCCGCACTCTCACGAAGATGTCCCAGGATGGCCTGGTCAGACGAAGCACCGGTCATGGCTGGATATTTATGCCGAGCCTTAATTCAGCGAAGGCTTATGCCGCCAGCTATCGCTTTCGCATCATCGTAGAGCCGGCAGGGCTGATGGAGGCGACCTTTGTGCTGGACAGGCCGGCGACGGAGCGGTGCCGCGCGGCGCATGAGCAGATGCTTGTCCGCGCGAAGAGCGGGAAACTGAGCGGCAGAGAAATATTCGATACCAATGCGAAGTTCCACGAAATGCTCGCCGTCATGTCGGGAAACCGGTTCGTTGCACAAGCGGTCGAACAGCAGAATAGGCTTCGTCAACTCAGCGAATACTACGTTTACGACGACGAGGATCGTATCCAGACGTTGGTGCGCGAACACTGCGAGATCATGGATGCCCTCCTGGCAGGCGACCAGATTTGGGCCGCGACGCTCCTACGCCGGCATCTGGAGATTGCCAGCCGTCTGGCGCCGCCTTTTGCCAAAGCCGCCAGCGAGCGCACCCCCTAGAGGACGTAGTGATCGCGTCGACGTAGGAGCTCGAGCCTTTCACGGGGAGATGGGTCGGCCGATGATCTCCCTGAGAATGCCGAAACGGACGGAGTTGGGAGAATGTTACGTCTGACGATTGACGGAGGTGTTGCTCGGCTCACATTCGACAATCCATCCAGGCTGAACGCCATCAACCAGGACATGTGGCGCGCCTTCCCAGAGCTTCTGGCGAAGGTGCAGGATGATGCCGCCGTCCGTGTCCTGGTGCTTCAGGGCGCGGGCGACCGCAGCTTCTGCTCGGGCAACGATATCAGCGAGTTCGACAAGGTTCGGGCCGATCCTGTCGCTGCAGCGGCTTACAACGCCCTGCAACGCGATGTGGCTACTCAGTTTCGCGCGCTGATAAAGCCGAGCATTGCTGCGATCAACGGCTATTGCCTTGGAGCTGGCTTTGAGCTGGCTCTGATGTGCGATATGAGGGTCTGCACGAAGAACGCGCAGTTTGGAGTACCTGCGGTAAGGCTCGGTCTGCCCTATCGGCTCGAAGATATAGCGACCATCCTCAATGTGGTCGGGCTGGCTCAGGCACGCGAGATGGTATTGTTAGGGCGACGCTACGGAGGCGAGGATGCGCTTCGTCTTGGTTTGGTAAACTGGTTGGCCGACAGCGTCGGAGCGATGGCAACTATCGTGGACACGGCGGTAGGCGATTTGTTGTCTGGTGCACCGCTTAGTCTGGCCGCAGCGCGGATCGCATTCCATGAACTTGCTCGGCGCGACGGACCGCCGGATCTCGAACGTGCGCAGCGGGCGGCGGATCGATGTTATGCCAGTCAAGATTATGCGGAGGGTCGGGCGGCTCAGCGAGAGAAGCGCAGGCCAGTCTTTCGTGGAAACTAGCCCGCTGCGATCGAGCCAATATCTGGCGTGGCAAATCCTCTGCGTGATGCCGCTGACGGACGTCTCGCCACGCGCTCGGTTTGCGCGTGAACATGTAGGCCAGAGCGACGGAAATCAACGCGCGGTCGCGCGCGCTGACGGCGAAGGGCGAGTTCGCCGCGAACCAGATAAATGTGAGAAGCACCGATAGCCATAGGAAACCGCTCGGTCGTTTCGCTGGCGGGCTGATTTGGCGCCATTGTCAGCAACCCAGACTGTCAGCAACCCAGTGTTATGCGTTGATCCTCGGAATACCGATCTCCGCCGGCATCTGCGGATCGGCTGATTTTTCGGTTCCCTTGAACCAAGCTACATACAGGGTAGGAAGGAAGATAAGTGTAAGTATCGTCGCGACCAGCAATCCTCCCATGATCGCGAAGGCCATCGGTCCCCAGAACACCGTTGGAGCGATCGGGATCATGCCGAGAACGGTCGATACGGCGGTCAGCATGATTGGGCGGAAGCGGGAGCTGCTGGCATTGATTGCGGCTGACCAGACGTTCTCTCCCCGTGCGCGTTCGGCTTCGATTTGGCCAATCAGGATCACGGCGTTTTTGGTAATCATGCCGATCAAAGCCAGAATGCCAAGGATGGCGACGAAGCCGAGCGGCCTGCGGGACACGAGAAGCGCCGCGACAACGCCGATCAAGCCGAGAGGCGCGACGCTGAGGACCAGGAACAGCCGCTGAAAACTCTGCAACTGGGCCATGAGGACCGTGAACATCAGCAACAGCATGACCGGAACAACGGCGATGACGGAAGCTTGCGAATATTGGCTTTCTTCGACGGTTCCGCCCACGACGATGCGATAGCTGCGGGGAAGGGTTGCTGCCAGCTTATCGACCGCCGGCGCAAGCGCATTGATCACGGTTTCCGGAAGCGCCCCGGGCGCCACATCGGCCTGCACCGTGAGCGTAGGTATGCGATCGCGCCGCCAGACCAACGGATATTCCTGCTTGTATTCGAATGTAGCGAACTGGTTGAGCGGAACTGTTCGCCCGTTAAGCAGCGGCACTTGCAAGGTGCTCAGGTTCGCCAGCGAGACGCGCTGTTCGTCGGTCGCGCGCACGAGGATATCGACAAGATAGATGTCGTCGCGAACCTGGGTGACAGGCGTGCCTGAAATCACAGTGTTCAGGACGTTAGCCACGGCTTGCGAGCTCAGACCCAGCGATCGCGCCTCGTCCTGGTCGACACGGATGCGGAGCTGACGCGCCGGCCCGATCCAGTCGAAATTGACCTGCGCGGCTTGCGGGTTGGTCGCGATGATCTGGGCAAGCGTCAGCGAAATGTCCCGCACCTGGTCAATGTCGGGGCCGCTCACACGATATTGCACAGGCCAGCCGACCGGCGGGCCGAGTTCGAGCGGAGAGATCCGGGAAATCGCATTCGGGAATTCATTGGCCAGGAGTTCTTGAAGCCTGACGCGAATTCGTTCGCGTGCGGCGACATCTTTTGCAACGATCACCGCTTGCGTGAAAAAGTCGTTCGCCAACTGGACATTGAGCGGCAGATAGAAGCGAATGGCGCCGCGTCCGACATAGGTGCTCCAGCGCGCCACGTCCGCATCGCCCTTCAGCGCCGCGTCGAAGCGCTTCGCGGCGGCTTCGCTGGCATAGATCGACGCATTCTGCGGCAGGCTGATATCGACCAGAAGCTCCGGACGATCGGAGGACGGAAAGAACTGGCGGGGAATGAGCGGAAGGGCGAGATAGGACAGAACGAAGAGCGCCACGGTGAGAAGAATAGTCACCCATTTTGCCCGCATAGCGGCGGTCAGGAAGCCTCGATACCAAGAGAGAATTCTGCCGGGGGTCGCGGTTTGCAAGGTCTGGGGTGGTCTCAGAATGACGACACCGAGCAGTGGCGCGAAGACGACCGCCACGAACCAGGATACGAGCAGTGCGATGCTGACGACGGCAAATAGCGAGAAGGTGTATTCTCCCGCGGAGCTGGCTGCAAAGCCGACGGGAACAAATCCGGCGATAGTTACCAGCGTTCCTGCGAGCATGGCGAACGCATAGGTCCGGAATGCGAAAGTCGCAGCTTCAATCTTGTCATCGCCCGCAACGAGCCGGTTGAGCGTGGCGTCGGTGGTGGTCATCGCGTCATCGACGAGCAGGGCCAGCGCGATGATGAGGGCGCCGAGCGATATCCGCTGCATGTCGATGCCCGCCATCTGCATGATCGGAAACACGATGGCGAGCGTCAAAGGAATCGAAAGTGCGATGATCAACCCCGGGCGGAGGCCCAGACTGATGAAGCTGATCACGAGAATGATGGCAATCGCCTGCAACAACGACGTCATGAACTCGGAGATCGCGCCATCGACCGTAACGGCCTGATCGGCGACCAGGATTGGCTGGATCCCCATCGGCAGATCCGCGGTGATCTGGTCCATCGCCTGCTTGATGTTCCTGCCGAGGGCGAGAATATCGCCCCCCTCCCGCATGGCGATGGCAAGCCCGATCGCTGGCTCGCCGTTGACGCGGAACATGGGCTGCGGGGGATCGGAATAGCCGCGCCGAACCTGCGCTATGTCACTCAGGCGGAGCGTCCGTCCGCCCGCAATGAAGTTGACGTTGGCGACGTCCTGCTCCGTCCGAAATGCACCTGAAACCTGCAGCGAAAGACTCTCATCGCCGGTCTGGATCGTGCCGGCCGGACGCACGACGTTTTGGGCCTGGAGCGCGGCAATGAGCGCCGTGCGGTCGATGCCGAGCCCGGCGAGTTCTTGGGTCGAGAACTCGACAAAGATCCGTTCGTCCTGGGCGCCCAGCAGTTCGATTTCCGAGACGTCGCGAACAAGAAGCAGCTTCGAGCGGATGTCTTCAACGTAATCGCGAAGTTCGCGATGGGTGAACCCATCGCTCGTAAAACCGTAGATGATCCCGAATGTAGCGCCGAAATCGTCGTTGAAGCCGGGCCCAACGATCCCGGCTGGCAGTGTATGCCTGATATCACCGATGTTCTTGCGAACCTGATACCAGGTGTCGGCCACCTCCTTGGCGTTTGCGTTGCCCTTCAAGTTGACGAAAATCGTCGTGATGCCGGCCTTGGTATAGCTGCGCAGGAAGTCGAGATGCGGCGTTTCCTGCAGCCTGCGCTCAAGTCGTTCCGTCACTTGCTTGAGGGTATCCTCGATGGTTGCTCCAGGCCACGCCGCCTGAACAACCATCGTCTTGATGATGAAGGTGGGATCCTCGCTGCGCCCAAGACGGAAATAGGATACAACGCCGGCAACGACAGCGATGATCATGAGAAAAGCTACGAACGAGCGGTGATTCAGCGCCCATTCGGAAAGATTGAATCTCATGACCGCCCCGAGCCGAGTATGCGAATCTTCTGGCCGGGGTGCAGGGCTTGCACGCCTGCCGTGACCACGATTTCGCCGGTGTCGATTCCTTGGGAAACCGCTACCAGCGCCTGGTTGAAGTGCAGCACGTCGACGTTTCGCAATGATACGGTATTCTTCGAGGGATCGACGACCCACACGGCGGGCTGTTGATTTACTCTCGTTAGCGCCGTGGCCGGGATTTCAATGATCGGAACAGCCTCCGTCTCCAGGCGTCCGGTGACGGTTGCGCCGAGGCGCATGGCCGGCGGAGGATCGGTCAGGCCAACCTTGACCTCGAAGGTGCGTGTCGCCGGATTGGCTTGTGGGGCGACCTCGCGGATGCGGCCTCGCGCGGTCACCGCGGGGTCGTCGGTCAGACTCACACTGATTTCAGGATCGCTCGGCGCCGTTCGGATGACCTGGGCCGGGATGTCGAAAACGGCATCGCGGCCATCCTTGCGGGCAAGCCTGACGATGCTTTGTCCGGGCTGGACGACTTCACCTGCGGCGGGACCAATTGTCGTCAGAATACCCGGAGCGTCGGCCTTGAGCTCGGTGAAACCAACCAGATCATGTGCGATCTTGAGCTGGGCCTCGGCCGCATCGACCTGCGATTGAGCGGTCTGTTGGCCCTGTTTTGCCTGGTCGAAGTTGACGTTCGTGGTCCAGCCTTGCGCGAAGAGAGTTTGCTGGCGCTCGAACTGATTGCGGGCCTGGACCAATTGGCCCTGGGCGGCTGCGAGAGCAGCCTGCGCCTGCCGCAGGCCGTTCATCTCGTTCTGAGGTTCAAGGCGCGCGACGACCTGACCGCGCTTCACCCGATCTCCGAGCTTGCCGTTGTTCTCGAGAAGCCGACCGCCAATACGGAATGAAAGCGAGACCTCGTCCTCGGCTTCAATCCTGCCGGTAAATGTGAGCGGTGTTCCGGCCTTGCTCTTTTCAACGGTTACGGTTCGAACCGGACGGATTGCTGGAGCCGATGTTTCTGGCTCACGTTGACAAGCCGCTAGCAGCACGGGAGCTACCAAGATCAGCAGTCCGGTCTGCCGCATGCGACGCATTCTGTTCAAACGGTCGGCACACGCAGACGTGGACATGGCCACTTCCTTGTTCGTTCGGCCCACCTGGGTCTTCCTGCCATTCCGATCGTTGTTATCATCGCGTCCGATGACAAGGTCTCATCTCGCCCAGCAAAGATAAAGACATAGATGCGCCGAATCAGCACAGTGTCGGCGGCGCTAGGTAAGCTGTGCTGACGTGTTAAGGCAGCGTCGATCGGCAAGGAAGATCGGCGAGCTACGCACGCTATCACGATCACGAAAATATGGTCCTGTTCTGCGAGGCAGGATCACCTCCAGTTCGACATTTGAAGGGTCAGCAGACTGACATAACTCGGTGTGCCGCCGATACTCTCCTGCGATGCGCAGTTCGTCCGCAGCGGCAGGAAAGCGCTGTCAACTCACTTCAAACGTGCGCGAAGATCGTCGGCGAGGCGGGTCAGTTCACGGTCATTCGGCAGGAGGCGAGACAGTCGCTCGGCGTATTCAAGGGCGGCAGCAATATTGCCGGAATCGCGGCTGAACGAGACGAGGGCAGACAGGGACTCGCGATCGTCCGGATGGCGGGTCAGGTTCGCCTTCAAGACTTCAATCGATTCCCCGATGCGGCCCGACGAATGTAGTGCCACGGCGTAGACATAGGCGTAGCGCGACCGGTCAGGTTCGAGCTCGCTCGCCGTGCGGAATTCGCCAAGCGCGTCATCCGGCCGCTTCTGCCGCGTCAGGCTGAGCCCGAGGGCGTGGTGCAAGCCGGCGTCCTGGCGTGAAGACGTGATCGCAGTTCTCAGAACACTTTCGCCGTCGCGGTCCCGGCCAAGCTGCCGATAAAGGTCCGCCAGATTGATCGCCGCAGGCGCATATTGCGGGCTGAGCCGCAGGGCCGCCTTGTATTCGCTCTCTGCATCGGCTGCCAATCCGCGCCGCGCAAAGAAGTTTCCGAGGGTCGATCGTGCCTCGGGTCGGTCGGCGTTGAGACGTTGCGCCGCAATGAACTCGGCAGCGGCCCCTTCGAAGGCTGCGCGGTCCGCCGAGGGCTGGGCCGCGCTCGGAACGGCGGCCAAGATCGACACCGCCCTGATACGAACGCCGCCGCTTGGATCGGCAAGAAGCGGCGCGACCAACGGCCAGATCCGCTCGCCCGGAAGGCCGTCGAGCATGTCAAGCGCTGCGACCCGCACCATCGGGTCGGCATCTGCCAATCCCTTGCGCGCAAGCTCGATATTCGCGCCCGAGACCCGCGAATGAAGTTCGCCAAGCGCGCTCGCACGTGCGATGGTCGGCGCGGTGGGATTGGCCGCCACCAGGGCCAGCAGTGTGGCAGCGTCGGCGCGGCCGGTCCAGGAAGCCTGGAAAGCCTCGGCGTAATTCTGAAAGCCTTTCCGGACCGGTCCGTGCCAGCGCTCGATCGCGTCGGCCGCCCATTGTGCGGATCTGTCGGCATGACAATTGTTGCAGGCATTCGGGGTGCCAAGCTTTACGGAGAGATCCGGCCTCGGAATTCGAAGGCTGTGGTCATGCCGCTTGTCGATCACCATGTAGGTGCTGACCGGCATGTGGCACGACGCGCAAGCCACGGCCGGCACAACGCCTTCGTGGCGATGATGTGAGGCAACTTCATATTTGTCGGAGGCGTGGCATTGCAGGCAAACGCCGTCGCCTGAAGCGCGGAGCTTGGCCGCATGAGGGTCATGGCAGTCGCTGCAGGTCACGCCAGCCGCGAACATCTTGCTTTGCTTGAACGGGCCGTAGTTATAGACCTCATCGAGCATCTGCCCGTCCGCGTGATACAGGCCAGGAGCAAGGAGGGAAACGGCATGCGTGTCGGACAATGGTTGTCCTGGTACCCAGTCTTCCGAAAATTCACCGCGTCGGGCGTGGCACAATCCGCAAGTCTCGACCTCCCTGCGTGTCACCGCAGGAGCGATGCTGCGTTGCGGGTTGCCGGTCTTCGGATCGGGGTGCCAACTAATGCCATCCCGCTCGTTCAGCAAGACGGCTAGCCCCTTGCGCGTGTCATCGTCTTTTCCAAACCAGTTCCGCTGGCTCTGCGCCCAAGCGACGTGCCGCGAGCCTTTGCCGTGGCATGCCTCGCAGCCGACGCTGATCTCCGTCCAGGTCGTGCGAAAGCGGTCCTCGGCCGCGTCGTAGTTCTTCCGGATGCCCGTGGAGTGGCACTCCGCACACATGAAATTCCAGTTCTGATTGAGCTTGGTCCAGTGCAGCACGTCGTCGTGCTTGATCTCCTCATTGGGATAGAGATGAAACCAGCGTTGCCCGCCCTTGTCCTTCGGCCGGCTATCCCAGGCGATTGAAAGCGCCTGAATACGACCATCGGGGAACTCGATCAGATATTGCTGGAGCGGATCGATGCCGAAGGTGTACTTGATCTCGAAGTTCGCAAGCTTGCCGTCAGGACCATCCGTCTCGACGAAGAATTTGTTCTCCTTCTTGAAGAACCGCGAATGGACGCCGAAATAGTCGAAACCGGTGTCATTGAAATTCCCAAGCACGGAAGCGGCGGTGGCGTGCTGCATGGCATGCTTGTGCTGGGACTCCTTCCACAACGCGGTTTCGGCCTGATGGCACCTGGCGCAGGCTTCACTGCCGACAAAGACGGCAGCAGAGGCGGCCTTGCTTGAACGAAAAGCCGCCGGGCGGACGATACCGCCATTGGTGGCAAACAGGAGTGCACAACCACCCAACGCGAGAACTGCCATCGCCATCCACGTGGCGGCGCGCGTCGGTGGCCTCTGGTTCCTATCTGCTCTGTTGTCGCTGCGCGCCACGAATTGCTACCCGCTGCAGGCTAAGGACGAATTCCAGCAAATCCTCTGGTGCTGTCCCGCGCTATGCAGATTCGGCAAAATGTCCGCGCGACATTGCCGGCTGAGCCGGTCCATCGCCTGCCGGGTCCCCTTCAGAATCGGTGCTACTGCTCGAACGGAAACAGTCGCTTCCAATCGTCTTTCATGCTGATCACCGTCCAGCCGTCCTTCCTGGCCTCGTCATAGAGCGCGGGCGTGAAAGTGCCGACCTTGGTGTCCGGCAGACCTTGTGCCGGGCCGTAGGCGTATTCGCGGGCGGCATCGTCATGCAGCACCAGCATCTTCAGACGCGCACCAGCACCCGCACCGGTCCACTCCAGCATCTCGCGATCGCCCGTCGAGTTGCCGAACGCCGCATACGGCCGACGTCCGATCATGAGGTGAATCCCTTCCGGTTTGCCGGCGTTGTCGTCGTTCAGGATAAGCTTAGGCTCCTTGGTCAAAAACGGCTTGCCGTCCTTGCCGTAGCTGTATTTCGTTCCCCCCGCGGTACCGACGACCTGCTCAGGCGGGATGCCATAGACCTGTTCGGCGTATACACGCACGAAGTCCTGCCCTCCACCTGTCACGATAAAGGTCTTGAAACCGTTATCACGCAGGAATTGCAGGACTTCGAGCATCGGCTGATAAACGAGCTCGGTGTAGGGGCGCTTCCAGCGTGGATCCCGCGCGGTCGCGATCCACTGCTTCGCTTCGGCCTTGAACTCCTCCACCGACATCCCCGTCAGCGTCGCAGCCAGGATCTCCTCCAGGTCCCTCAAGGAAAGCCTGGCGATCGCCTCCCGATCGCCCGAGAGCACGGTCTTGAACGGCGCGACGTTCTTGAGCTCCGGCTTTTTCTCGACCACCGCCGGGACGCGCTCCAGGCAGTAGAGCACTTGCGTGTACATCGGATGCTCGACCCAGAGCGTGCCGTCCTGGTCAAAGACGGCAATTCGATTCTCCGGTGGCACGTGGTTCGGGCTCGCGGTGTCGGTCGTGACGCGCACGAAGTCGAGGATCGCCTGTTTCGCGGCCCCATCGTTCCATGAAGGCAATGGAGCCTGCGACGTTGTTTGCGCCAATGCCGGGATCGTCAGGAGCGGACTGGACAAGGCAGGCAACAGCGTCAAGATCGAAATCAGAACGCGGCGGTTCGTGCGATAGTGCAAGAGAGCTTGCATGATCGTCTCCTAATTCTGCGCCACGATCGCTTGCGCGGCACGAGCAGGAAGGCGTGTTCGATGACCCAGCGCACGTAGTCGCCGGACTCGTGCTGAGCCCGCTCGAACGGATCGGAGCGAAGGTTGAATATTCTGGGCAGGCGTAGAAGCCATCTTTCGCTCCAACGGTCGTGTGCAGACGCCCCGTAGGGCGTCTGCCTGTTCACATCGCGCACGCTTCATGCAGCTTAGTCGCTCGCTGCGCGGGAATGGGCCTTCTTGACCTCGTCCAGGATCCCGCTGAGGTTGTAGCTCTCCGGCGCCTGCAGCGGCGGGAATTTCTCGTATGTCAGGAGGTGCTGCAGCCATAGCTGCTGACCGATCGGCAACAGGTTCCAGTCGTACTGGAAGGCAGTCGCCGGGGCGCCGAGCGCAGCACACGCCAAGACAAGAGCGCCCGAAATTGGTCGGAACAAGCTCATGGTTGCTTCCTTAGTTGGCGGCTGCCGAAAGCCCCGGGCCGCAGCCTTCGCCCACCTCCACCCGCCGACCAACTTGCCTTTGCCGGTTCATGCGAGATCGCAACCGGCAATCGGTCCGACGCTTTGCGACGGCAAATTGGGCGAAAGGCCCTGAATGCGCTATGCACATTCGGCAGATTGAGGGCGTGATGGAAAGCGGTATACCAAAGCGCGTTGCCGCCGTTCCGCAGCGACTAGGCCCGCAGTCGTCAATCGGCACAAAGGATTGAAAGCCTCGCCTACGAGGCTGAGGCTAATGTTGGCTTCGCAGGGCTGGCTGTGCGCTTTCGGCGGATCAGATCACGGATCGCGTTGCAGCGTGACGGAAGGCGACTCTCCGAAGGTGGTGCGATACGTCACCGCAAAGCGTCCAAGCTCCAGGAATTGATGATTTCGCGCGACCTCCGCGACGGTGGCTATCGAAGGATCGGCGCGTCGCAGTGCCGAACGAGCCTGGTTCAATCGCCGCAACAAGAGATATCGTGCGGGGCTTACGCCGAGGAACTCCGCGCAACACATCCGCAGGCTACGCTCCGGCACGCCGATCTCGGCACAAAGCGCAGGCATTTTGAGTCTTTGATCGATGCGTTTGCTTAGGCCATCTTCGAATCGATGCATGACGGCAGTGTGATGGTGTCTTGCCTTGGAGTTATTGTTGTCGATGTCGTCGGCGGTCAGACAATCGATGATCGCGTGGAGCAATTCCTGCTCCAGCGCTCTTGCTACCTCGGGGCGCTCGATCAATTTCCGTCCAGCCTCTGCAAGGTAGCAAGCTTCTCTGAAGAGAAGACGAAATCTTGATATATCCGCGCGGGTAGGGTGGAGCACTCTGCTCACGGGCGGCGGCGCGATTTCCCGTCCAGTCAAGGCTTTGCTGCAAGTCCCGAATTGGTCCGGCGATAGGGCTATCAAGCCCCATTGGGACGCGCCGTGGGAGCGCTGATGGGTGCTTTCGCCGCGACCGTGCAAAACCATGTCGCCGTTCCGCAAGACAAGCCCATCGGACACGAGGGACGCGGTACCCAGCGGAAAAGAAAGGAATATCCGTTCGGGGGGCAGCGAAATATATGCGATGCGCGGAAGGATTTCCCGGCACCGACACAATTCCAGGTGGTTCAATCTCAACCGTGTTAGCCGTGCCTCGAAATCGCCGGCACCCGTTATCGTTAGATTGATACGGACATCGCCGAATCCTGCGGCATAGCCGTCAGCGTCGCCAAACGTGAGTGTCGCGCCTTCTGCCATCTGCGCCGTCCCGTCGGACCGGTGCACGGTCCGGTCTCATCGAGGAAGGCAGCATCAAGCAGTCGGCCGTCGTCGGCTATGCGGGTTCGGAAGGTCGATGGCGGGGGTGGAATGTGAAGAATATGCAAATCCGGCAAGCCGGTCGATAATCTCGACCAGGTGCTGCGACCATAGGTGCCCCCTCAGTGGAAAGACCGCCCGCGGGCGGTCTTTCGTAGTTGGCGGAGCAATTGTGGCCGGATGCCCATTTTGTGGCGACACTGACGATGCGACGACCCGGCTCTCATCTCGTCTCGGCAAATTCTTCCAACGCCTGGACCGGCACGGACGCGACGTTGGGCATTCCCCATGCTGTCGAAGTCCTGATCTGCCGGTGGGCCCACCCAACGTTCTGGGTAAACACGTGGCTCAGGACCGCCGTAACGCGACCTCCGCAATCAAGAACCGGTGCTCCCGACGCACCGTGATCGATGATAAGGCGATTCTCGCCCTCATACATTTCAAGGAGTGCCATGCCCGACAACTTCCCGCCGTCTCCAAATCGAACGAACCGTCCTCCGACGAGTTGCGGGCGGCCTGCCCCATAGGCAAGCGCCACGACCTGCTCTTCCGGAACGAGTGGCTCGTGGCGGATCGCCGCACTCTGGGCGTTGAGAACGGCGCGTCCGAGTTCGATTACGGCCAGCTTTTCCATCTGCCCTCCAGCCAGGCGCAGGATTCGGGCGGCGATGAATTGACTGTCGTTCCCGTCCACGATTTCAAGCGACTTCCAGTCCTGCGTCGATAGCTCCATGCCGGCGGTGACATGTTCAGCGGTGACGATCGTTGTTGGTGACAGGAACCAACCGGTGCCTCGCACGCCGACGAGGCCCCGATGCGACTCGCGCTCCGCGTCATCGAAATGCCTGAAGATGCTGACCGCTGAGTGCGCAACCTGTGTGGGATCGACGCAAGCCGCAGAAATCCGCTGCGTATTTGCGAGCAGAACGAAAACAACGAGTGCCCCGTAAAAAATGCGTTTGCGCATTCCAAAGGGCCTCCTTCTCCCCTCTTGCAGGGGAGAGCGAAGCCAGCAAGAGAGCAATCGAACTCACCGCCTTATCCGGAGGTTTTTCCGAATTTAGCGATTTTCCGCGCGTAGTGGCATGATTTTGTCGCAGGCGACCGCGCGTTTGCGATCACGCGCACCCGGTTCAGGCGAGGCCGGGCCCGGCAAAAGCAAGGGTTGATGGGCGGTCGAGCCGAACCCTCGGGTCCGCCGGCGGGCGCCGCAAGGTGCACGACGGCGTTTCTCCGAAGAACATTCGGTAGGCAACTGAAAAGCGCCCCAGTTCCCAAAAGCCGTGGTCGGCCACGATTTGCGTGACAGTTGCCGTTGATGGGTCCGACCTCAAGAGCGCCCGCCGCACAAGGTGCATTCGGCGCAAGGTGAGATAACGGATCGGTCCCATGCCAAAATGTTCCTCACAGGAGGCGCGAAGGGTGCGTTCGGCGACACCAATCGCCGCGCAGATTTCCGTGAGATAAAGTGGGCGGTCGGGATTGGCCTCCAAAAATTCCTCGAACCGCGCGACGATCGCGTCATGGCGACGGTCGCCCATGGTCGTTTCCAGCACGACGCATTCCACGAGGCACCGGACCATGACATGCACCAGTTCGCTCTCGAGGGCACGAAGCACTTCCGGTATTGCGAGTACATCGGGGGTTTCATGGGCGAGTTGTCCGACCACCTTGTGCAGCTTCAGCAGCCGCGACATCAACGCAGGATTCGGGTGAACGCTACGCTCATCCAGCCGCTTGCTGAAACCACCGCCAGCTATCGCTTCGACCGCGGCGTCGAATTCATCGATCGGGAGAGACATCGCCCCTAAATGATAATCATGGCCGGATCGATGATGTGCAACGTCAGTTCTGTTAATGATGATGTCACCAGGCAAGACGTCTTGGCCACAGTGCTGTAGTGGGGACGAATTGGATTCGGTGAGAAAGATGATCGATCGCCGGTCGGGTCTGCACGCAACGTTGCTGATTTGCGGCAAAGATACAGTGAAACGCTGCATCCAAAGTCTGGTCATGCCAATCTGTGTAATCTCGGCCCAAAAATCTCCCTTCGTTGTGGGGAGTATCTCGACATCAGTCGCTTGAACGGCCGCCTGACAGGGAAACGGATCGGTAAATCTGAGAACTCTTGCCCACGACATTGTATTAAGTCCCTGTCTGGCTCAAGCTGCCCGCAAGTTTGTGGCTGCAAGCGATGTTGGGCGATTGGGACGCGTTTCCGGCAGCTCGACCGATCGCCGCAAGGTATGCGATGGCGCCTCGCCAAACAGTGCGTGGTAGGCAACCGAAAAGCGGCCGAGTTCCCAAAAACCGTGGTCGGTGACAATCTGGGTGACGGTCCGCTTTGAATGGTCCGAGCTCAGGAGCGCGCGGTGTACGAGGTGCATTCGGCGCAGGGCGAGATAACGGATCGGCCCCATTCCTAAATGCTCTTCGCAGGAGGCGCGGAGCGTGCGCTCCGCGACGCCAATCGCTGCGCAGATTTCCGCAAGATAAAGCGGCCGGTCGGGATTGGCCTCCAGGAATTCCTCAAATCGTGCGACGATGGCGTCGTGACGACGGCTACCGGTCCTCGACTCTACAGCGGCGCCTTGGGCAACGCACCTCACCATGACATAAGTGAGCTCATTCTCGAGTGCCCGTCCCACTTCCGGGATTTCGAGAACATCCGGCATGTCATGAGCGAGCAGCCCAATGCTCTTGTGCAGTTTCAGCAGTCGGAGCATCGCCGCAGAATGCGGGCGGACAATTCGATTCTGCGGCATTTCGACAAACTCGCGACCGAGTACTGCCTCGGCAGCAGCATCAAAGTCATCAGCCGCGAGAGAGATCGTGCCATAGTGGAGGTTTGCGCCAGATCGTTGATGTACGACGTCGGACCTGTTTACGACGAGATCGCTGGCCAAGACCTCCAGGCCGCAGTGCAGGAAGGCCGATTCATTGGGTTCGGTAAGAAAGCCAATTGATCTGCGGCCTGGACTGATCGCGAGGGTGTTAACCTGCGGAAGCGACACTTGATATCGTTGCACCAAAAGCCTGTTTATGCCGATCTGCGCAATTTCGGCATGAAAGCTTCCTTTCGCCGTCGGAAAAAGTTCTATGTCCGCGGACCAAATAACTGCCTTGCACTGTGACGGATCAGATAAATTAAAAACTCTACTCCACGCCATTTCTGTTCTCTCCCGAAAACAGAGCTACTAATCACTCGGGACAACTAAGCTTACAGCAAGGAGAACACTGGGAATCGGGAAGAGCGATTTCGGTCGCAAAAGAAGAGCGGGCAACGCCATCAAGTCGATTCGAGATCCGAGGCGGGCCGAGATCTCGGTTGTATTGTAGGACCAGTATTACCTGTGGGCAACTGCTCGAATACTTGGCACAAAATGCATATTGCTCCGCACGTCGATGATAGCCGTGTCGATGACAGCGCGGCATCGCAGCTGGTTCAGACGACGGCGGTCGCAATAGCCTGTACGGCAAGTGCTTGTGCATTGGCGGCAGCACTCGTCGAGGATCTGCCGGACCTGCGTGAGTATCTCGCGCTCCGGGATATTTCGGCAGTCCAAGCGCAAGTGGATGCAGGTGAGACCGATCCTCGGCGAGGGTGTGTTTACCTTCGGAGCCCGTTTCTACGGATGCACGAGTAATAGGCGTCTGCGCCGACAGCGTTCCCTTCGGCAGTGGCAGCGGGATTAGCAGAAGCCATGCCCACTTGGGATCTTGCCGCCTCATTGGCCTGCCTGAAGCATTCAGCGCGTATGGCCCTAGTCCTATCCATCTGTTGTCCTGTTTGTGCCGATGATGAGATTGCAAGGAATGGAAGTATGGCGACTGCCAACAGTGTTCGCATGTTCAGCATATTTTCCTCCTTGAAGACGTTGGATAGCAGCGTAGCGCGGGTCTCGATCCGATCGGGGCGGGCGTTACGACAATCCGAAAGGTGCTCGGCCCGCCCACGGTGCCAAGGCCGCCCGCAATAAAGGGAAGAACGGTAACAACTACATATTGACGTAGATCAATGGGGCGGACCGGGCGATGTGCCCTGCAACGCTAGCTGGAGCACCTGCTCGGCGCATTCCTGGCGGTGCAGCCGGATGGCAAGCTCATGGACTGCCATGGTCGCCATGTGCGGCAGGATGGCGAGATCGATGCCATGCGGCATCTTGCAGCGTGAGCACCTGATCTTGAGCCAGCGACAACCTCTCATTGATCGCCTGGTCGATCGCCTGCGCCTTCGTCGGCTCCTTCGCCGCAAGGTCTTGGCGGGTTGCGAGGCACATGGGTCCAGCAATCGATCGGCGACACCAAGGAAGAATGATTCTCCCCGATGATTCTCTCGTGGGGTACATCTCATGCCGTCGTAAACCTCTCCGCGCACGCGCTATCGAGTTCCCTTCTGATGAGTGCCTAAATTTCAGTCCGACGCTGAGGCAAAATAAGCTAAGTATTTCAGTGTGTTATTCGATCACGCGCACTCACGGTGCCGTGATATTTGTGCAACATGCGTCCGAAAAGAAGCGAAGGCGCCTGCGGAGTCCTCTCTCTCTTGTTGCGCCTTAGGAGACCTTCGTTTCTTATGGAACAGCGACGGAGGGGGGCATCCCGAAGTCGTCCCGTTCTTGGTGGTTCGCTTAAGTCCCTCGCGTTTTCGCGGGAGTCCGAAAGCGCGAAGCGGCTTGACGGGTTTTGGGGGGACTAGGGAATCAGCTTCAGGGTGTTTACCCGGCGGATCCGCAGCTCTTCCTTATAGAGCAACTTGGAGGTTTAACATGAAGATGGTTAAGAGCCTTATCCTCGGCTCAGCGGCGGGTCTGCTCGCCATGGGCGGGGCACAGGCGGCCGATCTTCCCGTCAAGGCCAAAGCGGTCGAGTACGTGAGGATCTGTTCGCTTTACGGCGCCGGTTTCTGGTACATCCCTGGCACCGACACCTGCATGAAGATCGGTGGCTACCTGCGTGTCGACACCACGTTCAACGGCGGCATCTACAACGCGCCAGCCTGGAGCGGTGATGCGGGTCAAACCAACCGCTATCAAGACTACTTCTCCGCCCGCTCCCGCATGGCGCTGACGGTCGATACCCGCACAGCAACGGAATATGGCGTCGTCCGCACCTTCGGTCAGGCCGACTTCCAGTTCTCGACGCTCGGCAACAACACCTACAACCCGAACTCGATCAACCAGAGCCTGCCGGTCGCAAGCGCCAACCTGCTTGATACCCCCGGCGGCGGCTATGTCGCGGTCGAATTCGTGTTCATTCAGTTCGCGGGCTTCACCTTCGGTAAGTCGGCTTCGGCCTTCGCGACGCCATGGCATGGTTATCCGGGCAACAACTCGTCCTTCCTGCTCGGCGGTCATGACACCGTCACCGGCGTGAACAACATCCAGTACACTGCGCAGTTCGGCAACGGCATCTCGGGCACCATCGGCCTTGATGATCCGACCGTCTTCGACCGCACCGTCGTGGCCAACCTGACCGTGCCGCTCACGTCACAGGGCGCTGTCGCCAACGCCTATGCCGGTGTGCATGCGCCGGACGTCGTCGGTAACATCCGCATCGATCAGGCTTGGGGTCTGTTCCAGATTTCGGCTTCGGCACATGAAGTCAACGGCTCCTACAACGTCCTGAATACGGTCGGTGCTCCCGCTGGTGCAACCGGTCTGCCGGGTGCGGCGCCGACCAACCTGTCTGAACTCTCCGGTCACCCCGACACCAAGTGGGGTGGTGCGGTGATGGCTGCGTTGCAGATCAAGAACATCCCGACCGGCCCCGGCGACGACTTCAAGATCGATGCCACCTTTGCCAAAGGTAACACCAAGCAGGTGATCTCGACGTCGGCGACATCGCCTAACCCCTTCACGATCTTCGGTGGCGCCAATAATTTCGGCTCCTTCGGAAGCATCGGCTTCGGGGCGGTGACTGACGGAGTGTGGGCACCGGCCGGCCTTGCGGGCCCGTTGTTTGGTGCTGATGGGAAAATCCATCTGACGACAGCATGGGGCGTCCGTGGTGCGTATAACCACAACTGGGATCCTTACTGGTCGAGCAGCTTGTTCGGCAGCTACTCGGCGGTCAGCTACGATAACACGGCAAAATTCTTCGTCTGCTCCACCTTCACTGCTGCCCGCCTCTCGGCGGTCAGTGCCGACTTCAGCTGTAACCCCGACTTCAATGTCTCGCAGCTCGGTACGATCACCCGCTGGACCCCGGTCAAGAACCTGACGTTCTCGGCCGAATTCATGTGGTTCCATCTCGACCAGAAGTTCACTGGCTCCGCTATCCTTACCCCATCGGCGCCGATGCCGACCGCTCGGTACGACTTCAGGGACCAGGATACGTACAGCTTGAACGTCCGCGTTCAGCGCAACTTCTGATCCACTCGTCAAAGGAATCTTAATCAAGGCCCCCGGCAAGCGATTGCCGGGGGTTTCTGTTTGCGCGACAAGTTTTGCTATGCGGTGCAGTGAGGACGCGGCCTCGGATAGACTGCGCTACGAAGATAGCGGGGCCTTTTCGTCCGCGGCCTTTTCAAGCTGATGGTTCAAACTGGCGAGCCTGTCGATCACCCTGTCGAGTTCAGGGCGTCCAAACTCAGCCAGAATGAACTCATGCAGCGCATCTTGTTCAGACGACAGCATCGCCAGATGCGCGTAGGCAGCTTCTGTCAAAGAGAGAGTTGCTAGCTGAGTGTTCGAGGAGGGGGACTCACGTTGAAGCAGACCCGCTCTCTCCAACAGTTTCAATTGCCTCACGACAAAAGATGTATTCACCTGCAGCGTCTTCGCTATGGCCTCGACGGATACACCCTCGCGTCCGTCTAACTCGGCCAAGGCAACAATAATGATCCACTGAGCATCGGTTATGCCGAGATGCCGCGCCCAGTAGTGGCGAATGGCCTCCAGACGACTGACCATTGCGGTGACTTCCGAAATGAACCTGCGGCTCGCTTCGTAGTTTCTCATGGAAACCTGCCGACGTGAAATCTCCGCGTGTAGAGATACTGATCTCGCGCTCAGGTTTTGTAAAGGAGATTCGGCTTGGCTGCTGCGGCCTTTGTCCTGATCTCTTGGCTGTCACCGCGCGCCGGACATTGTCCCTAGGATCGCAGTCGCCGCCAGCCTATGACGATGCCACTCGTCGATATGATCATTCCAATGAGCGACAGCAGCAACACAGCGATGTCCCATGCTGGGCGATGGCGCAGCAGCGGCGGAAAATCGAGACTGTGCAGCGCATTGAACAGCCAGCGATACGCCCGGCGGCTGTTGTCGACGCGGCCGAGAATATCGCCATTGCGCGGATCAATGTAGAACCAGCTCTCAGCCGCGTCGTCGAAGCCCACGCGCAACACCGGCAGAAGCCGCTCATTGTGATGCGAATACCAATAATCATCGAACTGCTGGAGGCGGAGGCGCGCGGTCATCGCGGCGTTTGGCAACAAGCTATTCGCCGCTGAGAAAATCTCGTCGTCGGAAAGCACCTTCGTGGCGCCGCTTGCCGGATCGGCAACAGTCTGATCGCCGTCGCGGTCGGTGAGCACCATCAGCGGATGGCCGCCGAGCCAGACAAAGCGAGCTTCGACCGCTCCGAGCGGAGGCATCGATTGGAAGGCTGCGACAATCCGCGGCGCATCATGCCCAGCATATCGGACCGCCATCTCCCGGCTCGGGCCTCGGCCTGCAAAATACTCGCTCGGATTAAGCGACAGCCAACCGCTGAATGTCCATGTCAGGACGAAGATGCCGCCGATCAATCCGGCGATGTGATGCCAGGCCATCCATCCCCGATAAGGCGTGATGCTGCCCCGGGCATAACGCTGGCGCAATCGCAGCCGTAGAATGCCGATCCAGAAACCGGTAACCGCCACCACGAGGCAGATGCCTGATATCCAGAGCACCGCTTGCCGCCAAGTTGCGCCATCCTGGCGGAGGACCGTGGGATAGATCCAGTGTGGGATCGAGCCTAGCCAATTCCAGATCCGCTCACGTCGCGTGGTGTCGAGCGCCAGTTCACCGGTCTTCGCCGAGACATAGAGCTCGGTTCCGGCTTCATCTCCGAGCGACACCAGGAGGAGCGGCCGCAAGGGATCATAGCGCGCCGTGACACTCCATTGATCGCGTTCGATTGTGCCAATCAGCCTTGGATGCACGGCATTCGGATGATGGCGGGCGATCGCCAGCGCCTGCTCGGTCGTGATGTCCTCGATCGAATGACCGTCCGTTGCCGATATGGTCTTGCGTGCGCCATTCCAGTCCAGCAGCCGATAGACGGGGATATCGTTCAGCATGACGAGGCGAAGATCGCGCGGATAGTTCGCAACACCGGCGATGGCCATGGCCCGATCGGGCGCCACGAGCACGCGGTCCCAGGCGATCGGTGGCAGCGCCGCCCAGCGCTCGCGATCGGTCAACTGCGGGAACGCCACGTACATCATGACGATGCCCGAGACGAACCACATCGCAAACAGCAGGCAGGTCGCGATGCCGATCCAGCGATGGGTGATGTAAAGCCACCGCCGTCCTTTCCGGATCAACGCGCGGCGCATGATCAGAACTTCACGTTGACGGACACTTCTGCCGTGCGCGGCATGCCGAGCAGCCATTGCCCGGAAGGGGCGGACGTGGCGTAGACAGTGTCGAAGAGATTGTAGAGGCGAAGCGCCACCGTGGTTTGCCCGTCAGGCTTCCAGCGCAGTCCGCCGTTGACCACGGTGTAGGCGGGGCGAAGCTGGGTATTGGCGTTATCGGAGAATGTTTGCCCTACGATCTGCACGCCGCCGTAGACGGACCAGTTCGGCGCGAAGTCCCAGGTCAGCCACACGTTCGATACCTGCTGCGGCACATTCGTCGGAACGTTGCCGGCGTAGCTGACGAGTTTGCCGCCCACCACCTGGCTGAAGTTGTCGTACCGGGCCCGCAGCACCGCGAGATTGGCATCGACGCGCCAACCATCATTCAGTGCCAGGCCGATCGATGCTTCGATCCCGCGCGACGATTGCTGGCCGACTTGCAGCGCCAGGCCGGCGGGATTGTTGGGATCCGGGACCAGCAGGTTGTTCTTGACGATTTCGTAACCTGCCAGCGTCCATTCACCACGGCCGCCCCAGAATGATTGCTTGACCCCAACCTCGGTTTGCTTGCCCGTGGCAAGCTGGAAGGTTTTCTGCGTGGCCGACAGCGAGATGAGATTGGTGACGGGATCGACGGCTGTCGCATACTGTCCGTAAAAGGCGAGGTTCGAGACGGGCGTGTAGACCACGCCGGTTCGCCAGCTCGTGCCCGACAGCGAGATATCGAAATTATTCGTTGGTGTCCTGTAATCGGTGCGGTCGACATCCGGCCGGTCGAACCTGATACCGCTTACAACGGACAACTGATCGGTCAGCGACAGCCGGTCCTCGGCAAACAACGCATATTGATTGACGATCGCATTGTAGCCGGGCGTGGTTCGCGTCGTGGAGGTCGCAAAAGACCCCATGTCGCCGGCATAGGGATCAACCGAAGATGCGCCGCCATAGGGCGAATTGTTGGTGTGGGTAAAATCGATCCGGTTGACGTCGAAGCCCGCAACGAACTCGTTGGCGAAGCCCAGCAGATGACCACGAAACGTTGCGTCCATCCGGT
Organism: Bradyrhizobium sp. Leo114; assembly: GCF_055229415.2. NCBI lineage: Bacteria > Pseudomonadati > Pseudomonadota > Alphaproteobacteria > Hyphomicrobiales > Nitrobacteraceae > Bradyrhizobium > Bradyrhizobium sp. Leo114. The sequence goes on along the minus strand of NZ_JBUYEN020000018.1, from coordinate 125,661 downwards.
TACCGACCTGAGCCTGGTCGTGGAATATCTCGATGTAGCTGGTTCGGTCGATCAACCGTGTTGCAGGATTCCAACTATAGTTCTCGACATCACGCCAATGCCGACGGCTGGTCAGATAGTAGAGTGTGTTCTGGACCTTGACTCCTTCCGTCACGTCCCACTCGGTCTTGAACTGGCTCCAGTTATCCTGATAGCGGATCGCGCTGTCGAGCACGTTGTAGTTCTTGAACCGCAACGTGTCGTCGATCCCGCCGTTGATCAGCGGTGTGCCGAAATAGCGCGAGGGGCTTCGATTGCTGTAGTCGTTCGAGAGTGTGAAAGCGAGGTTTTCGGCGGCCTGGACCCGCACCGCGGCGGAGACCGCAACATTCGACGTCTCGTCGCGATCAACCCAGCCGTTCGAGATGTTGCCGATGGCATTGACGCGATAGGATACGTTCGGATTGATCGGGCCGCCGCTATCCACCGCAATGCGTCGCGTCGTATTGGTGTCGAGCGATATCTCGGCATCGTTGTAGGGCGTCGTGACCGGTTTCTTGGGGATCACATTGATGATCCCACCAATTGCGCCTTCCCCGTACAGAACGGAGGCTGGCCCGCGCATGACCTCGATGCGATCCGCCGACCACGTATCGAATGGAAAGGTCACGGTTCCTGCGCCAACATAGAGGCGAGTGCCATCGTACAGCGTCATCACCGAATTGCTTCCGGTGAAGCCGCGCGTGCTGAACGAGAGGCCGCCATTGCCGGGCGCCGGGCTCGCGGTAAAGCCCACTGCGTTCTGGGTGACCGCGTCCGTGACATTATGCTGGCCGCGTTCTGCGATGGTCTGCGACGTAATCGTTTCGACGCTGGCGGGCGTCTGCAGCGGAGTGAGGTTGAGGCGGCTGCCACTCGCGTTCAGCTTGTTCAGGTTTAGCGTCGGAGATGGCCTGTCGGATGTTGCGGAGGGCGTGGTGCTTCGCGCCGCCGGGCTCCGGCTCGACTGAGATTGCGCAGGTCGCGCTGCGGAAGTTGAACGCTGATGATTGAGACGCTTTGCCGCAGGCTTTTGCGGCTGGATAACGCTCACCGGAGGCAAGACATGGGACGTCTCAGGCTGCTGGGCCTTTGCCGAAGAAGATTCGAGCAGGAGAACCGGCAGGAAGTATCTGAAAGCGAGCCGCGCAGCATCACGCTGCCTTACGATAGGAACGATAGAGAGCACGAGCAGACCTCGGTATGACGTCAGTGGCACGTCACCGCAAACGAGGTCTCGCTCGAACGTGCCTATGGCACGCCGGACGAAAACAATGTCTGTACTCCCCGACCGACATTTTTGCGTGTGACCACGGCTGACGGCAGGTCTCCTGGCTTGCGGGTCCCAACCCTTCGTCGCCTTCCCAGGACCGAGGCTCCCAGTGGCGCATGACGAAAGATTCGCCGCTCACAGTTGCGGGGGCAGCCGCGGCATAGAGGAGAAGTCCCCGCACCGCGTTCCCTTTTGATCCCCGTAAGGGGAACCGTCAGTCGTGATCTAGGAGGTTGTCTGAGCCGAAGTCAATCCTCTCATTGCAGGCTCTGGACGGAGCGGAGAAGCCACGTCGGGCCGGCCGGCCAAGCCGTCCTTGGTATCAAACATCTGCGAGTCCAGAGGGATCTTCCGCAAGCCGCTCTGCCCATCTCAGATCGTCCTTGTCTACAAGCTTCTCGTGCACGGCGAGGAACGCATTCGTCGCATCAGGGCCGCAATCGGCCAAAGCGGCCTCCAGGCGCGCGAATTGCCGGCGGAGCACTGTCTGAACAAGTTTGCGGCCTTTGGCCGTAGGGTAGAGTCGTTTCTGCCTTCGGTCCTCTTCGCCAATCTTCGCGATCAGCAGGCCGTCCTTGACGAGTTGCCGCATGGTCGGATTCAAATTCTGGTGCGACACACGCATCGCACGCAAGAGATCACTGACCGTCGCTCCCGGATTCATCGCGGTCAGAACCAACACACGATTGTGCAGGCGGGTGAGACCGTAGGGCTCCAGTGCGGCTTCGGCGTCTGCGGCAAGAATCACGTTGGCGAAGAAATGCAGCAAAAACGCCTTCAGAGTCTTTTTGCGAAGATCGGCTGGGACTTCTGACTGCGCCTTAGAGGCGTGAGAGGAATTCTGCTGCTTCACCAAACCGACCATCCCTGTGAATCCGCCACCTCCTTAACCGACAATCTAGGTCCCAGCCAGACGTCCCGCAACGCCAAATATCACAATAAACTTGTACTATATAAATTATTGGGGTATCTGTCGCCATCCGGTCGCAGGTTTCAGTGCCGTGACCGGCCTTAGGCTGGAGACAGTCGTTCTGTCGCCACTTGGGGCAGGAACGCACGACAGCTTCGAGCAAAAACAACAGAGCTGTTAGGATGGGAGGAAATTGTGAACTGGAAATTTTGGACGGCTTCGATTGCGGTTCTTGTTGCAGTGCTGGCGGCGCCGCCCGCAAATGCAGGGCCAAACGGCATCACCATAGGGGTGCTCAACGATCAGAGCGGACCCTACGCCGACGGCTCGGGAAAAGGTTCGGTCGTAGCAGCGCAGATGGCGATCGAAGATTTCGGCGGAAGCGTGCTCGGCAAACCGGTGAAATTGATCTCGGCCGATCACCTGCAAAAGGTCGACGTAGCGACATCCATTGCCCGCAAATGGCTCGACGTCGAGCAAGTCGACCTTATCCTCGACGTTCCGAACTCCGGAATCCTGCTCGCTATTCAGGACATCGTCAGAAACAAGTCCGGAATTCTGATCGCCGCCGGGGGCGGCACTTCAAAGTTCACCGCCGAGGCGTGCTCGCCGTACGGATTTATGTGGGTCTACGACAGCTACGCACTCGCCAACGCCATGGGCCGCGCAGTTACCGAAAGCGGGGGGAAGTCCTGGTTCTTCCTTCCGGTGGATTATGCCTGGGGCGAGGCGCTTTCAGCAGACCTGACGGCGGCGATCAAAGCCAGCGGCGGCACCGTGGTGGGATCCGTCAAGACGCCGCTGAACACGGCGGACTTCTCGTCCTTTCTATTGCAGGCGCAAGCTTCGAAGGCCGATGTGGTCGCCCTGTTGAACGCCGGTTCCGACACCATCAACTCTGTCAAACAGGCAAACGAGTTCGGAATCACGCAAAGCCAGAGATTGGCGACCGGACTGTTCTACCTCACCGACGCTCACGCCGTGGGTCTGAAAGAGGCGCAAGGGCTGATCGTTTCCGACGGCTACTATTGGGATCGCACGCCGGAAACCCGCGCCTGGGCGGAACGTTTCCAAAAGCGTCAAGGCCGCATGCCGACCTCGGTCCAAATGGGTGTCTATTCGGCCGCGCTGCATTATCTCAAGAGCGTCGCAGCGGCAGGCAGTGACGATCGCGAGGCGATCGCAAAACAAGATTCGCGAACTTCCGGTCAGGGATCCGATGGTGCCCGATGGGCGCGTTCGTGCCGATGGCATCATGTTGCATGACATTCTGCTGCTCCAGGTCAAGAAGCCGCAAGAATCGAAGGGAGAGTGGGATCTCTTCAAGATACTCTCGGCTACTCCCGGCGACAAGGCATTCCGTCCCCTGGACCAAAGCACCTGCCCCCTGGTCGCGAAACGCGGCTAGTCGAATGCGCAGCGCGCCAGCACGCAGTGGCACGCGAACAACCTTCATCATGAGGAGCGATCGTTTGACCAACAATGTGTATGTTCTCGGGGCTTATGCGACCCCGTTTGGGCGATGGCCGGACAAGTCCTTCAAACAGCTCACGCGAGACGCCTATTTCGGGGCGCTGTCGGACGCGAAGCTTGAGGAATGCCCGCCCATCGAAGCCGCCTGGTTCGGCAATTGTCTCATGCATTACTGGGGACAAGCCTCTGCGCGCGGCAACGTGTGCTTCATTCCGCTCGTCCGCGAGGGCTGGTTTCCGGAACGGGCGCCGATCGTGAACGTGGAAGGCGGCTGTGCCACCGCCAGCCTGGCGTTAGCCGCAGCTTTTAAGGAGATTCGCGCCGGCGATGCCGATCTCACCCTCGCCCTTGGGGTTGAGAAACTCTACGATCCAGATAATCAGGCCGCCATGCTCGCGGAGTTCGAGCGCGGATTGGACAGTTTCGATCCGCAGGAGTGGGAGGAACATTACGCGCAGATCGGTCGCGAAGTGGGAAAGCCATTCCAGCGATCTCCTGACCGCACGGTAGCGATGGACACCTACGCGATGCAGGCCAGGCTGCATATGCAGCTCTACGGAACCACCGCCGAGCAGATCGCAATCGGTGCAGCAAAGAACCACTGCAACGGCGCGCTCAATCCAAATGCGCAATATCGCTTCGAAATGACTCCACAACAGGTCCTTGGCGACAGGATGGTCTCGGACCCGCTGACACGATCGATGTGTGCGCCGATCGGAGACGGTGCCGCTGCGGCTTTGCTTTGCTCGGAAACGTTCCTTCGCGCCCAGCCCGCGGAGGTGCAGCGCCGTGCCGTTCTGATCCGAGGGCTGGCCGTGACTGGCGGCAAGTATCGCCTCCCGGACGAACCAAGCCTTTCGCGAGCGGCGGCCGATCGCGCCTACGCGATGGCGGGCATCAAACCCAGCGACGTCGATGTTGCCGAGGTACATGATGCCACCTCCTTCTGCGAGATCTATCAGAGCGAGATGTTGCGCTTTTGCGACGTCGGCGAGGGAGGACAATTCGTAGCCAGCGGCGCGACGAAGATCGGCGGCGCGCTACCCATTAACACATCCGGCGGGTTGGTCTCCAAAGGTCATCCAATAGGCGCCACCGGCCTGTCCATGTGCTTCGAATTGGTGGCCCAGTTGCGTGGCGAGGCGGGGGCCCGACAAGTCCCGAATGCACGTATTGCCCTCCAGGAGAACGGTGGCGGCGTGATCGGACTCGAAGAGGCGCTCGCCGCCGTCATCGTCTACGAGCGAGCATCCTAGTCATGGCCCGGCAGATGGCGGAAAGGTAATCGATGGATCAACTTCACGCATCGTCCACGATGGGTTACATTCTCATCAGGGCGATCAGGCGCGGCGGCGATCGAACGGCGTTCATCTCCGATGGCAAGCGAACGACCTATCGTGACTTCGGAGCGCTGCTCTCGCGCATGTTGCAGGTCTTCGAACGGCACGGAGTCCGCCGCGGCGACGGTGTCGCCTGTCTGTCTCGCAATAGCATGGAAGCATTTCTGATCGGTGCGGCGTGTTATCTCTCGGGAGCACGTCTGACTAACCTCCATCCGCTTGCTTCCGCGGAAGATCAGATTTTCATGCTCGAGGACAGCGGCGCAAAGGCCTTCTTCTTCGACCCCGCGACATTCGCCGACCGTGCACGTGCGATCGTCTCGCGGGTTCGCTGCGTCGAGGCGATGGCACTGGGGCCCAGCGAAACCGCGGTCGACGTGCTTGCCGAAGCCGGATCGTTTCCCGCGCGCGACTTGGTCTCGAATGCGAGGCCGAGCGATCTCTGCTGGCTGATCTATACCGGCGGTACGACGGGGCGGCCGAAAGGAGTGATGCACAGTCATCGCACGCACGTCGCCATGACGATGGCGGAATTGGCGGAGTGGGAGTGGCCGCGAGCGCCGGTCTTCCTCGCGACGACGCCCATCAGTCATGGCGCGGGTGGCTGCCTGTTGCCCGTCCTGGTCTTGAGCGGCACCGTCGTGATGGCCAACGGTTTCTCGCCGGAAGGATTCTTCGAGGTCGTACGGTCGTATGGCGTTTCCGCCACCTTCCTCGTGCCGACCATGATTTACAAACTGCTGGACCACGCGGCGTCTCATGACGTCCGGGACATCGGCCTCGAACTTGTGATCTACGGGGCCGCACCGATGACACCCGTCCGCCTGCGCGAAGCGATTGAGCGTTTTGGCCCGATCTTCATGCAACTCTATGGGCAATCCGAGGCCCCCAATTCCGTGACAGTCTTGCGAAGAGATGATCATCTTTCCATCGACAATCGACGGCTGACCTCATGCGGGGTCCCAATCGGCAATAGCCAGGTCGCGCTTTTAAACGAGGAGGGAGGGCAGGTCGGTGCAGGAGAGTTGGGTGAGATCTGTGTCCGCGGACCGTTAGTGATGGAGGGCTATTGGAATCGGCCGGAGGAGACTGCCCATGCCTTTCGCGACGGCTGGCTGCATACCGGCGATTTGGCGCGCTGCGACGACGACGGCTTCTTCTACATCGTCGGTCGATCGAAGGACATGATCATCACCGGTGGCTTCAACGTTTATCCTTCGGAGGTCGAGGACGTCCTTACTGCACACGAGGCCGTTTCCGCTGCAGCCATCATTGGGCTACCCGACCCCGTGTGGGGTGAAGCCGTTACCGCCGTCGTGGTCTTGCGCGAAAATATGACCGCATCGGAGGCCGACCTGATCGCCTGGGTTCGGCAGGCGAAAGGACCGGTCTGTGCGCCGAAGGCGATTCACTTTCGTCAGGACATTCCGCTGACGTCACTCGGCAAGCCGGACAAGAAGGCGCTGCGGGAAAGTCTACAGCCAACGCCGGCGCCCTGACGACCTAGAGCATTTCGGTTCTGATTGGATCAGAACCGAAGCTCTAAATTCTTGTTTTGACGCGTTTTCTTCACGCGAACCGGTGTCCACTTCGCTCGAAAACGCTCTGAATCGATTACATCCTTCCCGATCGATTCCGTCGATGCGGTGTCTGATCGCGTTCGGCTGTATCCCTCAGAGGGTGGGCATCAGGACACCGCGCGGATCCACGTCGCGGCGGAGGTTGTGCAGCTCTTCGGCCGTCGGCGCCTCGGTTTCGGGCACCGATGAAAGGTCGCCGAGGTCGAATCCGGTGGCGTCCTGCAGCTCCTGCCGGCTGACGCCGCGGTGGATTGAGCGGACCTTCATGCGCCCGGCCTCGCGGTCGAAGTCGAACAGACATTTGGGGGTGACGACCATGCAGGGGCCGCCCCAGTCGAGGCCGAGCTTCCTGCGTCCTTCGATCCCTCCCGGATAGCCGACGCCGGAGACGTAATCGACCTTCTCGACGAAGTTGCGCCGGTCATGGTGCGGCATCATCACATATTCCCGCCGGAACAGCGTCATATGCTCGGGCTGCAGGATCGGGCCGACGAGGCGAACCTTGGGCCGGTCGTGCGGACCGACGCAAACACTGTTGATGTTGCCGACGCGGTCCACCTGTACCGCACTGCTGAATCCGAAGCTCACGTCGCCGCGTTTGAGCACGAACTGGCCGGGATAGTCGACCATCTGGGACTCGCAGGGCAGGTCGCGCAGCATCGCGCTGTGCTCGGAGTCGGGCAGCCGGTCGATCTCGCTGAAGTCCGGGTTATGATAGCAGCCAGCGAGCAGGATGGTCAGGTTCGGTGCGTGCATGCGCTTGGCGAGCTCCATGGCCGCAAGCGGGATGCCGGTCCCGAACAGGGCCGCCGCGGCCCCCGTGAGGAGACCGGTGAAGCCGACCTCGGCATCGGCAAAGCTGCGGGCCAGTGCGACGGCGAGCGTTTCGTTGAGGGTGGCGGGCGCGGTCATGCAAGGCTCCCGAGGTCGGCGAGGCGAGAAAGCTGGGCGGCGCCGAGCTTGTCCAGATAAGCGAAGTGGTCCACCGGCCGGCGGACCCAATCATCAAGGTAGGCGGCGAAGGTGCCGTCGTTTGCAGAGGCCGCCACATAGGCATCGAGATGGGTATCATCGGCCAGATATCGCCCCAGCGTCGGCGTCGGATGCGATCCCCACGGCACCTCGACCACGGCGCTGATCCGATAGGAGGGCAGCTCGACGAAACGGGCGTGCCGCTTGATGAAGGATTTTGCGACGATCTTTTCTGCGGTGACGATGACATGCTCGCACGAGCGGGCCATCAGCACGTCGCCGCTCTGCGGCAGCAGCCGCCGCGCCGGCGTTACGATGTTGCCCTGCTCGTCGGCCGCGATAGCGTGGATCACCACCACATCGGGATTTGCCGCCGGGAAAGCGTGCAGCCTGCGGCCGGTGATGGGGCAGGGGAATTCCTTGATCTCGTCGTTGTAGGTGACGACATCGTTGCCGCCCAGAAACTTGGCCGGCCAGAAGTCGAAGCCATCCTGGTTGGCGCGGAAGCGGTCCCAACACGCCATCTCGGGATAGTCGACGACCTTGAGGCGTCCGCCTTCCACGGCGCGCCGATAATTGCGTGCCAGGCCGTGCTTCTCCAGCCCCACATAGGATGTTTCGACCCTCTTCAAGCAGCCGGCGCCTGCCAGCATGTCGACATCGAAGGAGTGGGCAGATCCGATGATCGTCAGGTCGCGCCGGCCCTGGCGGACCAGCTCGCGCACGAAGGCCATTGGTTTCTGATAGACGGCGAAGCCGCCGAGAGCGAGCCGGCAACCGTCGCCAACGCGTCCGGCGGCTTCCGGCAGGGTGATCAACTTCGAGGCAAGGGGAGCTTTGCTCATGCAAATCCGTCCGCACGTGTGCGCTGCCGGCGGAGCATGCTCCACCAGACGGCGAGGATGATGACGAGGCCCTGGGCGATCAGGAACACGATGGGGTCGATACCGGCGAGGACCATGCCATTGCGCAGCACGGCGACGAACATGACGCCGAGCACGGTGCCGACGAGGCGACCATATCCGCCGTTCAGGCTGGTTCCGCCGACGATGACCGCGGCGATCACGTCGAGTTCGATGTGCTCGCCGACGGTGGCGCTGCCCGAGTTCAGCCGCGACACGAGCATGATGCCGCCGATCGCCGCGAGCACCTGGACGATGATGAACACGGCAATGCGGATGGCGCGCACGGGCACGCCGTAGCGCGAGGCCGTGATCGGGTTGCCGCCGACGGCATAGAGGTGCCGCCCGAAGCGCAGTTGCGAGAGCAGCAGCCAGCCAAGTCCGATCGTGCCGGCCATGAGAACGACCGGTGTAGGCAGGCCGAGAACGGAGCCATACCATAGACCATCGAGCGCCTTCGGCATCGGCCCGATGGTGAGGCCGTCGCTAATGTAGAACGCGACGCCGCGCAGCGCCGACAGCAGCCCCAGCGTCGTGATGAAGGACGGGATCGCCCAGATCACGCGCAGCGCGCCGATGAAGGCGCCGATGAGGACCGCGATGCCGACTGCGAGCGCGCTTGCGGTGACGAGCGACCAGCCGAGCTTCACGACCAGGAGCGACATCACGGTTCCGGCAAGGCCAACGGTTGCTCCCACTGACAGGTCGATCTCACCTGCGATGATCACCATCGTCATCCCGACCGCGATCATCGCGACGACCGAAGTCTGCGTGAGGAGCGTTGCGAAGTTGGCGACGGTCAGGAAATTCGAAGCCGTCGCCGAGAAGTAGATGATGAGTGCCGCCAACGCGATGCCGACGCCGATCTCGGCGCGCCAGGAGGCCAGGGCCGCCTTTAGTCGCGCCGGACTGATGCCTTCGCGAGGTTGGGCGAGCGTGCTGTTCATGGACATGGGTTCTCGCAGGAAGATTGTGAGGGGCTTCTAAGGAGCTCCGTGCCTCGCCTCAGTTGGACAAGGAGCGCACGAGGTCCAGATATTCTTTCACGGGTTGCTGATCGCTCTTGGTGTAGAGCTTCACCGGCACGTTGACGTAGCGCGGCTGATTTTCGCCGCGCTTGGCCTTCACCGCGGTTTCGACGGTCAGATAGCCGATGCGGTAAGGCTGCTGGTCGGCGATCGCCTCCACCGCGCTCGACGGATCGAGCAGCATCTGGGCGAGATCCTGGCTCATGTCGATACCGTACAGCTTGGTCTGCGTGTTGGCCCGGCGCGCTGCGGCTGCCGCTCCGGCGAGCGTGCCGGCGTTGGAGGCCCAGATGGCCGTGGTGTCGGGCTTGCGACGCAGGATGTTCTCCAGGCCGTTGGCGCCCTCCTCGGGGGTGGCGCCGCTGACCTCGGCGACAGTCTCGTACTTCAAGCCTTCGAGAGCGGACAGGAAGCCCTGGCGCCGGGGCTGCATGTTGGCGTTGATCGGCGGCAGTGTGATGATGCCGATCGAGGGCTGGCCGCCCTTGCTCTCCAGATATTTGCGCAGCTCCTTGCCGACCGCGGCGGCCAGTTCGTGGCTGTCGACGCCGATCGAGTGGCTGGCGATCGAGGAATCCTCGAGCCGGGTGTCGTATTCGACGACCATGATGTTGCGGTCCTTGGCCCGGCGGGCGGATGCGACCGAACCCTGCTTGTCGAGCGGCGGCATGATCAGCACGTCGACCCCGCGGGTGACGAAGTCCTCGATCACCTGGCCCTCGGTCGGCAGCTTGCGCTGGTTGAGGCCGAACGTGATCGTCGCGCCGTATTTCGCAGCCGCGTCGCGCATGCCGCGCTCGATCTGCTGCCAGTACTGCGAGTCGCGCGCGTAGATGATGGCGCCGATCGTAATCTTGTCCTGAGCCTGTGCAGGCATCGCTCCCGCAAGCCCGACGGCCGTAACGAGCGCGAGCATGGCGGCCTTGAGCCAACGCATGGTGAACATGGATTCCCTCCCGATAAGGGCCGGCCCTTGGCGGGGGCATCGGCCCTTAACGTTTCCGCCGTAGGGCTGCTACTCCGAAAACGATTTCCGAAAAACGTTTCTGTATCCTACTTGATCAGGCCCTCTCGCAAACGTCAACCGCTAAGACCGCTGTTCCGGCTGCAGGGTCGGCCAGCGCGGCGGGGCGTCGCGGGGCGAACGTCTGATCGGCATCCGAGGTCCAAGGTCGGCGTCGCGAGTCCCTCATCCGATCACGCGCTTTCCGATCAATTCATCGCAGCGTTCGCGGGACCAGCCGAGCCACTCGGCGGCCACCTCGCTTGTGTGTTCGCCGACCAGCGGAGAAGGTCGGCGCACGGCGCCCGGTGTCTCGCGCAGCGTGACCGTGATGCCGTGGGTCGGATATGCGCCGGCGCGCGGATGATCGACCGTCAGGATCTGGTTGCGGGCCTTGAGCTGAGGGTTCTCGACCACGTCAGTCATCGTGGAGACCTTGGCGCAGGGCACCCCGGCGCGGTCCATGGCCTCGACCACGGCGTCGGCAGTGTGTCTGAAAACCCAGGCCTGGACTTCGGTCTCGATCGCGGATGCGTTCGCCACGCGCGCCTTGACGGTGGCGAAGCGCGGATCCTGCAGCAGGTCCTCGCGTCCCATTGCGTTGACCAGACGCTGGAACAGCGGATCGGTGCCCGAGGCGATATGCACCCAGGCGCCGTCCGATCCCTTGAAGGTGTTGACCGGCGACGTGTAGCGGTCCCGGTTGCCCTGGCGGCTCATGCTGCGGCCGAAGACGGCCTGCTCGGGGATCGCCGTCATCAACAGGCTGGCTGCGCTTTCGAGCAACGTGGCTTCGACGAGCTGGCCCTTGCCGGTCTGCTCGCGGGCGGCAAGCGCGGTGAGCGCCCCGATGGTGGCGTAGAGCGCGGTCGTGTAATCCACCACGAAAGTGCCGGCCATGGTCGGCGGGCCGTTCGGGTCGCCGGTGAGCTCCATCAATCCGCTCGTCGCCTGCGCGATCACGTCGAAGCAGGGGCGCTGCGAGAGAGGCCCGGTCTGTCCGAAGCCCGAGATGCGCACCATGATGAGCCGCGGGTTCAGCGCATGCAGCGCCTCCCAGCCGCAGCCCATCTGCTCCATCGTTCCCGGACGGAAGTTTTCGATCAGGATGTCGGCCTTGCCGGCGAGCTCGCGCAGCACCTGCTGGGCCTCAGGTTTGCGGAAATCGAGCGCGAAGCTGCGCTTGTTGCGGTTATAGGTCATGAAATAGACGCTCTCGCCGCCAAGCTTCGGCTCGTTCTCGCGGGTGTCCTCGCCCGAGTCGATGCGCTCCACCTTGACGACATCAGCACCGTGATCGGCAAGCTGCATCGCGCAGAACGGGCCGGCGATGAAGCGCGACACGTCGAGGACCTTCAATCCCTGTAGCGCACTGAACATGTCAAAGATCTCCTGCTTCCTGAACCGGAAGTCTGTCGAGGTGTTGGCGGTAGGCGAGATACTGCTTCTTGAGATGAGCGTAGGCGGCGATCGCATCGGGCGCCGGTTCGATCTTCTCGCGGATTCGGACCATCGCGGCGCTAGCCGCCCGAAGGTCGGCATGAAGTCCGACGCCGACGGCTGCCAGCATGGCGGCCCCGAGCGCCGAAGCCTCGGCGATTTCAGGTACGATGAGCGGCTTGCCGAGCAGGGCGGCGCGAATTTCGAGCCACAGCGACGACTCGGCCCCACCGCCGACGGCGCGGATCTCGCGCACCGGCATGCCCGCGGTCGCGAGCGCATCGAAGACCTCTGCGACCTCAATCGCTACGCCTTCGAGCGCGGCGCGGAACAGATGCCCGCGTCCGTGCTCGAAACTTAGTCGCATCAAGCCGCCACGTTCGGTGACATCCCATCGCGGCGTCCGCGAGCCCGCCAGCATCGGTGAGAAGATCAGGCCGTCGCTGCCGGCGGCGATCGCGGCGGCTTCGGCCGTCAACGTCGGCAAGTCGGCGCCGAGCACGCCAGCAAGCCACGCGACCGCGCCGCCGGTAGCGGCCATAGGACCGCCGATGCACCAGGCCTCTCCGACAGGAAAGCGATTGAGGACCAGGCGGCGATCCGGATCGAAGCATGGCTGATCGGCGCAGGCAAAGATGACGTCCGTGGTGCCCATGACGTTGACGGCAATGCCGGGCTCGACCATGCCGCCTCCCATTCCGCCGACGGTGCCGTCAGGGCCGCCGACCACCACCGGTGTTCCATCCAGCAGCCCCAGCGCATTCGCCGCGCCCCGGGTCAGCCGGCCGGCGATCGCGGTGCCGTCGCGTATCTCGGGGAAAAGGTGGCGCGGCAGTTCCAGCGCTGCGATCAAGTCCTCGCTCCAGGCGCACCGCCCGACATCGAACAGCAGCGAATAGGAAGCGCCCGCGGGATCGCAGACGGGTTCGCCGCAAAGCCGCATGAGCAGCCAGTCCTTCATGGTCAGCATGAGGCGCGCTTTGGCGAAGACGTCGGCCTGATGATCGCGGAACCAGAGCAGCAGCGGCCCGGTCAGCTCGGGGGCGATCCGGCGACCGGAGATGCCATAGACCGTTGCGGCGCCAAGTCGACGTTCGATGAGGACAGCTTCACGCGTCGCGCGCCGGTCCTGCCAGGTGCAGATGGGAGCAAGCGGCAGCCCGTGCGCGTCCGTGAGCACCATGCCAATCGCGGCGGTGACGCCGATCGCGGCGATGCGCTCCCGATCGACGCCGAGATCACGGACCGTTTCGACGACCGCTGCCCACAGCGATGCAGGATCGGCCTCGGCGAACGAGGCCTGAAGCGCAACGCTGAAGGGGCGGCTGGCATGTGCGAGCCGCACGCCGGTCGCGTCGAACAGCGTGGCCCGCGTGCTGCTGGTGCCGGCGTCGATGGCGAGGATCAGGTCACCTCGCATTATGACTCGATCCTGTGAAGGAGATGGCGGCGGGAGAGGCGGGCAGATTCATGGGTCCCGTACGTCGGTTTTGGCGTGCTGGCATAAAGACATAAAAAACGATTTCCGAAAACGTTTTTTTCTGCTACGCGTCGCTGCCATGGCCAAGACGGCCGCGGATCTCAAAGACAGTCAGGAGTGCAGCAGATGACGACTTCACAGCCCGCGCGAGCCAAGATCGGAGCCGCACGTGCGGTCGTCCAATGCCTCAAGCTCGAAGGTGTGGAGTTCATCTTCGGCGTACCTGGCGGCCAAACGCTCTCGATCATGGACGCGCTCTATGACGAGCCCGGCATCCGTTTCATCACGACGCGCGATGAGCGCGCTGCCGCACATATGGCCGACGCCTACGGCCGTCTCACCGGCAAGCCCGGCGTCTGCCTCGCGACCACCGGCCCCGGGGCTACCAACCTGATCACCGCCGTAGGCGGTGCGCACCGCGATTCAAGTCCGGTTGTGGTGATCACCTGCAACAATCGGCGCCGGCACGTCGGCCAGGACGATAACCAGGATGCCGATCACATCACACTGTTTCGGCAGTTCACCAAGCTGAGCCGTTTCGTGCCGGACAGCGAGGGGATTCCGCAGGCGGTGCGCGAGGCCTTCCGTGTGGCGACGACCGGCAATCCCGGCCCCGTTCTGCTCGATTTCGCCCGCGATGCGGTCGAGGGCGGCGAGATCGCGTTCGAGCCGATCGACCCGCAGAATTACCGGTTCAACGAGCGCCCGGTCGCGCCTGATGCCTCCATCGCGGCGGCTGCCCAGGCGCTGGCCGTCGCCAGGAAACCGGTGCTGTGGCTTGGTCGCGGCGCGATCATCGCGCGGGCCGGCGAGGCCGCGCTGAAGCTGGCCGAACTGCTCGGTGCGCCGATCGTGACGAGCTTCAACGGCATCTCTGCCGTGCCCGGCGACCACGATCTATGCTTTGGCCCGCGCAGCCGCTTCGGTACCAAGGTTTCCAAACACCTGCTGCAGGACTCGGATTGCATCCTTGTCGTCGGCAACAGCATGAATGCAGCGTCGACCTCGCGCTGGACGCTGCCGCTGACGCGGAACATCGTGCAGGTGGATCTCGATCCGGCGATCGTCGGCCGCAATTACCCGGTCGCCGTGGGCGTGATCGGCGACGCAACGGATGCGCTGCGGCGGCTCGCAGGGGCGCTGCAGGGCAAGGTATCGGCCAATGCCGCCGCGCGCGCAGACTGGCTCGCTCAGGCCAGGCGGCTGCGGGAGGATTGGCGCAAGGACGTCTTCGCCCCGGCCTACGCGACGTCGCGGCCGATCAAGCCGCAATGGGTCATGCAGACGCTCGGCGCAGCGATTGATGCGAACACGGTGATTGTTGCCGATGCAGGCAACCCCGGCGTCTGGACGCATATGCTGCCGATCAAGACGCCCGGCGCCTACATGAAGCCGGTCGGCTACGGAAACATGGCCTTCGGCCTGCCGGCCGCGATCGCCGCCAAGCTTGCGGGACCGGGCAAGGACGTCATCGCCGTCGTCGGCGACGGCTCGCTCGGCATGAGCATGGGCGACATGGAGACTGCCGTGCGCGAAAAGGCGCCGTTCACGCTGATCGTGATGAACGACATGGCGTACGGCAACATCAAGCAGGAAGAGCTGCACTTCCACGGCCAGCGCTACATCGGCGTGGATTTCGGCGACGTGGACTATGCAGGCATCGCCAAGTGCATGGGCGGCGACGGTGAGAAGGTTGCCAATCCCGCCGATCTGGCTGCCGCGATTGCCCGAGGCAAGGCCTCGGGCCGCTTCTACCTGATCGACATCCGCATCGACGGAAGCGAGAACGTCTGGAAGGATCCGATCTGATGTCTTAGCCGACCGCCGTGTTGTCGGGGATCAGACCCGCAACACCCGGTTGGTCGTGATGCCGAGCAGCCGTCGCGAACCGACGGCATCGATGGCCGCCCAGTGATCGCCCGGCTTGAAGACATGCGTATCGAGCCAGACCCGTAGGGCCTGGTCCGACCGCGTCGCTTCGGCGATCTCGCCAACCGCTGCGTGGTCCGCTTCGTAGCGGGTGTCGCAGGCGGCGGGATACGCGCCGTAAGGCGCTTCGACGATGCAGGCGACGGCTTCGCCGGACAGAAAGGGATCGGTCGGGCGCCGGGCGATAGCTTGGCGACTGACGACCTGCTCGACGGACACGATCACCTTTGTCGCGGTCTTCGCGAGCAGCAGGTCCGGGAGTTCGGGCTCCCATTGATCCAGCGCGAAGCGAACGTTGCCGTCCGCATCGGCCCACTGCGCATGCAGGAGCACGAAATCCGGCCGCAATGTGCGGAAATGGGAGTCCCACGTGCCCGATGTGAAGGGCAACCCGAGCGCGATGGCGCGGATGCGATCCCGAGTCTCCATGTCATTGGCCGCGATACTCGCGCCGCAACTTGCAGCAACGAGGAGTTCGAGCGCCAGGCTCTTGTCCCAGGACACTAAACGAAGGTCCTTGCGGCCCTGCCGGATGATCTCGCACACCAGCGCCATCGGCGGCCTGCGCCCTGCGTGGCCGCCAAGGGCAACACAGTCGGCGTCGCGAATGAGGCCGATTGCATCGGCGAGCGAAACGACTTTGTGTCCTGCGGACATTGGCGGGAATCCTCGGATGGGCTCAGCGCTCGTCGCGACCGACATAGACCCCGTCGGGGTCGATGACCTCGCGCAATAGGCGGAGCAAATGAGTGTCGGGCTTCGGTTCGGTTTCGAGCGTTGGAGCCGCATCGATCGCAAAAGCGATGTGCTCCTGTACCTCGCCCAGAGTTACCCCGGGATAGAGCCGTTCCACGCGCATGCGCTTTGAGGCCGGATCGAAACCAAGGACCGCGCGATCGCTGATCACCCTGACCGGGCCGGCCCCCGGCAAGCCCGCAGCTTCGCGTGCGCCAGGACCGGTGAGGAAACCCGGTGTCGTCAGGTACTGCACCTTCTCGACGAAGCGCTTGCGATCGAGGCGCGCGATCACCACGAAGCGCTTCGCCATGCTGGCGATGTCGTTGGCGCCGCCGCTGCCCGGCAGCCGGACCCGCGGCCGGTCGTAGGGGCCGATCACCGTGGAGTTGAGGTTGCCGTAAGGATCGATCTCGGCCGTGCCGAGAAAGCCGATGTCGACCTTCGCCTGCTGCAGCAGACTGAGGGCATAGAACGTGCCCGCGACCTTGGTAGAGCCGTGCACAAGCCGATAGTCGCCCACGCCGGTGGCGAGATCGACAGGCTGGGGATCGATGATGCCGGACTCGAACACGAGGTTGACGCGCGGCGCGTGCGTCGCCTTGGCGAGATAGGCGGCCACCATGGGCAGGCCTGTCCCGATGAAGGCGGTGTCGCCGTCGCGAATCTCGCGCGAGGCAGCGACGGCCATGTATTCGTCGCGGCTGACGTCAGTCATGGCAGACCTCACGCAGGTAACCCAACGCGGGGTCGACGCGCAGGCGGAGCAGCCGGGACATCGTCAGGGCGTCCAGATAGGCATAATGATCGGGGAGGCCATGCACCCAGCGGTCAAGCCAGGCCGCCGTATCAGTTTCCGAGCGCGACGCCGCGTAGTAGTCGGCAAGATGAGGGGCGTCATGGTCGTAGTAGCCGTAGACTCCCGTCGGATGCGCGCCGTACGGCACATGGACGATCATGTCGACCATCAGCGCCGGCAGCAGCGTGAGTTCCGGTTGGCGACGGATGACGTCGGTATCCACGATCTCTTCGACGGTGACGATCACCTGTCGCGCAGCGCGCGCCTGCTCCTCGATCACCGACGTTGTCCCGAATAGCTGCGCATTGCCGAGCCGGTCGGCGCGGGCGGCATGGATGATGGCTACGTCGGGCTTGAGCGGAGAGACGGCGGTGACGATGCCGTTGCCGAAGGGTGACTCCAGGCGCTTGGCCTTGTGCGCCGCCGGCTCGAAACCGGAGACCGCAAGGATATCCGTCCCCGCCATCGCCTTCATCGGCATGAACGGCAAGCCGAGCCCCGCCGCCATCAGGCGCGACACCATGCCGAAATGGCTATGGTCTTCGACCGCGATGGTGCCGGCCTCCACCGCCTTGGAGAAACGCTGGCAGCGGCCGTAGCCCTCGAACATGAAGTTCGAGAAATACACCTTCTCGAGCATGCCCGCGGCGGCCAAGAATTCTGCGACCCAGCATTCTGCCACGCTCATCAGCGTGAGCCGCGAGTGCCCTTGCCGGATGAGCTCGCGCGTGAAGGCGAGCGGCTGGTGGGAATGCGCGAAGCCGCCGGCGGTCAGCGATGCGCCGCTCACGACGGATTGCGCGGCCTCGGCCAGCGAGACGAGTTTCGACGGCGTTTGCACCATGCTGGGGGTCTTGTCCGTAAGGCGCTCAGGCCGCCTCGATCCAGGTCTGGCGGGCGCCGGTGATCAGCGACACGATATCGTCGCCATTGACGGAGGCGGTCGGCACGTCGCCCACCTTGGTCCCATGCCGCAGAACCACCACACGGTGGCTCATCTCCATCACCAGCGGCATGTTGTGGCTGATGAGCACGATGGAGATGCCTTGTTCCTGCAGCTTCCGCACGGCGTCCATCGCTCGCTTGGTCTCCTGCACGCCGAGCGCGGCAGTCGGCTCGTCGAGCAGCACGAGCGAGGATTTCCATAGTTTGGTGCGGGCCAGCGCAACGGCCTGGCGCTGGCCGCCGCTGAGACCGGAAACGTTGGCGTCGGCGCGCGGCACGTTGACAGAAAGGCCCTTCAGCGCATGGTCAGCCGCCGCGCGCATGCTGCGCTTGTCCAGGAAACGCAGCGGAGCGATCCCCCAGGTCCTTTCCCGGCCCAGAAATATGTTGTCGGCGACGCTCAAATTGTCGCAGAGGCCGAGGTCCTGGTACACGGTTTCGATTCCCAGATTCCTCGCCACCTCCGTGGAGGAGATCGCGATAGGGCGGCCGTCGAACAGGATTTCTCCTCCGGTCGGCTGAATGGCGCCGGACAGTATCTTGACGAAGGTGCTCTTGCCCGCGCCATTGTCGCCGACGAGCGCGATGGTCTCGCCTTTACGGATGCGGAAGTCGACGCCCCGCAAGGCATGGACCGGGCCGTAGGATTTCCTGACGCCACGCGCTTCAAGAAGGGCCGCGCCGCTCATGCCTGGGGTCATTCGCATCCTCCGTGTCGGCCTGACAAGCCACGAAACGATTTCCGAAAACGTTTCTTGGTTTTGCAAGCTACACGTGCTATGACGCCGGGGTCAACTGCGGACTTAATCTGCTTGCGATGTGCGTTCTCTCAGGGTCTGAATCTGGACGAAGCCCGGCCGGCCGCTATTGCTGCCGAACGGTGCATGGGTGTCGGAGAGCCTGAGACATGAAAGACAAGAAGCGCGTAACGATCAAGGATGTCGCCAACGAGTGCGGCATCGCCCTCTCGACCGTCTCCAACGCGCTGGTTGGCAAACAGCATGTGAGCGAGGAGACCCGGCGGCTGGTGAAGGAGACGGCCGAGCGTCTCGGCTATCGTGCGTCTGCCGTGGCCAGGGCGCTCCGGATGCAGCGCAGCTTCACCATCGGCGTCCTGATCGCGGACGTCGCCAACCCGGCCTTTCCGGATTTCGTCCGTGGCGTGGAGGACGTGGCGATCCGCGAAAAGTGCAGCCTGCTTCTCTGCAACACGGATGGCGATGAGGAGAAGCAGATCTGGCATATGCGCGCGCTGCTCGACAGCCAGGTCGATGGCATGGTGCTGATCTCCCAATACACGGATACGCCGCGCGTTCGCGAGCTGCTCGATTCGGGGACGCCGTTTGTGCTGGTCCAGCGGCGCAGTCCGCGCCACGAGGATGACTATGTCGGTTCCGACAATGTCGGCGGAATCACCCAGGCGGTCGATCATCTCGCCAGTCTCGGCCATACCCGCATCGGCTTCGTGCGTGGTCCCATGGACTCCTCGACCGCCGCCGAACGGCTCGAGGCCTACAAGGCCGCGGTCCGCCGCCTGAAGCTGGACCGGGATGCCGAACTCATCTTCAACGGCGACTACAATTTGCCGACCGGCTATGACGCCGGCCTGCGCTTGTTGTCTCTGCCCAATTGCCCCACCGCGATCATGGCCAGCAACGACCTGAACGCCATGGGCGTGATCGAGGCGGCCATGGAGCTCGGCATCAAGGTGCCGAGCGATCTCTCGGTTGTCGGTCTCGACGACATCCAGCTCGCTTCCTTCCGTCGTATCGATCTCACCACCATCCATCTGCAGAAGCGCACCATGGGCGCGGCCGCGGCGGAGATGCTGATGAAGCGGATCCGCAATCAGCGTCCGTCGCCGGCACGCGAGCAGATTTTCCCGACGGGCCTCGTGGTCCGCGGGTCCACCGCGCGCGCCCCCCAGGCGGCGGGCAGGAAGCGCAAGAAAGAAGCCGTATAATTCCAGTCAAGGAGAGGAAATGGCCGGTTCGCTTGAGGGGATCAAGGTCCTCGATTTGTCGCGCTTCATTGCGGGACCTGTTTGCGGAATGCTGCTGGGCGACATGGGCGCCGACGTCGTCAAGGTGGAGCGGGCCGGCAAAGGTGAGGATGCCCGGGCGATTGCGCCAAAGATCGGAGGCGAGAGTCTCTATGTCATGATGTTCAATCGCAACAAGCGCAGCGTTGCGCTCGACTATCGCAGCGCCGAGGGCCAGCAGCTCCTGCGCGACCTCGCCGCCAAAGCGGACATCCTGATCGAGAATTTCCGGCCGGGCACCCTCGAGAAGATGGGATGCAGCTACGAGGAGCTTTCCGCCATCAATCCGCGTCTGATCATGGTGCGCATCTCCGGCTTCGGACAGACCGGACCGCATGCGCAGCGCCCCTGCTTCGACGTCATCGCGCAGGCCATGAGCGGCCTGATGGAGATCACGGGCGAGGCCGGCGGTAAGCCGGTCCCTTCAGGCGCCTTCGTCGTCGATCAGGTGACCGGCCTCTACGCGACCGTCGGTGCGCTCGGAGCCTTGCAGGCGCGCGAGCGGACAGGACGAGGGCAGGTGGTTGACGCTGCGCTATTGGACAGCGCGGTGACCCTGCTGCTGACCGCCATTCCCGAATACGCGCTGTTCGGAACGGAGGCCACGCGCAAGGGCGCGCGCGACCGCTATTCTGCGCCCGCCAACAACTATCGTTGCAAGGACGAGCGCTGGATTCACTTCAATGCCGGCAATGATGCGCTGTTTCCCCGCTTGTGCAAGGCGGCCGGTCTCGAGCACCTGCTCTCGGATGATCGGTTCGCCACGCACGCTGCACGTATGGCCAACGCTGACGCGATCGAAACCACCATCGCCGGCTGGATCGCCCAGCACCACTCCGACGACGTGGTCGAGACGCTGGCGCGTGCCGAGGTGCCGTGCGGGAAGGTCGCCACCATTGCCGAAGTGGTCACAAATCCGCAGCTCAAGCATCGCGAGCAGATCGTCGATATCGCTTATCCCGACGGCAATGTGCCGATGCACGGGGTCACCGTGAAGCTCTCGGAGACCGCGAACAGCATCCGCCGGCGGGCGCCGTCGATCGGAGAGCACACCAGCGAGGTGGTGGCGGACTGGCTCGGCTGAAGTGAGCGCCGAACGCGCACGGGGCGACGGCGCCGCCCCGCGGCACGTTCGTGCCACATTATTCGGGGGCGCTCAAACCCGCATCAATACGCCGCGTGGATCAATCACCCCGCGCAGCAGGCGCAACTCCTCGGGCAACGGTTGCTCCGTCACGGGGATCTTTCCGGGAATGGTCGGCGCGAAGCCCATGCGTGAGCGCACGTCATCGAGCGTCACGCCCGGATGCAGCGAACGCAGGCGCATGGCGCCGTCGGTCCCGAAGTCGAAGATGGCCTTGTCGGTGACGACGAGCGCCGGGCCCGGCCCTGGCAGGCCAAATTCCCGACGCGGAGTGCCCCGCACCCGGTGGCCGACGCTGGTCACGAAATCGACCTGCTCCACGAACGTACGCTTGTCGAGGTCCACCACGATGATGGGACGGCGTACAAAGGCCAGATGCTCGGGCTGGGCGAGGCAGCCGACCAGCCGTACATCCGGCTTTGCATAATCGCCGATCGCGGTGATGTTGAGATTGCCGTGGCGATCGACCTGCGCCGCGGACTCGAACGAGACGTCGAAGCGGCCGCGGCCAAGCATGTCGCATTTGAAGCCCGTGTCGGCCGGGCAGGCCGCGGCATGCCAGCGCGTCAGGCTGTCCTGGCGGAGATTGTCGGGCATGCTGGAGAGGTCCGGATCCAACAGGTTGCCCCAGTAGACCGTCGCGCCGGGCGCGTGGCGTAGTTGCGCGAGCCGACACGCGGTGAGCGGGATGCCGACGGCGAGCGTGAAGGCGCGTCCGTTGGTGCCGACGCCGACAAAGATCAGGTCGTCATCCCTGATTTCGCGCGCAATGATACAGGCTGCGAGTTCGTTGACGGTGAAGCCGGTGGCGGTAAGCGTGTTCATGCGTCAGCCCTGCTGAACGGAAAGGGACGGGAGGCGGGCGGAAGCGCCGCTGGCGTGAAGGTACTCGTCGTGAGTCCGTGGTGTGCGGACGAAGCGGTCGAGGTAGCTCGTCATGCCTTCGGGGGTCTTGGCGTGCTCGAGGTAAAGCCGCAGGTGCTCTTCGTCTTCGTCGTAGATGGAGTCGCAGGCCGCCGGATGCGCGCCTTGCGGGACCTCGACGATGGCCTCGACCCACTGTCCCGGAATATAGGTGAGGGTCGGCTGCGCCTTGACGTGCTCGTGCGGAATGATCTTCTCGACGGTGACGATGAGCCGTTTGGCGGCGCTCGCCATGAGCTGGTCGATGTCGTCGCTGTCGCGCACGACGGGCCACTGCACGTTGCCGTAGCAGTCGCCGGCGTAACCATGAATGATGGTGAAATCGGCGTCGGCTGCGGCGACTGCATGAAGCTTGTCCCCGCTGAAGGGGCAGGTCATCGGCCGGATTTGCTCCGGATTGCGCGCCGCCATGTCGGAGCCGAGCAGCGAGCGAACGGGCATGAAGGCAAGCCCCGCTGCGGCCGCGCGGAAACGCGCCACGATCGCGCATTCGGAGAAGTCGCGCGCCGTGATGGTCCCGCTCTGGACGCCGCGCCTGAAATTGGGCGCGAGGCCGTGGCTGAACATCCCCGCATAGATGCCCTCCCAGCGCCGGATCGCGCACGCCGCCGCCAGCATGTCGGTCGCGGTGGTGGTCGCCCATGTGATCAAGGTGAGGTCCTTGATCTCGCGGCGGATCAATTCGCGGACGGCCGCATTGGGCTGGCGGCGCAGCAG
Source organism: Bradyrhizobium sp. Leo114 (assembly GCF_055229415.2). Classification (NCBI taxonomy): domain Bacteria; kingdom Pseudomonadati; phylum Pseudomonadota; class Alphaproteobacteria; order Hyphomicrobiales; family Nitrobacteraceae; genus Bradyrhizobium; species Bradyrhizobium sp. Leo114. The sequence goes on along the minus strand of NZ_JBUYEN020000018.1, from coordinate 103,008 downwards.
ACTCCCGCCGATCGCCAGCGTCACGCCGGACGGGATCGGGGCCAGCGCGGCCTCGAGTGAAACGAGCTTGTTCTTCATGGCGGCTCCCGGCACCGTGAGGCGGACCCCACAAAATTTCACAACGTGATCGGCCGCCAGATCGCATTTTCAGCTTGCGCGTCCGATATAAAAACGTTTTTATATCGATCATACACCGCGCGACAAGTCTCAAAACTGTGGAGACGCGGGTGAGATGGAGGAAATACTTGGCGCCGGTCCCGGCTTTTCTTGATGTTCGCGGTATTTCGAAGTCGTTTCCCGGCGTGGTGGCGCTTGATCAGGTGTCATTGCTGGTCGAGCGCGGTGAAATACATGCGCTTATTGGAGAAAACGGCGCCGGAAAATCGACCCTGATGAAGGTCCTGGACGGAATCTACACGCCGGATGGCGGCGAAATCTTGCTGGATGGCCGTCCGGTGCGGATTCCGGATCCCTTCGCGGCGCTCGAGCTCGGGATCAGCATGGTGCATCAGGAGCCAAAGCTTTGCAGTCCTTTGTCCATTTCGGAAAACGTTTTTATGGGACGCCTGCCGCTGGCGGCCTGGGGACGGGTGGATTGGGCCGAAGCCGATCGCAGGACCGCCGAATTACTGGAGCGTGTCGGCCTCGATCTCGATCCGCGTACCCTGGTCGAGGCATTGTCGATCGCGCAGCGGCAGCTCATCCAACTCGCCAAGGCGCTCGCATTCAAGGCGCGTCTGATCATTCTCGATGAGCCGACCGCGAGTCTCACGCCGGTGGAGGTCGATCGCCTCTTCACCATCGTGCGGGGGCTGCAGGCCGATGGCGTCAGCTTTCTTTATATCTCGCATCATCTGGACGAGATTTTCCGGATCGCCTCGCGCGTCACCGTCCTGAAGGATGGCCGCAGGGTGACGACCCTGGACGTGGCGTCGACCAGCAAGGATGTGCTGATCGGCCTCATGGTCGGGCGTGATCTTGGCGAGCGCTTCCCCGCCAAGGGGAGGGTGCCCGGCAAGCCGGTGCTGGAGGCGCGGGAGATTTCAGGTCACGGCTTCAGGGACGCAAGCCTGACGTTGTGCGCCGGCGAGATTCTCGGCCTCTCCGGCCTGGTCGGCGCAGGCCGAACGGAGCTGGCGCGCGCCCTGTTCGGTGCAGCCCCGATCTCGGCGGGGCGCATCCTGATCGACGGAGAACCGGTCGTCCTGCGCAGCCCGGCGGACGCGATCAGAAAGGGCGTGTCCTACATCGCCGAGGATCGCCGCGACGGCCTCTTCATGCCGCTTTCGGTTCGCGAGAACATCGCGTTCGCGGCTCCGGAGAAGCACAGCCGCTTCGGCGTGCTCAACAGCCGCAAGCAGGCCGAGCAGGCGCGGGCGTTTATCGGCCGCCTCAACGTGCGGACCCCTCATGCCGAGCAGCCGGTCGCCGTGCTGAGCGGCGGCAACCAGCAGAAATGCATCCTTGCGCGATGGCTCCTCAAGGGCGTGCGCGTGCTCATCCTTGACGAGCCCACCCGCGGTATCGATGTGGGCGCCAAGCGTGAGATCTACGCGCTCGTCGATCAACTCGCCCGCGAGGGAATTGCGGTCCTGCTCATCTCCTCCGAACTGCCCGAGATCCTGGGCATGGCCGATCGCGTGCTCGTCATGAGCGACGGGCGGATCACCGGCGAAGTCGAGGGCGACCGTGCGACGGAAGAAAGCCTGCTCGCTCTCGCCCTCCCCGCTCAATCCATCAAGCAAGAGCTTCACGCATGACCGACACCGCCATCACGGAAGGCGCGGCCTCTCCCAAATCCGCCAACTCCGGTTACAACCGGGCCCTGGGCTTGCTGGTGCGTTACAGCAACGTGCTCGCACTCGTGCTGCTGCTCGTCGTGGCGAGCCTGCTGTCGCCGTACTTCCTGTCCTCGCGCAATATCCTGAATGTGTTGCGCGGGGCGACCATGATCGGCCTCGTCAGCATCGGGATGACCTACGTCATCTTGAACCGGGGAATCGACCTCTCGGCCGGCTCCATCGTCGGCATTTCGGCCGCCTTGACCGCCGGCTTCGCGCACTACGGCGTGGGCGCCGCGGTGCTGGTCGGGGTCGCGGCGGGGGTCGCGGTCGGCATCGTCAACGGGCTGCTGATCACGCGCCTGCGCCTGCAGCCTTTCATCGCGACGTTGAGCACGATGATCTTCGTGCGTGGCCTCGTCTACATCTATACGGAAGGCAGCAACGTCATCGTGCGCGATGCGTCGGCGGCCTTCACTTTTCTCGGGTCCGGCTTCATCGGGCCTGTTCCGGCGCCGGTGGTGCTGTTCGCGTTCGTATGGCTGATCGCGGCTGTGACGCTCCGCTATACCGTGTTCGGCCGCGCCGTCTACGCCGTCGGTGCCAATGAGGAGGCGGCTCGCCTCTCGGGCATCGCAGTCGAGCGCAACAAGGTGCTCGTCTACACGGTGAGCGGGCTGCTGGCGGGTCTTGCGGGCGTGGTCCTGGCGAGCCGCCTCACTGTCGGCGAGCCCAATGCCGGCACGCTCTATGAGCTCGACGCCATCGCAGCCACGCTGATCGGCGGCACCACCTTCGATGGCGGCGTCGGCGGTGTCGGCGGCACGGTGCTCGGCGTGCTGATCATGGCGTTCCTATCGAACGTCCTCAACCTGCTCAACGTGTCACCTTATTCTCAGATGCTGCTCAAGGGCGTGATCATCGTTCTGGCGGTCGTCATGAGCGAATGGAGAAAGCGGCGCTGAAGCCCGCAATTGGAGGAGAAATCATGACCCACGACGGAACGCGGCGGGCGAACCGCCGCGACATCCTCAAGCTCGGCGCCGGCGCTGCGGCGCTCGCGTCCGGCGCCATCTGGGGACAAGACTCGTTTGCGCAGGCCGTGCAGGGAAAGACCGTCGGCTTCACGATGTCCTTCTCCAACACCGAGTGGATCAAGCAGCAACAGGCAGGCATCGAGGAGACCGCCAAGAAGTACGGTCTCAAGACCGTCGTCTATGATGCCAACGACCAGCCGGCCAAGCAGGTCCGCGACATCGAGGATCTGCTCGTCCGCAACGTCGACATCATCATCATCTCGACTTACTACGCCGAGGCGATCACGCCCGCGGTCAGGCAGATCAATGAAGCCAAGATTCCGATCGTGGTACTCAGCTCGCCGCTGGCCGGCGGCGTTGATTTCGCGTGTCACCTCGCGACCGACACCATGGCGACCTCGCGTTCGGCCGGCGAGTACTACGTCAAGAAGCTCGGCGGCAAAGGTCTGATTGCGCAGATCGAGGGCAAGCCTGGATCGGTAATCAACCAGCAGCGCGGGAAAGGCTGGCGTGAAGTCATCGAGAAGCATCCGGACATCAAGATCATTGGCCACATCGTCGCCAACTACGACCGCACCCAGGCCATCAAGGGCATGGAGGATCTGCTCCAGGCCAACAAGCAGATCGACGCGGTCTACTGCCATAATGACGACATGGCTCTCGGCGCTGTGCGCGCCGCCAAAGAGGCGGGGCGCAAGGACCAGATGTGGTTCACCGGCTATGACGGTCTCACGGTCGAGGCACTGGAAGGTATCTACAAGGGCGATCTCGACGGCGTGTGGGAGTATCTTCCGTTCGGCTCGGAGGGGATCGAGGCCGCGGTGCAGATCCTGCGCGGCAAGCCGATCAAGAAGACGATCGCCTTCGATTCCCCGCTGATCACCAAGTCGAATGTGACCGAGTGGTATGACCCGGAGAGCCGCAAGCGGAAGGTCCTGCCTTCACGCCTGACCTTCTGATGCTCCGATCCCCGACTCCGGCCGGGGGCCGTTGTTTCCTTGCATTCGGCCGAAGCCGCAGCCGGCCGCCGTTCGCGCAGCAATCGAAGAGCGCTTCCAGGACGTGACCATGACCCAATCGACCGCCGCACCGAACCCCTGGCGCGATCTGACCGACCCTCGCCGGGCCGTGACCGTAGATGACCTCGAAGCCGGCCTGAAGGAGCCGGTGTTCGAGAACCTGCGGATCCCGGAGGAACTGGGGCCGGTGACGATCACCATCGACGATCACAAGATCAAGCGCTTCGCTTTCACCCAGGACGACTATGGTGCCTGGTACCTGCGGGGCGAGAGCCCGTTCGACGGTGCGCGCATCGGTCATCCGGCGCTGCTGGGCAATGATCTCGTCCAGCTCTTCACCACGCGTTATCGTGCCAGCAAGACGGTGGGTTTCCACACCGAGGAGCAGATCTGGTTCGATAGTCCGGTGAAGCTGGGCGAACGCGTGACGCTCTCCGGCCAGTATGTCGAGGCCTATGAGCGGCGCGGCCAAGGCTATGTGGTCATGGAAGCCCAGGCGACCGCCGAGGACGGGCGCAGCATCGTCAGACACCGCGGCGTCGAGATCCTGCGCACGGTGCCGGGTCTCATCGCCGGCCGCGGCAGCAGCAAGACGACCGAACGCAGCGTGACGGGAGAGGTTGCGGACTGTGCGCGGCGGATCGAGAAGGCCGGTAGCGATGTGGCTGTGGGCGACGTGTTGACGCCGCTCGCCAAGGTCTTCACGGCCGAGCAGACCGCTGTCTTCTCGCGCATCGGCGAATACGTGCGCAATACGCACAACGATCTGCAGATTGCCAAGAAAGGCAAGCTGCCGACCCTGATCGTGCAGGGCCAGCAGGAATACGGCGCCGCAGCGGAGCTGATGGCGCGGGTGTTCGGCGCAGCCTGGTTTACCAAAGGCTGGCTGAAGATGAAATTCATCAACACGCTGCAGGTGTTCGATCCGGTGTCGTTCTCGGGCGTGGTGACGGCTGTGGGCACGCTGGCCGATGGCGTGCGTGTCGTCGAGCTCGAGGTCTGGGCGCGCCGCGCATCGGATGCCAAGCTCACCGCGGTCGGCTGGGCGTCGTGCAGGTTGCCAGCCTGACGGTTTTCTTCACGCGAACCGCTGTCTACCCTCGGATCAAGTCCGAGCGCATGCTTCGCTCGAAAGGCGCTAGCTGGCCACGCCGCGGATGCGGTAGCCAAGCTGAATGGAGAGCGCGTCGGCGTGCTGGACCACAAGCGGGGCAATGTTCTTGACGCGGCTATCGGGCAGGCGTTTGGACGTGCCTGTGACGCTGATGGCGGCGATCACTTTTCCGCTGGCATTGCGGATCGGGGCGCCAATGCAACGCGTATGCGGTTCAAACTCGCCATTGTTGAGAGCATAGCCGCGCTCGCGGATGATCCGCAGCTCCTCGCGAAGCTTGTCGGGATCGGTGATCGTGTTGCGCGTGTAGGCCACCAGGCCCATGTCGATGATACGCTGGACGACCGGGGCAGGTTGGAAGGCCAGCGCGGCCTTGCCGACGCTCGTGCAATAACAAGGTGATGACTCGACGAGCGTGCTGGAGTTGTTGCGGACCAGTGGTCCACCCGGAGTATGCGACACGAACACCATGCTGATGCCGTCGAATACACCCAGATGCACACCTTCCTGCGAAGCCTGGGTCAGCGATTCGACGATCGGCCGCTGCTGCTTCTGCAGATCCATGCTCGACAGCACGGTGTTGCCGAGCTGAAGCAGGCTCAGGCCCAACCGGTACTCGTCCCTGGTATGATCCTGATCGAGGAAGCCGATCTCGCGTAGCGAGACGCACCATCTGTGCGCGGTGCTGCGCGGCATGCCGGTTCGTTCGGCGATCTCGGAAACACTGAGGCTGCGCTCCAGGACTGAGAAGCACTGAAGCACCTTCTGCATCTTCTGCGCGGAGGTTTCGGCGCCGCTGTCTTTGTCCGCCTCGCTGTTCACGGCGTCCATGTTTTCCCGTCCTGAATATGACCTCTGGACGTCCGAATATATGGGATACTCGTTCTACGAGCAAACGGATGAAATTCATATTTTATCCCGACTATCGGGATATTGTTTCGACGAAAACGCAATTAGCTACGTAATTTCAATTCGTTGACGATTTTTGACAAGGAAAAGGTGCGCCGTTATCGGTGCCATTTATCAGGATCAACTAGAGCTGCGGAGTCATCGTAAATCATGAGCACCACCTTGAAGGGAATCATCCCGGCGCTCGTCACCCCGTTCGATCAGGACGGCAACATCGAGGAGGCCAAGTTCAGGTCTCATGTCCGCTATATTCTCAGCAAGAAGGTGCATGGCGTGTGCTTCGGCGGTTCGACCGGCGAGGGGTTCACGCTCGAGACCGCCGAACTGCGTCAGCTCGCTGCGGCTGCTGTCGAAGAGGTCAACGGCAAGGTGCCGGTCGTAGCCGGCATCATTTCCAACAGCACGCGCGATGTGGTTGCCAAGGCCAAGGCGCTTAACGGTCTTAACATCACCGCGCTGCAGGTCACCCCGACATTCTACGTGTTCGACTACGGCGAACAGGCGATGTTCGACTATTTCAAGCGCATCTGGGAAACAGTCGGCATTCCTCTTGTCATCTACAACGTCATTCCCTGGAATCTGCTCAGCACCGAGCTCGTCCTGCGCATTCTGGAGGAGATCCCGGGCGTCATCGGCATCAAGCAGAGCCAGGGCAACATCAAGCGCGCCGCCGAGCTGGTAATCCGCGCGCCGAAGGGCAAGGCGATCCTCGCCGCCATCGATGACCTTCTGTATCCGTGCTTCATGATGGGTGCGCAAGGCACTCTGGCTGCTTCGCCGACGGCCGCGCCGGGTCCCTGCGTCGCGCTGTGGGATGCGGTCGAGCGCGGCGATCATGAGCTCGCACTGAAGATCCATAACAAGCTCGTCCCATTCTGGAACCTGATGGGCCACGAGAATCTTCCGGCTCTCGTCAAGTATTGCCTCGAACTTCAGGGCGATCACGTCGGCCTGGCGCCGCGGCATCCCATGCCGCCGGCAAGTGAAGAGCAGAAGAAGGTCATCCGTCCGGCGCTCGAAGCCCTGCTCGCGTTCGATCCGGGACGCTGATCGTCTCTCATATCCACAAAATCGGCGCGCAAAGTGCCTAGCGCGGAGGAAGAACATGTCCAGGAGTCCCGAAGCGGCGAATCCCGAAGCGGCTGATGCTGCTCTCCCGGCGGCCGGCGCCATCAATCGCCGGGACGTCTTGAGGACGATGGCTGCGCTGACGGCCGGCGCCGCCGTCGGCCTGCGCTCTCCCGCAGTGCTGGCCCAGGCGAAGCGGTTCGATGGCGTCACGCTTCGCGGCGCCTGCTTCCAGCACGTCTTCCATGAGAATGTGAAGGCCTATCTGCCGGAGTTCGAGAAGGCGACAGGGATGAAGGTCGAGATCGATCTCTAGGCTTTCCCCGTCTACAACCAGCGCATGGATCTCGAGCTTTCCACGCAGGGATCGAGCTACGACTTCATCAACATCACGTTCCCTTATTCGGGGCGCTGGGTTGGTGCGGGCTGGCTCGCGCCGCTGGACTCGTTCGTCAGTGATCGCAACCAGACTCCCGCGGAGTGGAATCCCGACGACTTCGTCAGCGGCACCCAGACCCCGTTCCGCGGCAAGGACGGCAAGACCTACGGCTTCGCCTGGGAGGCCGGCGCGATGATGATGGGGATCGCGCGTTACGACCTGATCGAGAAGGCCGGTCTCAAGATCCCAGAGACGCTCGAAGAGCTCGCTGCGGTCTGCGCGGCCGTCCATGGCAAGGATGGCGTTGCGGCCTACGTGAACGACAAGCTGCATCACTGGAATTTCCCGCCCTACCTCATGAACATGGGTGGCAAGGTGTTTCGCAAGGCGCCGGACGATCTGATGCCGACGCTCGATACGCCGGAAGCGGCGCACGCCGCGCAATATTATGGGGATCTCCTCAGCAAATACGGCCCGCAGGGCGTGTTGTCGTTCACGGACGATCAGGCGCTGCGCAGCCAGACGGAGGGGCGCGCCAACATTCGCACCAACGCGATGGCCTGGGTGCTGCCGCTCGCCAAGCGCGCCGATTCCAAGGTCAAGGAGACGACACGCTTCGGCATGATCCCGAAGGGCGCCGGCGGCAGGTTCCCGGGCTCCAATGCCAACGGCTACGGCATTCCGGTCGGCGCGCGGCAGAAGGAAGCCGCGTGGGCCTTCATTCAGTGGGCAACCTCGAAGGAGACGTTCCGGCGTATCGCGTTCGAGCGCGGCGGCCTCGCCGTTCCGCGCCGGTCCATCATCGACGATCCGGAATACCGCAAGGTGCTCAACATCAACGGTCAGGATGTCGCCGCGCTCTATCTTCAAATTTTGGAGCGGGCCGGCGAGGGCAACTACATGAGCTACCGTACCGTCCCGGTCTTTCCGCAAGTGGGCGACAAGATCAACAAGGCGATCGAGCGCATCGCCTCGCGTCAGCAGAGCGCGGAGGCTTCCATGGCGACGGCACAGGCCGAAGCCGTTGCCGATCTGCGCAAGGCCGGTGTTGCGCTTTAATGTCGATCTCCACCAAGGTGTCGGATTACGCCGCGGCCAGCGATGGCCGTGGCGCAGCTATCGGCGCGCTTCCCCATTTCGAACGACAGCGGATCCGCTTTTTCTGGATGCTGCTGACGCCGGTGCTCGTGATCCTCGCCATCGTCACGCTGCTGCCGACGATCTATCTTCTGGTCACCAGCTTTACGCCGCTGAGCCTGGCGACGCCGGGAACCGCCTGGAATTTCTCGGACCCGCTGGCCAACTACAAGGTTCTGTTCGGCGACAGCAGGCTGCACAACAGCCTGTGGGTGCAGCTCAAGCTGTCGTTCTTCACCGTGGTGCTGCAGCTCCTGCTCGGCCTCGTCGTGGCCTTGCTGCTGAACATGCGCACCGCGCTGATGGAGGCCTTGCGCTCGACGTTTCTCGTGCCGATGGTGTTGCCACCCATCGTCGTGGCGATCATCTGGAAGGTGCTTTACTCGCCCGACATCAGCCCGGCGTGGTGGATATTCAAAGCGCTTGGCTGGTCCGTCGCGACGCCGATCACCGATGCCAATTGGGCGCTGACCGCGATCATCATCGCCGATACCTGGGAATGGTTTCCCTTCACGATGCTGATCATCCTGGCGGCGCTCTCGATGATGCCCGAGGAGCTGCGCGAGGCCGCCCGCATTGACGGCGCGACAAGCTGGCAGCTCACCTGGTTCGTGACGCTGCCTTATCTGCGGAACACGCTCCTGGTTGCCGGCCTGTTCCGATTGATCGACAGCATCAAGACCTTCCCGCTGATCTATATCCTTACCGATGGCGGGCCGGGCACCGTGACCGAAGTCTCCAACTATTACGTCTTCTCGCAGTCCTTCAACTACAGCTATATCGGCTACTCGTCGGCAGTCACCATGGTGCTGCTTGCGATCACGCTGTTGCTGAGCTGGATCATCATCCGCGTCGTTGCAGGAGAGTCCCGTGTCGACTAACGCTCCCTCCTATCTGCCACGTCGCGAACGCATTCTTGCCAACACGCTCGTCATCGTGCTCGCGATCCTGACGCTGTTGCCCTTCCTGTGGTTTGTGGTGATGAGCTTCAAGCCGTCGGACGAGTTCTTCACCGGAATAGATGGCTTGTTCTTCAAGCCGACGCTGAAGAACTACGAAGGGTTGTGGACTGGCCGGTTCTCGGTGTCGATCTGGAACAGCATCGTCACCAGCACGGTTTCGACCGCGTTGGCGCTGATGATCGGAACGCCCGGCGCCTACGCGCTGTCGCGCGCCACCATGCGTCGCGAGCGCACGTTCTCGCTGCTTATCCTGGCCTCGCGAATGGCGCCGCCGGTCGCCTTCGCCATTCCCTACTTCCTCGTTTACCGCAATCTTGGACTACTGGACACGAAGACCGGCCTCATCATCGTCTACCTGACTTTCAATCTCGCGCTGGTCGTGTGGCTGATGCGCAATTTCTTCGATGGGACGCCGCGCGCGCTGGAAGAGGCCGCCTGGATAGATGGTGCCAGCCTCTGGAAGACATTCGTGCTGATCGTTCTTCCGATGTCCACTCCGGCGATCGCCACCACGGCAATGTTGTGCTTCCTCTATTCCTGGAACGACTTCTTCTTCGCCCTGACGTTGACCCGCAACAGCGCCATGACCGCTCCCGTCGAGGTCGTGAACTTCATGAACTACGAAGGTTGGGAGTGGGGCAAGATCGCCGCCGGCGGCACGCTGATCATGATGCCTGTGCTGCTCTTCTCGGTGCTGATGCGCAAGTACCTCGTCGCGGGCATGACCGCGGGCGCGGTCAAGGGCTGACGCGGGCTCGCCCTTCGCGAAGGAAGAAACATGCAATGAGTACTGTAACGATCAAGGACGTGCGCAAGCGCTACGGCTCTCTTGAGGTGATCCACGGGATTTCGGTCGACATCGAAGACGGCGAGTTCGTCACGCTCGTCGGGCCGTCGGACTGTGGCAAGTCCACGCTGCTGCGCATGATCGCCGGGCTGGAGGTCATCAGTTCCGGCGCGATCAGCATCGGCAGCCGCGTTGTCAACGACGTCGCGCCGAAAGACCGTGACATTGCGATGGTGTTTCAGAACTACGCCCTCTACCCGCAGATGACGGTCGCTCAAAACATGGGTTTCGCGCTGCGGCTGCAGAAGCGTCCGAAGGCAGAGATCGAAAAGCTGGTGCGTCGGGCGGCGTCCATTCTCGACCTTGACAATTATCTGGAACGCTATCCGCGCCAGCTCTCCGGCGGCCAGCGGCAGCGCGTGGCCATGGGCCGCGCCATCGTGCGCAACCCGCAAGTGTTCCTGTTCGATGAGCCGTTGTCGAACCTCGACGCCAAACTGCGCGTGCAGATGCGCTCCGAAATCAAGAACATGCACCAGCGGCTCAAGACCACGACGGTCTATGTCACGCACGATCAGATCGAGGCGATGACCATGGCCGACAAGATCGTCGTGCTGCGCGGCGGCACGGTCGAGCAGGTCGGACGACCGCTGGATCTTTACGACAAGCCGGTCAACAAGTTCGTGGCCGGGTTCATCGGCTCGCCGGCGATGAACTTCATTCCGGCGATCGCGAGCGGCGGGCGCATCATCGCCGATGGCGGCGTAGATCTCTGTTCGGCGCCGGGCATGCAGGACGGACGGAAGGTGATCTTCGGCATCCGGCCGGAGCACATCCACGTCGGCAAAGCGGGCGTGGACGGGACCATATTGCTGATAGAGCCGACCGGTGCCGAGACCGTGCTGCAGCTTCGTGTCGGCACGACGCCAGTCACGGCCGTTGTCCGGGAGCGCATCACGGCTGCTGTAGGGGACGTCATCAAGCTGGCGTTCGACCCCGTCATTCATCTGTTCGATCCCGGGACCGAAGCGCGTATCGGCAACTGACCTTGTGCCATTCAGGAGGGCTTCTCATGAAGAAAATCATCAACTCACCCTCGGACTATGTTGACGAGATGCTTGCCGGCCTCGTGGCGGCCAATCCCTCGCTTGCTCTGGGCGGAGAGGCAAAGCGCGTGGTGCGCAGGGCGGAAGGCGCGCGTCAGGGGAAGGTCGGCATCGTCTCGGGCGGAGGCTCGGGGCATCTGCCGCTCTTCACCGGTTATGTCGGCAAGGGGCTGCTCGACACCTGCTCCATCGGCAACGTCTTCGAGGGACCGAATGTGGCCTCCTGCACCGAGGCCATCAAGCTTGCTGATGGTGGCGCCGGCGTGCTGCTGCTCTATGGCAATTATGGCGGCGACCGCATGAATTTCGACATGGCCGCCGAGATGCTTGAGCTTGATGGCGTCGAAACGCGCACCGTGCTTGGCTGCGACGACATCGCCAGCGCCTCGCCTCAGGAGGCGCGCAAGCGGCGTGGTGTCGCCGGCATCGTCTACGCCTACAAGATCGCCGGCGCACGCGCAGAGGAGGGGGCCAGCCTGTCCGATGTCGCCGAGATCGCGCAGAAAGCTGTCGATGCGACCCGTACCATCGGCATGGCGACCGCGCCCTGCCGCGTGCCCGGCGCGGACAGATCGACCTTCACCGTCGGTGAGGATGAGATGGAGATGGGCATCGGCATTCACGGCGAGCCCGGCATCTGGCGCGACAAGCTGAGATCCGCTGACGAGATCGCGACCGAAATGATCGAGCGCCTTCTGGCGGAGCAGCCGCGGGGCTGCGGCAATCGGGTCTCCATCCTCGTCAACAGCCTGGGTGCGACGCCGCTGGAAGAGCTGTTCATCCTCTACAGGAAAGCGGCCCAACTCCTGGCGGCACGCGGGCTACACATCGTGATGCCGCTTGTTGGTCCCTATGTGACGTCGATGGAGATGGCCGGCGCCTCGATCAGCCTTTGCTTCCTCGACCAGGAACTGGAACGCCTTCTCGCTGCTCCCGCATACTGCCCATTCTGGACGGTCGGCTGATGCTGTCGGCAAAGTCCCTCATTTCGGCAGCGTCGCGCGCTCATGCCGCCATGCCGCAGCTCGAACAAGAACTCAATGCTGCCGACGCGAAGTTGGGCGATGGCGACACGGGCGGTATGCTTGCCAGGGTGATTGAGCGGCTGGCGTCGGTGGATGCGAAGGACGGCGACGATCTCGGCCGTGTCTGCGGCGCTCTTGCACAGGCGGCCGCGGCTGCCACCGGCTCCAGCCTTGGCACGCTATTTGCGACCGGACTTCTCGCGTTCGCTCGCGCCACGAAAGGCCGCACCGAGCTTGCCGCCTCGGAGCTGGGTCCGATCCTTGCTGATGTGCGTGACGCGATGCTGAAGCGCGGCCAATCGGCGCTCGGTGACAAGACGGTCATCGACGCGATCGATGCCGTTGCCAAGGCGGTTACGGGCAAGTCGGACTGGACAGCGGTGGTCAGCGCCGCGCGGCAGGGTGCCGCCGCTGTGTTGGCCGGTTTCAACGACAAACCCTGCAGGATCGGCCGTGCGCGGATGTTCGGCGACAAGAGCCGCGGCCTCGACGATCCCGGAATGCTGGCATTTGTCAGGCTGGTGACCGCCGTTACGGAGGGCAATCATGCCTCATAAGGCCTTGCGCGCGGAGCAAACGAAGCGATCCGCGCGCTCTTGGCGAACAGGAGTAATTACAGCAGGACGCCGAGATCGGTTGAGAACGGGATTATACATCGCGACAGCGCTTCAAACACAAGCATTTGTAGAAAGCGCCGCAGGTGAACATCCGGAAGAACAGTTCGCCGAAGAAGCCGACCGCGCCGGCACTTTTGCTCGGAGAACCGCATTGCGGCTTCGGTCAGCGCGACGCTCCTCGGCGAACCGAGCCGATTCACCATCACGGCGATCGAGGACAGCACGGTGCTGGAATATGATGTCGCCGCGTTCAGGAAGCTCGTTTCCAAATTTTCCGATATCGCCGCCTTCTACATCAGCTACATGGAGCAGCATTGGATCATCGAGAAAGAGCCGGACGAGATATCGTTCCGCCACGACGATGCGATGAAGCGCTATCGGAACTTCATCGACAAGATGCCGGACCTGCACAGGCGCTTGAAGCAGCATCACATCGCGGCATGGCTCGGCATCACTCCGGAGAGTCTCAGTCGCCTGAGACGGGCCATTGCCTATGGCGGGCCGGATTCGCGCTGAGGCGATTTCTTACCAAAGATCAATGCGGTCAGCGGCGACGCCGCTACGTTCCGAGCCGTCGTCGCGAACAGCGCGATGACGTCTCGTCATGCTATTGCCCGCACATGATTACTGGAGAACTTGAATGACCAAGATGATCTTTCTCAACCTGCCGGTAAAGGATCTTGCTGCAGCGACTCGCTTCTATGAGGCGATTGGTTGCAAGAAGAACGAGCAGTTCAGCACCGACCAGGCAGCCATGATGGCATGGTCGGACACGATTACATTCCACCTTCTGACGCATGATTATTTTGCAAGCTTCTCGGCAAAGCCGATCGCCGCCGCGAATGTGAGCGAAGTGCTGATCGCCCTGTCGCGCGCATCGCGCCAGGAGGTGGACGCGATCTGCGAAGCCGCCGCGATCACCGGCGGCAAGGCCGATGTCCGGCCGCCCCAGGACATGGGTTTCATGTATCTCCGCTCGTTCGAGGATCCGGATGGCCATGTCTTCGAACCGATGTGGATGGACCCTACCGCCATCGCAAATCAATCGGATTGACACTTTTCAAACGGGAACGCGGTGGTCGGTTCAGGCATCGCGTTCCCGCTCCGCGCTATGTGCGAATATTGCCGCGGATAGAGCGACGCGCTCCACTCTATCCCCCTGAGAAGCCTGCGAAGCAGAGGCCATCGGCGGGCCTCCTCGGCAAGCAAGGCTCGGCCGAAGTTGGTGTGGAGAGCGGTCCCCGTCCGGAGCCCGGCGCACAAGCTCGCGGGCTCCTACTGGCGTCAGCGACACCGACGCACTAAATACTCCCGGCCATGCAAGACGATGCGCTCGAGGACTTCATCAACCGCCACTCACGTCTGTTCGTCCTGACGGGAGCAGGCTGCAGCACAAATTCCGGCATTCCGGATTATCGCGATAGCGACGGCAAGTGGAAGCGAACGCCGCCGGTCACCTACCAGGCCTTCATTCGTGAGCACGCGACCCAGCAGCGCTATTGGGCGCGGAGTCTGATCGGGTGGCGGAGGTTTGGCCGTGCATTGCCCAACGATGCCCACCATGCGCTGGCCAAGCTGGAAGCGAAGGGACGAAGCAAGGTTCTCCTGACGCAAAATGTGGATGGGCTGCATCAGGCTGCGGGCAGCAGGCAGGTCATCGACCTGCACGGACGACTTGATATGGTTCGGTGCCTGGGATGCGCATCGACGATGCCGAGGTCGACTTTTCAGGATGAGCTGGCTCGCTTGAACGGCGCGTGGCTCGGTTTGGACGCCGCGGACGCTCCGGACGGGGACGCTGACGTCGAGAACGAGGATTTCTCAAGCTTTGTCGTACCGGCTTGCCGCGTGTGCGGGGGCGTTCTCAAGCCGGATGTCGTCTTCTTCGGCGAAAATGTTTCGCGCGAGATCGTTGCCACCGCTAAGAGCCATTTGAACGAAGCCGACGGCATGTTGATCGTCGGTTCCTCGCTCATGGTCTATTCCGGCTTTCGGTTCGCGCAGATGGCCGCTCAAAATGGTCTGCCGATCGCGGCCGTCAATCTCGGTCGGACCCGTGCCGATCACCTGCTCACGCTGAAGATAGAAGATCGCTGCGAGGCGGCGCTTGCCTTCTTGCTATGAGAAACTCGGCGAGTGTCAGGAACAACAAAGCTACAGTGACCTTCCGAGGTTGGCCTCCCGGAAAGGCAAACCGCTACTCGATTGCGGCCTTGATGAGGTTCAGCAGTTCCTGATACGGCTCACGGCTCGGCGGGTCCGACGGCGCTTGCCGCATCAGATCGTAGATCTTCGGAACGAGTTGGACGGCTTGATCGAGTTCGCCGTCGCGACCCGGCTGATAGCCGCCCATCAAGCGCAGATCGCGCGTGTCCTCGAAGCGCGCGATCATGGCGCGCAATTTTCGCAGCAGATTGCGCTCGTCCGCGGTCCAGACCTGTTGGGCCAGGCGCGATACCGATGAGAGTACATTGACGGCGGGATAGCGCCCTTGATCTGCGACCTCCCGGTCAAGCACGATGTGCCCATCGAGAGTGCCGCGCACCGTATCCGCTATCGGCTCATTGTGATCATCGCCATCGACGAGCACGGAGTAAATGCCGGTGATTGAGCCCTGTCCGTCGATGCCGGGTCCGGACCGTTCGAGAAGGCGCGGCAACTCGCTGAAGACGCTTGGGGCATAGCCGCGCGCAACCGCCGGCTCGCCGGTGGCCAGTGCTATTTCGCGGGCCGCGTGAGCGAAGCGTGTGACCGAATCGACGATCAGCAGCACCGATTCGCCGCGATCCCGAAAATATTCGGCGATCGTGGTGGCGGTCTTTGCCGCCAGGCGGCGCATCATCGGGCTCTCGTCGCTCGTGGACACCACCGTGATCGCGCGCGATTGATGGTGAACCAGTGCCTCCTCGAGGAATTCGCGTACCTCGCGGCCGCGTTCGCCGACCAAGGCCGTGACGACGGTGTCGAAACCCTGGCTTTGCGCGATCATGGACAGCAACGTCGTCTTGCCGACGCCTGACCCGGCGAAAATACCAATACGTTGCCCGACGCAGAGCGGCGTAAACAGGTCCAGCACCCGCACTCCCGTCCGCAACGGTGCGCGCACCCGGGCGCGGCTGATGGCGGGCGGCGGGCTTGCATCCGTTGACATCACCCGGTCCCCGACGTGCAACGTGCCAGCGTCGTCGAGCGGCTCGGCAAGGGCGTTCAGCACCCGGCCCTTCCAACTTGGATGCGGCGAGATCGTCTTTGGTGGATGACGATAGGCAACGAGGCCCAGGCCCGCCCCGATGTGGGAATCGAATGGCTTGGCAGTGACGCCGTTGCCGTCGATACGAACGACCTCGCCGAGTTGTACCTGGCCATCGATTTCGAGCCCGATCAACTCTCCCAGTCTTACGAATCGCGAGAGGCCCGAGACGCGGTAATGCGTTGGCGCGACCTCTGAAACGGTGCCGCCTACCCGGACCGTCGGCACGTCCTTGCGGAGCGACGAAAGCGTCGATTCCAGCCGCTCCAGCGCATTCATTCGGTCACCAGGCTCCTGTGTTGCTGGCTGCTATGCCTTGGGCGGTTCGCCAAGCGAGCGAATCGCATTCTGCATCGTGCCCTCGGAGCCCTCGACAAGCGAGGTGACGCTCTGGAACGCGCGCGAGGCGGTGATCAACTGTGTCAGCTCCGATAGCGGATCGACGTTGGACTCCTCGACATAGCCCTGCTGGAAGCCGGTGTACATGAAATCGACGACGGGCGTCGCGGCACGGTCCGGAATGACCCCCGAATTGCCGTAGCGCTCCAGCTTTGCGCCGGCAGGAATGTCGAACAGGCCGAGCACTCCGACCTGGTTTATGCCTTGTGTAATGGTCCCGTCTCGCGAGATCGTCAGCGGTCCGCCCTCGGGATCGACGATGATCGGCGTGCCGCCTGCATCGAGCACGGGGAACCCTGAAACGGTCTGCAATTCGCCAGTGCGGTTGATCTGCATCCGGCCGTCCCGCGTGTAAGCCGTGCCGGTGGGACCGGTAAAGCCCATCCATGTGTTGCCGATGACGGCGACGTCGAGCGTATTCTCGGTCCGCGTCACGCTTCCGGGCCTTCGGGAGATGAAGTTTTCTCCGGGGGTCGAGAAGGCGACGGGCTGGGATGCGGCGCGCGACATTGCCGTTTCGAACTTCACCGCGTCGGCGCGGAAAGCGGTCGTCTTCATGTTCGCCAGATTGTTGGCGATGGTCTCAAGCCTCTTTTCGACGGCGACCTGAGCGGAAAGGCTGACATAGAGCGCTGATTGCATACCGGCTATCGTCCGATCTTCAGGTTGCTGCGCGCCGTCCGCTCGGAGATCGAGCCGGATTGCCGGAGATCTCCGATAATTTGCGATCGTGGGACACCATCGCGAAAGCGGCTCCTGCGCGCACACAGGGATTAAGACTGCCTGAAAAATCGACCGGCAAGCTTGTGTGAGGCTGTTCGCGCCGGTCCAGTGACAGCTTCGTGCAAGGATCGCTGCCTAAACGAATGTGTCCCAATTCGGAGCGGTGGGCTTGAGCATTCTTTTTGGCGTCATCGTCACGATCGCGAGCCTGCTGGGCGGCTTCGTGGCGATGGGTGGGCATGTCAGCGTGATCTGGCAGCCGTGGGAGTTCGTCATCATCGCCGGCATGGCGATCGGCACCTATATTGTCGCGAACCCCTGGAAAGTCGTCATCGACACGGGGGTCGGGATCGTGCAGGCGCTTACCGTGGCGGTGCCGAAGCAGCGCCACTATCTCGACCTGCTCGGACTTCTGCACGCGCTCATGCGCGAGGTGCGCAACAAGGGGCGCAATGAAGTCGAGGCGCATATTGACGACCCGTCATCGTCGGAGATCTTCCAGAACTTCCCGACCGTACTTGCCAACGATTCTCTCGTGCATTTCATCTGCGACTATTTTCGCCTGATCGTCATGGGAAGCGCGCGACCGCATGAGATCGAGGCGCTGATGGACGAAGAGATCGAAACGATAGTTCGTAGCAAGCTCAAGCCGTACCATTCTCTGATGATGGTTGCGGAAGGCCTGCCGGCGCTTGGGATCGTGGCCGCGGTCCTGGGTGTCATCAAGGCGATGGGGGCGCTTGATCAGTCGCCCAAGCTTCTCGGTGGCCTGATCGGTTCGGCGCTGGTTGGAACATTTGCCGGAATTTTTCTCTCGTACGGCCTTGTTGCGCCTTTGGCCCACAAGGTCAAAATGGTGCGTGAGCAGCAATGCCGGATGTACATCATCGTCAAGCAGACGCTACTTGCCTTCATGAACGGCGCGCTGCCGCAGATCGCAATCGAGCATGGCCGCAAGATGATCGGACCTGGCGATCGTCCCTCGATCGACGTGGTGGAAAACGAGACCATTGCCGGCGCGGCCAAGGGCGGCGGCGGTGAGCAGGTGGCGAAAGTGGCGGGAGCGAAGGCCTGATGTCGGAAAGCAAGCCGCTGCGGCACGAGCCGGCTCCGGATCAACTGCTCGGAGCTGCCGGAATCTCGGTCGATCGCATGCCGATGCTGCATGTGATCTTCGATCAGATGACCAACCTCTGCGCCGAGAGTCTCCGGTCGATGTCGCCGTCGCAGTCGTATTTTTCGCTGACCGGTGTCGGTAGCGACCGTCTTTCCGAGATTCTCGACGGCCGCGAATCAGAGGCGATCGTGGCGGTGTTCTACGCGCAGGCGTGGGACGGCCGAATCCTCATCGGCTTCGATCGCGACTTCGTATACACGATGGTAGAGTTGTTGTTCGGCTCCGACGGGGCGGAACCACCGCTGGACATGCCGCGCGTTTTCTCGAACGTGGAGCTGCATGTTGCAGAAGCGCTGTTCGAACGCTTCGGCAAGGCATTGCAATCGTCGTTCTCGCGCGCTTCGGAGGTCCAGTTCAATCTGGAACGCGTCGAGACGCGGATGGATTATCTGGCTATCGGCCGGCTCAACAACATGGCCGTATATGCCAAGATTCTGGTCCAGGGATTGGACCGCGGTGGCGAGATGTTCATCGTCATTCCGCACGCGGTTCTCAATCCTATCCGCCAGGCGCTTTCGCAGATCGTGTCCGGAGAGTCCGTATCCACGGACCCGAACTGGAGCAAGCAGCTCCACAACGAGATCCAGCGCACCGAGGTGGTGCTGAAAGCGGTGCTCGAGGAGCGCTCGCTCACTCTCGGCGAAGTCGCGGGATTTCAGGTAGGTCAGGTGATCGAGCTGAATGCCACGCCGAGCACTCTCGTGAGGCTCGAGTGCAACAATCAGCGGCTGTTCTGGTGCCAAATGGGGCAGCTCAACGGGGTCTATTCGCTGCAAGTCAAGGAATCGGCGGATCAAAAGCGGGAGTTCATCGATGGCATCCTATCTCGTTGACCTTATTCTCCTGGCGGCGCTGCTTGTCACCACCATCCGTGTGACGAGGATGCACCGGGAGCTCGTTCACCTGCGCGCCAGCCAGGGCGATTTCGCTTTCATTCTCGGCAAGACCACCGAAACCATGGATGACATGGTGCTCATGGTGCGGGAGTTCAGTGCCGACGGAAAGCAGCTCGTCAATATCCTCGGAAGCAAGATCGAAGAGGCGCGCAAGGCAATCACCGATATCGAAACTCGCGCCGATGTGTCCCGCAGGTAGATATAATTGGCATGATCGCCGGAATATGAAATTGCCGAGAAAGCAAGTGAAATGAAGCAGCCATTCGAAACCGAATCAGCCGCCTCCCCGACAGCGAATCCGTCGGAGGCGGCCAAGCTGGGAGGAGCCGCGTTCGGAAAACTCGCGGATCTTGCTGCGCGCGCGGCGGAGGAAACCAGCCGGCTTACAAACCTCGAGCCGATCCTGCGCATTCCGGTCACTGTCCAGGTTCTGCTTGGCTCGGCGACGATGCCGGTCGCCGATCTGATGAAGCTGGGGCGAGGCGCCGTCATTCCGCTGGATCATCGCGTCGGCGAGCCGGTGGAGGTGGTTGTCAACGGCCGAATCGTGGCGCGCGGCGCGGTTGTCGTCGTGGAGGACGAGAACTCGCGATTCGGCGTGTCGCTCACCGAAATCGTCGGAGGATCCCCAGGCGATGTAGAGGCGTAAGGGATCTGCCCGAATGGCGTTCAATGCACCTGCAAAGCGTAGCTCCGAAGCCAGGCCGCTGAGCGGCACTGAGAAGGTTGCCGCGCTCCTTCTGGCCATGGGTCGGGAGCTCTCCGGCGGCGTCCTAAAGGAATTCGATCCGGACGAGATCAGGATCGTCACGCGCGCAGCGGCGGAATTGAAGCCTATTTCAGGTCCCGAGCTCGAGGCGATCATCGAGGAGTTCGCCCAGCACTTCACGACCGGGCCAAACATCTTCGGAACGGTTGGCGAGCTGGAGAAACTGCTGACCGGCGTTCTTCCTCCCGAGCAGGTCACGGACATCATATCGGAGGTGCTCGGCAACAAGACCAAGTCGGTGTGGGAACGGGTCTCTTCCGTGTCCGAAAGCCTGCTGGCCAACTATCTGCTCAAGGAGCATCCGCAGACGGCCGCCTTGATCCTTTCCAGGGTAAAGCCCGCATGCGCCGCGCGCGTGATGAGCCTGCTGCCGGCGGATTTGCGGCACAATCTGATGCGCCGCATGCTGAGCCTGAAACCCGTTGTCGAGGAGGCGATGGGGGTCATCGAGAAGACCATGCACGAAGACTTCATGATCAACTTCGGGCGCAACCTCGCATCCGACACCTATCCTCGCATGGCCGACATCATCAACAAGATGGAGCGGACGCAGATGGAGGAATCGCTGAAGAATCTCTCCGAATCGCGACCGAAGTCGGCGGAGATACTGAAGGGGATGCTGTTCACGTTTGACGATATCGTCAATCTCACCGCCAAGGCGCGCATGCTGATCTTCGACCAGGTCCCGACCGATCGCACGGTGATAGCGCTGAAGGGAACGGATACGAGCTTTCGCGAGCTCATTCTGTCGTCGCTGGCGTCGCGGACGCGCCGGATGGTCGAGGGCGAGCTTGCCAGCAGTGTCCCTTCGAACCAGCGCGAAATCCTGGAGGCGCGCCGCGCGATCACGGACCTTGCGCTCGACATGGCCGGGCGAGGAGAGATCGAGCTCAATCCGGATCAGGAAGATGGGCCGGTATTCACGTAAAGACTGACGGTTATGGCCGAGGGACCCGACAAGGAGAGCAAGACCGAAGAGCCGACGGAAAAGAAGATAAGAGACTCCGTCGAGAAGGGCAAAATTCCGGTCTCGCGTGAGGCGTCGATCTTCTCGTCCATGATCGCGTTCCTCATCATCCTGAGCTTCCTTACGGTCGACAGTGTCCGGAAACTGGCATCGACGCTGAGCCGGTTGATCGATGATCCCTCCGGGATTCGCATCCGTAACGGTGCGGATGCGTTGGAATTCATGGTGGTTATTGGAAGCAGTTCGGCCGCCCTGCTGCTTCCAATCGTGGTTGTCCTTGCAATAGCCGGACTGGCGGCTTCGTTCCTGCAGAACGCTCCGCGTCTGGTGTTTGAAAGGATAAAGCCCGAGGCCTCACGTATTTCGATTTCTCAGGGATGGGGAAGATTATTCGGCAGTCAGGGGCGCATCGAGTTCCTGAAGGCCGCTTTTAAGTTTTTTGCGATAGGCCTTGTGGTGGCCATCGTATTGCGGGCCGAGGAGGCTGTGGCCGTGAATTCTTTGTTTAGCGACCCGACCGGCGTTCCGGAACTTATCTTGACGACTGCGATGCGGCTCGTATCGGCAATCAGCATTGCCACGATCGTGCTGGTGGCACTCGATCTCGTCTGGGCACGATTCCACTGGCGGCGCGACCTGCGCATGACGCGGCAGGAACTCAAGGACGAATTCAAGCAGGCGGAAGGCGATCCGCTGGTCAAGTCGCGGCTGCGGTCATTGGCCCGCGATCGGGCGCGAAAGTCGATGCTGGCTGCGGTTCCCCGCGCGACGTTGGTCGTGGCCAATCCCACTCACTATGCGATCGCCCTGAAATATCGACATGGCGAAGATGCAGCTCCCACCGTGCTTGCGAAGGGGCAGGATCTCATCGCGCTCAAGATCAGGGAAATTGCCGAGCAGAACAACGTGCCGGTCGTGGAGGACAAGATGCTTGCGAGATCCATGTACGGTGCCGCTCAGGTCGACCGGGTGATTCCGCAAGAGTTCTTTCGTCCGGTCGCCGAGATCATCTATTTCCTGCATTCACGCAAGCAGAAGGCGGGTGTGTGAGAAACGCTTCGCATCAATGGCGGAGATTTCACCAGCCTCGGACAAGTTTGGGTTCGTATACGATCGTCATAGGACCACTGTGACGAGGACGTTGTGGGACCCGTTTATCTCTTCGATCTTGCCTCATCTCACGCGCGCTGGCTGTCGCTTCGACAGTCCACGATTTCGTCGAACGTAGCCAATGCAAATACGCCGGGCTACCGAGCGCAGGATATCGAGCCGTTCGACAAGATACTCGATACCAAAGTCGTGCCGCTCGCAGTCACATCTCCGAAACATATGACCACCGGCTCGCTTGTACGTCCGCAGGGCACGCGCAAGGAGAATAGCTGGGAAGTCGTTCACTCCGGAAACTCGGTGAGTCTCGAGCAGGAAATGCTCAAGGCGGGCGATATCAACAAGGACTATTCGTTGAACGTCGCAATCGTCAAATCGTTTCACCGCATGTTCATGACCGGTGCGAAGAGCTAACGCGAGGCTTGATGATCGATCCGCTGCAGGCATCAGTTCAAATCGCCAGTTCGGGACTTGAGGCGCAGTCGACCAGGATGCGCGTCGTATCCGAGAACATGGCAAACGCCAACTCCACTGGCCGTACGCCCGGTGCCGAGCCCTACCGACGCAAGACCACAACGTTCTCGGCGGAGGTCGATCGCGCGGCGGGCGTGCGGGTCGTGAAGATCAAGGACATCGGTGTCGACCGCGCTCCGTTTCGGGTCGACTACGAGCCAACTCATCCGGCGGCCGGCCAGGACGGCTATGTCAAGCTGCCGAACGTGAACATGCTGATCGAAATGGCGGACATGCGGGAAACCAACCGCTCGTATGAGGCCAATCTGCAGGTGATCAAGCAGGCGAGGTCGATGGTTGCCATGACGATCGATCTGTTGAAGGGGGCATAGTCCATGATGTTGGAAGCGGTTTCGGTTCTAAAAGACATTGCCGGCGTCGTTCGCTCAAGCAGTGTTGCGACGTCCGCACCGGTGGCGCCGCAGGCGGCTCAATCCTCGGTCGGTTTCGGCGGGGTCCTTGAGCAGGTTGCCGCCGACGCCATCGGCACCCTTAAGAACGGGGAGGCTGCGTCGGTGTCGTATATCCAGGGCAAGGTGTCGGCCCAGAGCGTGGTGGAGGCCGTGATGTCCGCCGAGCAGACGCTGCAGATGGCGGTCGCCGTGCGCGACAAGGTCGTGCAGGCGTACCAAGAAGTCAGCCGAATGGCGATCTGAGGATAGCAAATGAGAGCGCTTGCCATCGCGGCGACCGGAATGAGCGCGCAGCAGCTCAATGTCGAGGTCATCGCCAACAATATCGCGAACATCAACACGACATCGTACAAGCGTTCGCGAGCCGAATTCACCGACCTGTTCTACCAGGTCGATCGCATGCAGGGCGTTCCGAACCGCAGCGGCGAAGCTGCGGTCCCCGAAGGGGCCAAGCTGGGGCTGGGCGTTCGCTCGGTGGCCGTGCGAAAGCTGCACTTGCAGGGTGCGTTGGCGCAAACCGGCAATACCTACGATCTCGCCGTCAACGGCAGAGGATGGTTCCAGGTCGTGGGGCCGAATGGCGAGACGCTCTACACCCGCGCCGGGGCCTTCAATACCAACGCCGACAGACAGTTGGTGACGGCGGATGGCTACACCGTCGATCCCGCGATCATCGTCCCGCAAGGGACGGTCGATGTCACGGTCAATGAATCCGGCCAGGTGTACGCCAAGCTCGACAACGAGGTTAATCCGCGCCTGCTCGGCCAGCTAAATCTCGCGAATTTCGCCAACGAGGCGGGCCTCGATCCGCTTGGCGGCAATCTCTACAAGGAGACGTTGGCGTCCGGCGTTCCGGTCGTTGGCGTTCCCGGCGATATCGGCTTCGGCAAGATCCATCAACACTACCTGGAAAGTTCGAACGTCGATCCGGTGAAAGAGATCACTGAACTGATCTCGGCGCAGCGGTCTTACGAAATGAACTCGAAGGTGATCCAGGCGGCGGACGAGATGGCGTCGACGGTCTCCAAGGGCCTTCGATAGGATTGCAAGCGGAGAAGCGTCTTGAAGCTCGTCAAGTTCGCGCTGATTTCCATGATCGCGGCGCTCATGCTCGTTGCGAGCGGCGCAGGTGGCGGCGCGATCGCGGAAGATTCCGTGCGCTTGCTCGTGCCGGCAACGGTGATCTATCCGGGCGATGTGATCAAGGACGAGTTGATCATCGATCGCGCCTTCGGGCCGAATATGCCCGGTGCAGCGGCCTTTGCCGCAGACCGGGCATCGCTTGTTGGCCGCGTCGCGCGAAGGACGCTGGTGGCGGGCCAGCCGATCCCGATCAACGCCCTCGAAGAGCAGAAACTCGTGGCGCGAGGCAATGTCGTCAAGGTGATCGTCGAAGATGGATCTCTTTCCATCGTCACCTACGCCTCATCGCTGCAGTCCGGCAGTCCGGGCACCATGATCCAGCTTCGGAACCTCGATACGGGCGTGATCATCAGGGGTATCATCCAGTCGGACGGATCGGTGCGGATTCAAAACGGATGATATTGCGACCTTTATCATTCATCGTCCTGCTCCTTTCCTGCACCGTCGCCGATGCGGCGGTGCGGATCAAGGATATCGCCAACCTGAAGGGTGTGCGGGAAAACCAGCTTATCGGCTACGGTCTGGTGATCGGTCTTAAAGGGACCGGTGATACGTTGCGCAATGCCCCTTTCACCGAGCAGTCGCTCCAGTCGATGCTCGACAATATGGGGATCAACATCCGCGGAACGTTGCTGCGGACGCGAAACGTCGCCGCTGTCGTGGTGACAGCCGATCTGCCACCATACGCTACTGGTGGTTCGCGCATGGATGTCGCGCTCTCCTCGCTCGGCGATGCCTCTTCGCTATTGGGCGGCACTCTCCTCATGACCCAACTCCGCGGCGCGGACGGTGAGGTCTATGCCGTGGCCCAGGGAGCTATTGCGGTTGGCGGATATTCGGTCGAAGGTGCCGCGCAGACCGTCAGCCAGGGCGTTCCGACGTCGGGCCGCATTCCAAACGGCGCGCTGATCGAACGCGAGGTGCAGGGCAAATTCTACCAGATGGAATCGCTCATTCTCGAGCTGAAAAATCCGGATTTTGTCACCGCGACGCGAATCATCGACGCCATCAACCACTATGGCCAGGGGCGATATCACGCCAGCATGGCCTTCGAGCGTGACTACCGGTCGATCATATTGTCGCGGCCACGCTCGGTCGCGCCGGTTCGTTTCATCGCCGAGATCGGCGAATTGCTGGTCGAGCCTGACACGCCGGCGCGTGTCGTCATCGACGAACGGACCGGCACCGTTGTGATCGGCCGCAACGTCCAGGTCTCGACCGTCGCCGTCACCCACGGCAATCTCTCGGTTCGGATCACCGAGATGCCGGTCGTTTCCCAGCCTGGGCCATTCGCGCGCCGCGGCGAAACGGTCGTGGTGCCGCAAACGTTCATCGAAGCCGGCGAGAATGGCGCGCAAGTGGCGATCTTGCGTGGAACGGACTTGGAGCGTCTCGTGCGCGGCTTGAACCAGATCGGATTGAAGCCACAGGGCATCATCGCGATCCTGCAGGCGATCAAGGCGGCGGGCGCACTCCAAGCCGATCTTGTCATCCAGTAGAGTCAGCGTCGCACAAGCTTGAACGTGCAACGCTTCGAACAGATGCTGTACGGAGAGCGGATGGTGAGGCTCGCGACGTTGCTGGGAAGAAGCATGCTGCTTGCGGGGTGTCTTGCGCTCTCCGCGCAGGCGTCGGCATGGGCGCAGCCTGAGCAGAAATTGTCGAAGCCGCTGAACCTGGCCAACTTCGCCAAGACATCGCGCGCGGTGCCGTCCCGCCCTGTTGCCAAGCCGGAGGCGCCGTCCGGCAATTCCCAGCCCGAACTGCCGCTGACGACCGCAACCGTTGCGAAAAATGCAGCGCCTCCAGCGGCACCTGGAGAGCCGGCGACAACCGATCAGCGCGGATCTGACGCCACCGAATTTTGCAAGAACATCACAGATTCGGCGCTGGATGCGCGCGTGGCGTGGCAGCAAAAGCAGCTGGAAGCCTCCGAGGCCAAGCTTCGGGAGCGGATCGCCGAGCTGGAGGCGAAGCGCGCCGAGTACGAGAAATGGCTGAAGCTGCGCGAGGACTTCCTGAAGAAGGCGGAAGACAGCGTCGTCGAGATCTACTCCGGCATGGACCCGGATGCCGCCGCGCGGCAGATCGCCAGCATGGCGGATGAAACCGCGGCGGCCGTGCTCGCCAAGCTTCGGGTGCGGACCGCAAGCGCGATCCTGAACGAGATGGAGACCGGGCGCGCGGCCCACCTCGCCGACACCCTGGCGGGCATGCGACGCCCCGACGACGGGAAGACGAACAAATGAAGGTTCTTCGCTTACTTTCTCTGTTTCCGGTTCTCGCTCTGGGCGGATGCATGAACAGCCTCGCCGAGATCAACCAAGCGCCCTATTTGTCGCCGATCGGCCAGGGTCTGCACGCAGAAGCGCGCGCGGTTCCCGTCGAGCCGCGCAGCCGATACACCGCTGGCTATCACTCGCTGTGGGACGAGCGGAGGGATCTTTACCGCGATCCGCGCGCGGCGCGCATCGGTGATCTCATCACCGTCAACATCTCCATGAACGACAAGGCGACCCTCGACAACAAGACCGACCGGTCACGGGATTCGAAGACAAAGTTCAGCGCCGACTACCTCGTCGACATGTTCGGCTGGAAGCCCCAGGGGCTGGCTAATGGCAACGTCGACTCGCAAACGTCGACCAAGGGAGCGGGCAAGATCGATCGCACCGATGAGGTGAAGTTCTCGGTCGGAGCGGTCGTGGTGGACGTGTTGCCGAACGGCAACCTGCTGATCAGCGGATCGCAGGAAATGCGCGTCAATTACGAACTGCGCATTCTGAACGTCGCCGGTATCGTCCGGCCGCGGGACATCGGCCGCAACAACACCATTGCCTACGACAAGATCGGAGAAGCGCGAATGTCCTACGGCGGCCGTGGCCGTCTGATGGAGGTGCAGCAGCCGGCGTGGGGGCAGCAGATCTACGACCAGGTCGGGCCGTTCTAGCCGATGGTGCGGCCAGAAGTGGCGAAGCTCGTCAGGCGGCGGAGCGGAGCATGGGAAACGTGATGCAATGGTTGGCCGCATTGTTGCTGATTACGGTGCTGTCGGCTGGGGCGGGCGGTCTTGCCAGTCTGTATCTCCTATCCGCCGGGCAGCGGATGGCGGATAGCCAGAAGGAGCCCGCGGAGCGGCCGGTCGCCACCGCATTCAGTCCGACGGCGCGCCTGCGGAAGATCTCGCCGGTAGTGACCAACCTGGCGGCACCGACCGGCACGTGGGTCCGCATGGAGGGATCAGTCATCACCGATCAGATGAACGAGGAGGAAGCGAGCCTTCTCGCGGCCCGGCTGGGCGAAGACATCGTGTCCTACCTGCGAACGGTGTCGGCGGCGCAAATCGAGGGCGCGCGCGGGCTGCAGTATCTTCGCGAGGATCTCAACGAGCGGGCGGCGGTCCGTTCGGGCGGAAAGGTGCGCGAACTGATCATCGAAACACTGGTCATCCAATGAAGCGCTTCTGCCTCGTCCTGCTCCTGGCTCTTCTCCCCACCGCGGCAGCGGCGCAGATTCCCGATCTGTCCTCGCTGATCCCGCAAGGCGGTGGAAGCGCCAGCGGCCGGATCATCCAGCTCGTGGCGCTGCTCACAGTCCTGTCGCTGGCTCCCGGGCTTCTGATCATGGTGACGAGTTTCACCAGGTTCGTCGTCGCGCTTTCGTTTCTGCGGCAGGGACTCGGATTGCAGACGACGCCGGCAAATATCGTCATGATCAGCCTCGCGCTCTTCATGACTTTCTATGTCATGGCACCGACATTTGACCGCGCCTGGAAGGACGGCGTTCAGCCCTTGATGCAGAACGAAATTTCCGAGCAGGAAGCGTATACCCGTGTGACCGATCCGTTCCGCGATTTCATGCTGGCGCATGTCCGCGAGAAGGATTTGCAAAGCTTTGAAAGCCTGGCGGCCGAAGGCTTCAAGACGCGGCCCGACGGCCAACGGATCGATCTGCGCGTGATCATACCCGCGTTCATGATCTCCGAGCTGCGAAGGGCCTTCGAGATCGGCTTCCTGGTCATCATGCCGTTTCTCGTGATCGACATGGTTGTCGCCACGCTAACCATGTCCATGGGCATGATGATGATGCCGCCGACTGTGTTCGCGCTTCCCTTCAAGGTGCTGTTTTTCGTGCTGATCGATGGATGGAATCTTCTCGCCGTTGGCCTGGTACGATCGTTTCAGTAGAGCATGAACCGGCTTTCCCTCGCCACAAACGCAGCGTTTGCGTGGGAAGATCATGCTTAACAAAAAGATGAGATCGTGATCCGATTTCGTCCAATCGGAACATGATCTGGAGCGTTTTCGAGCGAAGCATCAAGTTTACGCAGATTGCGTAGACTTATCTGCGCAGAAAACGCGTCGAAACTAGAATATAGAGCTTCGGTTCTGATGGAATCAGAACCGAAAATGCTCTGGCATGGGAGCTAGCAGGCAACCGGACCGCAAATCTTCGAGCTGCTGTTCAGCTCTAGGTAAGGTTCGGATGCTAGGACGAATGAACGGCAGGTTGGGTGTTCCTTCAACCCCAAAGGCATGATGCCGCCCTGCCGTACCGGTGAAAACCCGGTATGTCCCCCAGATAAACACCTCACACTAAGGGACATAATCAATGTCAAGCTTGATGACCAACTCCTCCGCCATGACCGCGCTGCAGACCCTGCGGACGGTCAGCGCGGGTCTTGCGACCACCCAGAACCGCATCTCCACCGGCTACCGGGTGTCGACGGCTTCCGACAACGCCGCTTATTGGTCGATCGCCACCACCATGCGTTCGGACAATCTGGCTCTGAGCGCCGTGCAGGACGCCCTCGGCCTCGGCGCCGCGACCATCGACACGATGTACACCGGCCTGAACGGCACCGTCAGCGTCGTCTCGCAGATCAACTCGAAGCTGGTCGCCGCCCGTACCCCCGGCGTTGATCGCGCCAAGATCCAGAGCGAAATCACCGAACTGCAGAAGCAGTTGAAGAACACCGCCGACAGCGCGGTTTTCAACGGTGAAAACTGGATCTCGGTCGACTCGACCTCCGCGAGCTACAACGCCTCGAAATCCGTCGTGTCGTCGTTCTCGCGTGCCGGCGGCACGGTCAAGATCGACACGCTGTCGGTCAATCTGGATTCGATCAAGCTCTATGATGCGAACCTGGACACCGCCTACGCGGGGCAGACCTTCCCGACGGTCGACACGGCTGCCTACAATGCCACCAACGACGTCGGCGGCAACATCGTGGTGACCGTCGGCGGCACGGCCACCAACATCGCCGTGGCGAAGAACACCTCCCTGTCGGACATCGCGACGGCGATCAACAAGCTCGGCATCGACGGCCTGTCGGTCGGCATCTCGGCGGCTGGCGACAAGCTGTCGTTCAAGAGCCGCAACGACGCGGACGTCTCGATCGACGCCAGTGTCGCCGGTCTCGGTCCCCAGGTCGACATGACCGCGATCACCCCGCCGGTTGCCACCAAGAAGGGCATCCTCGACCAGACCTACGACGCCTACACCGGCACGGCCTGGGAAACCTTCAGCGTCGCGACGCTGGACATCTCGAAGCTCACCGACAGCGCTGCTGACCTCAAGAAGCTCGAGACCTACATCCAGGGTACCCAGGATGCCTTCGCCAAGATCACCGACGCGGCGACCAACCTCGGTGCCATCAAGAACCGCATCGGCCTGCAGCAGGACTTCGTGAAGACCCTGACTGACTCGCTCGATCGCGGTATCGGCCAGCTCGTCGACGCCGACATGAACGCTGAATCGACCCGTCTGCAGGCTCTCCAGACCCAGCAGCAGCTCGGCATTCAGGCTCTGTCGATCGCGAACTCGGGCAGCCAGAGCATCCTGTCGCTGTTCCGCGGCTAGTAGCCTCGACCTCGTGACTACGACGGCCGCGACCGACCTGGTCGCGGCCGTTTTGCATGGTTCGCGCCGCGCAACCCTCGGACAAGCTTCACGATCGAGAATCGATTCGGAAGTATGGCAGAGGGTTTGATGGTTAACCGCGAACATGCGCAACGGCTGTGGAACAATCTGCTCGAGCTTGGCCCCAGGCGCCTCACGGTGCTCGCGCTTGTCGGCCTTGCCGTTTTTTTGGGTGTCGGCGGCGGCGCCTATTACCTGAGCCGGCCGGAATTCGATGTGCTTTACACCGGTCTTTCCCGGGAGGACGTCTCGCGCGTCGGCGCGGTGCTGCGCGACTCGAACATCGCTTTCGACGTGAATGCCACGGGCGACACCATCTTCGTGCGACCGGGGCAGACCGCCCAGGCAAGAACGTTGCTGGCGGAGAAGGGTCTGCCGAACAGCAGCAGCGGGGGCTATGAGCTCTTCGACAAGATCGGCTCCCTTGGTCTCACGTCGTTCATGCAGGAAGTCACCCGCGTCCGCGCACTCGAAGGCGAGATCGCCCGTACGATCCAGGTCCTCAAGGGCGTGAAGGCCGCGCGCGTCCACATTGTCATGCCGGCGCGTGGATCGTTCCGGCGCGAGCAGCAGCCGCCTTCGGCATCCGTTGTGATCCGGACCGACGGGGCTGCCGATGCCAAAACGGCTCGATCGGTTCGTCACCTCGTCGCCGCGGCTGTCCCCGGTATGGCGGCCGACAAGGTGACTGTCCTGGACAGCGATGGATCGCTGCTTGCATCCGACGACGAGAGCGCGGCGCCGACGAGCATGGCGAACCTGCAGCGCGTCGTCAGTCGGCTGATCCAGGAGAATGTCAGCAAGGCGCTCGCGCCCTATCTGGGGCTCGACAATTTTGAAGTCAGCGTCGCCACCCAGCTCAGCACGGACAAGCGACAGACCAACGAGACCGTCTACGATCCGGAGTCTCGCGTCCAGAGATCGGTTCGCGCCGTCCGTGAGAAGGAATCGTCGCAGAGCCTGGATCGGCAGACGCCGACGACGGTGCAGCAGAACCTGCCGGATCAGCAGATCAATGCGTCCGGCAACAAGAATACCAACGACGAGAAGCAGCGGCGCGAGGACGTTACCAACTTTGAGGTGTCGTCGAAAACGACGACGACCGTGAGCGATGGCTACGTCGTCAACAAGCTGTTCCTGGCGGTGCTGGTCAATCGTCCGCGCCTCCTGGCCAGTCTTGGCGATAAGGCCAGCGATGCGACCGTGGAAGCAAAGGTCGCCGAGATCAGCCAGCTCGTCGCAACCGCAGCAGGTATTGACCGTCAGCGTGGAGACCAGATCCAGGTATCGGCGGTCGAGTTCATGGAAGGCGCGCGCGATTTCCCGCCGGTTCCTGCGGTCACCTTTACCGAAGTGCTGATGCGCCAGTCGGGTGCCTTCGTCAGCGCCGTCGCAATCGTCGCCGTCGCGGCAATGCTGATCTGG
This sequence comes from Bradyrhizobium sp. Leo114, assembly GCF_055229415.2. Taxonomy (NCBI): domain Bacteria; kingdom Pseudomonadati; phylum Pseudomonadota; class Alphaproteobacteria; order Hyphomicrobiales; family Nitrobacteraceae; genus Bradyrhizobium; species Bradyrhizobium sp. Leo114. The sequence goes on along the minus strand of NZ_JBUYEN020000018.1, from coordinate 71,366 downwards.
TTCGGCCTGCGGCCCGCGATCAACGCGATCCTCGACTCCCGCTCGACCGAGACCGCCCAGCTCGAGACGGGCGAGACCGCGGCGCTGCTCGGCGGCGAGGGCGGCTCGATGGAGCGGTTCGCGGAAGAGCCGCCGAATCTTGTCCAGGACATATCGAAAAGAGTTCTGCACGCTCCACAGAGGCGGTTGGAGCAAATCATTCAGCTCGATGAGAAGCAGGCGGCGGCGATTCTCAAGCAATGGATTAGGCAGGAGGAGTCGGCAGCATGAGTTCGGAGAAGGTAGCGCGTTTGCTGGCAAGCTTCGATCAGCCGGAGCCGCAGAAGGCTCGTAGCCGCGTCATTCCGTTTGATTACACCCAGCATTCCAGTCCCAAGGCGCAGCCTAGGCCGGCGGCCCCGCCGCCTCCGTCCGCCGAGGACGAGGCGTATGAGCGTGGAAGGTCCGGCGGCTATGCGGCGGCCTTGGCCGAGTTCGAGCAGAAGCTTGCCGACGAGAGGCAGAGGCTGAGCATGCAGCTCGCCGAGGAAAAGCACAATCTGCTGGATGAAATGGCCGCCAAGATTGCCGGCGATATCGCCGAAGCCGGCGCGCAGCTTGAAGCCAAGATCGCCGGGGTGACGGCGCGCATACTTGAGCCGTTCATTTCGAACGCGGTGCAGAAGCAGGCGGTTAACACCTTCGTCGAGCAGCTCGCGTCGGTCGCCTCCGACGTTCGCCGGCCGGCTTTGCGGGTCACATGCCCGTCTGAACTGGTCGAGGTGCTGCGCGGCAAGCTTGCGGCGCGCGCGATTGCGGTGGAGCTTCGGGCCGCTCCGGTGGCGGAGGCTTCCGTCACCGTCGATCAGATCTTCCTTGAAACCCAGATCAAGCTCTGGGCGGAGCGATTGAAGTTCGCGATCCTGAACTGACATGGCCGATCAAGAGAGGGCAGAGCTGATCATCGTTCGACGCCGGGGCAGTCTCGACGGCGAAGAATCACACAGCAGTGTCTGGAAAATCGCCTATGCCGATTTCATGACGGCGATGATGGCGTTCTTCCTGGTGATGTGGCTCATCAGCGCCACCAACCAGGAAACGCGCGAAAGCGTCGCCAACTACTTCAATCCGATCAAGCTGACGGACTCGACCCCTGACCGCAAGGGTATCAACGATGCCCGGCGCGTCGATCCCGGCAAGGCCGAGGAGGAAGACAGCCTGCGGCCGAAACCCGAACCGGGTAAGTCGACGCAATATTCGCAGCGCCAGGAGCAGGCGCAGCAGGCGTCGTCGCCGCGTTCTGGTGAAGCGGCGCTGTTCCGCGATCCTTACGCGGTGCTGTCGGAAATTGCCGGCGGTCCGCCGCGGATCGCGGAACTGGGCACTGCGCTGGATTCGACCCGCAAAGAGGGCTGGAAGGGCGGCGAGGCGTTCAAAGACCCGTTTGATCCTGTCTACTGGCCCATGGGGTCGTCGGCGCCGCTGGAAAAGAAGGCGTCAGGCAGCAAGGAGCTTGGCAATCTGCCGTTCGACAGTGACGCTATGGCGCTCAGTGAAGGAAAAGGTCCGCGCCCGTCCGAAGGAAAACCGGACGCCACAGCGGCTCCCATTCAGGGATCGGATTCGGCCAAGGGGTCCCCGGCGCCGACCGAAAAGCAGGAGATGGCAAAGGCGATTGGCCTGTTCGCCGACGATGACTCCATGAACGATCCGGCCGCCAATCGCTCATCGCGGGCGCAAGGAGAGAAGGGCTCGACTTCGCCCGCAGGAGACAAGGGCGCGACCGCTCCTCCAGGAGATAAAGGCTCAGCCACTCCGCAAGCCGAAAGCAAGTCTGTGCAGAGCGAGGCGGCCAAATTGCAGGCTGCCATCTCCGCCGCTCTTGCGCCGCTCGGATCGGCGCGTCCTGTTGCCGAGGTCCGCGAGAGCAATGAGGGCCTCCTCATCAGCCTCACCGACGATGTCAATTACGGCATGTTCGCCACCGGCTCGGCCGAACCAACCGCCGGCCTCGTGCGGGCCCTCGACAAGATCACGCCCTTGATATCGCAAAGCCAGGGTCCGGTGATTGTGCGCGGCCATACCGATAACCGCCCCTATCGATCGTCCGAATACGATAATTGGAGATTGTCGACAGCGCGCGCTCACATGGCTTATCACATGCTGATACGCGGCGGACTCGATGCTCGGCGCGTCGACCATATCGAAGGTTTTGCCGATCGCCGGCCGAAAAATCTGAACGATCCGTCGGCCGCCGAGAACCGGCGCATCGAGCTCTTGATCCGCGCTCCTTTGCCATGAACCGCGTGGGAACCATCGCCGTCGCGCTGGTCGTTCTGGTTGGCGCAGCCCGAGCGGAGGAGGCTGAAGCGCCGCCGCGCGAACCCTATCAGATGATCCGGACGCTCCACGCTTTGCAGGATGACATCGCGCGCGGAAGCCTGGAGGCGCATAATGCGCAGCCGGCCCTGCTCAAGCGACTGGGCGAGGAGTTTCAGAAAGTTGATCCGTCCGTCTGGAAGGAGCCGAGAAACTCGCGCGCCGTGGTGACCTTCCTGCTGAGCGGAGGATCGCCACAGGTGGTCGATGGGCTGCGTTCCCGGAAACTGCTCGTTCTGGATGAGGCGATCCTGGATGGCGCGATCGCCTATGTGGAAGGCCGGGCGGAGGACGCCAAGGCACGGCTTGGGAACATACATGCGCGCGACTTGCCGCCGACCATCGCGGCCGAAATTGCGTTGGTGCAGTCCGCGCTCGTCGCGCAGGCCGACCCGAAAGCCGCGATCGAACGGCTCGATGACGCCAGACTGCTGATGCCTGGTACGCTGGTCGAGGAGGCCGCGCTGCGCCGCGAGATCTTCGTCGCCGGCCAAGTTGACGATTTCGACAAGTTCGAAGCGCTGGCTCAGAGATATTTCCGACGTTTCCGGCATTCGATCTATGCGGGGAATTTTCGACAACGCCTCGCAGTGGCCGTCGCGCGCTTCAGCTTCGTGCAGCAATCGGATCGGTTTCCCCGGCTCGTCGCCTTGCTCGATCAACTCGACGACGCCGGCCAGCGCGCCCTGTATCTGCTGATCGCGCGCACCGCGCTGGTGCGTGGCAAAATCGAAATGGCGGATTTGGCGGCAGAGCGCGTGCTGGGGCTTACGGACGAGGGGAGTTCCGAGCGCGAGCGTGCGCGCTTTTATCGCGCGGCCGCGCGCGTGGTGACAAACGCGCATGACCAAGCGCTTTTGGATCTGCAGAAGATCGAGGTTGGCCGGCTTCCCGAACGAGATGCCGAGTTGCTGAAGGCAGTGCTCGCGGTTGGACGCAATGTCAAAAAGGCGCTCCCCGCAGCGCCGGCACAACAGGACCAGCCAGGCGAGGCGCAGACGTCGATGCGCCCGCGGATCGACTTCGGCCGCTCGCTTGCGGCCGTCAATCGGGCGCAAGTCCTGCTCGACGAATCGAAAGAGCAATTGAAGGAGCGAGCTCGATGAACAAGACCGACCCTTTGATGGCAATGATCCGCCAGCTCACCGGTGGCAAGGCGGCTTCGCGCCTCGCTCCCCAGAACGCGATGCTCGCCAAGGACCACAAGGGGAAGGCCGAGGACAGCAAGGGTGACGCCGGGCATTTCCGTGAGCAGCTCCGAGTGATCGCGCAGGGAGCGAAGCAAAAGCCGCTCGATATCAAGCCGCAGCTCGACGCCAAGAGTGTCGATATGGAGCCGGCGCAGGATCCCGAGCCGTCCAATCCCCTCGCTGAAGTGCTGGACCATGTTGCCGGTCGGCCCAAGGATCGGACCCGCCAGCAGCCGCGTGAGACGTCCTCGCACCAACCGGGCGGAGAAATCACCGCGCCTGCTCCGGAATGGCGTACGGCCGAGGCTGCACTCAGCTCCATGATTTCCAGGCTCGATCAGCCACTCTCTCCGCGGGATGATGGCGATGCTGCGCTCCCAGCCCGCTCGCAAGCCCGGGTCGAGCACCAAGCGGACCTGCTCAGGCCGGGTGAGCCAAAATCTCCGAAGGTCGATGTCCCCGAGCAGCGCTTTGCATCATCGGTCAGTGCAATTGAGACGCGGACCCTGCCGACAGTGAAGGTCGCGGTGCGCGAACAGGAGACGCATTTCCAGCCCGTCGGCCAGCCGACGCTACTGCAGAAGATCGTCGATCGCATCGCTCCTGATCTGGCAACGGCGCAGGCCCCAGCCCCCACGACTGCGCCCGATTTCACACCTCCGGACATGCGTCGGGGGCCGGATGCGCCGATCAGGATGCTGACGCTGCAGCTCGATCCGCCCAGCATGGGTACGGTGACGGTGAGGATGCGCCTGGCCGGCGATGCCGTCGAGGTCAGGCTGCTGGCGGATCAGCCAGAGACAACGGAGCTGCTGCGCAAGGATCGCGGCGTTCTGACGGATGCGATGCGGTCCGCCGGCTATACGTTCGAAATTGCCTCGATTGACCATAGCAGTGCGCGCCATCCGACGTCGAGCGGCGGCCAATCGCACGCGCAATCGGACCAGCAATCGTCGCAGCAGCAGCCCCAGGGCGGATCGCAGTTCAACAACGGCGCCTCGGAGCGTCAGTCGAGCGATGCGCAAGCCGGGACGCGTCACAACAGGCAGCAGGGCCATGACCAGTTCATCACGCCAACCGAGCGTCGTCAGGATGAAGAGGTTGCGGTCGATCGCAATGGCGGTGCTGTCTATCTGTAGCCTGTCCACCGTCGCACGTGCCGACGGGCTCTGCGAGCGTGAGATGGCGCGAGCGGCACGTGCTCACGGCGTGCCGCTCGGGGTATTGTATGCAGTGGGCCTGAGCGAGACGGGACGCAAAGGCGTCCTGCACCCTTACGCGCTCAATATCGACGGCAGGACAGCCATGGCCAGCGATCTCCGGGATGCCGTTGCCCAGTTCCGCGAGGCCAAGAGCAAGGGCGCCAAGCTGGTCGATCTCGGTTGCATGCAGATCAACCATCACTATCACGGGCGCGAGTTCGCCAGCGTCGAGGCGATGTTCGATCCGGTGAAGAACGTCGACTATGCGGCGCGCTTTCTCAAGGAATTGCGCGCGCGGGAGGGGAGCTGGACCATGGCGGTCGCCCGCTACAACGCAGGTCCAAACAATACGGTCGCGCAACGGCGCTACATTTGCAGCGTGATCGGAAGCCTGGTGGCGAGCGGCTTTGGAGCGTGGACGACCGGCGCGCGCGCATACTGCGGCGAGCGCACGACCTGAGCTAGAGGAATGCGCTGCAGACAGCCTCACACAAGCAAGACCGCCTTTAATGTCATTCACTCAGAATGGAGATGATTGATGAGTCTGTATGGTGTTATGCGCACCGGTGGCTCCGGCATGAATGCGCAGTCCAACAAGCTGTCGACGGTTGCCGACAACATCGCGAACGTCAACACCACAGGCTACAAGCGTGCCGCCACCGAATTCTCTTCGCTCATTCTGAGGAGCGGGTCCGGCAACTACAATTCCGGCAGCGTCGAGACGAATGTCCGCTATGCCATCTCCGATCCGGGAGCTCCGCAGTACACGACATCGGCCACGGATATGATGATCCAGGGCAACGGATTCTTTGTCGTGACCGACGCCGGGGGCACGCCGTTCCTGACCCGCGCTGGTTCCTTCGTGCCGGATGGCGAAGGCAATCTGGTCAACGCGGCGGGCTTCTATTTGATGGGCTATAACGTCAAGAACGGTCCGCCCAACGTTGTCGCCAATGGTCTGACCGGCCTGGACGTCGTCAACATCGCGCAAAGGTCGCTTCAGGGTAATCCTTCGACGAGGGCGACACTGGAGAGTGCCAATCTCGACGCCAACGCAGCCACTACCGCGGGTCCGCCCGCCTATACGTCCAAGACCTCGATCGTCACCTACGACAATATCGGGAACAAGGTGACCCTCGACGTCTACATGTTCAAGACGGCGGCCAACACCTGGGATGTGCAGGTGTATGACAATGCTGCATCGACGGCCGGCGGTTTCCCCTATTCAAGCGGGCCGCTGGATTCCGATACGTTTACCTTCGACGTCAGCGCGACCGGAAAAGGCAAGCTGGATGCGGCCAGCCCCACCACTCTCACGTTTACAATCCCGGGCGGCTCGCCGTTCACGCTCGATCTTTCGGCGATGACGCAGGTCGCCAAGGAGTTCGCCTTCAAGCCGAGCGTCAACGGCAACGCTCCGAGCTCGATCGACAAGGTGGAAGTCGATACCGACGGCACACTGTATTCGATCTATACCGACGGGACGCGGCTCGCCACCTATAAGATTCCGCTTGCGACGGTGCCGAGCCCGGACAATCTCATGCCGGAGGCCGGCAACGTCTACTCGGTCGGGATCGACTCCGGCAACGTGCAACTCGACTTCGCCGGGCGGAGCGGCCTGGGCACCGTTAAGTCGGAGGCGCTCGAGCAGTCCAACGTCGATCTTGCGGCCGAGCTGACTTCGATGATCGAGTCGCAGCGCGGCTATACCGCCAACTCAAAGGTCTTCCAGACCGGTGCCGATCTGCTCGACGTGCTGGTCAATCTGAAGCGCTAAGCGGCGTTAGCGTATCATCGGGACGGGGGGTCTCATGTCACTCACGGTCGCACTCAGCTCGGCGCGCACGTCGCTCATGACGACCAGCGCGCAGGCTTCCGTGATATCGCGCAATATCGCCGGTTCCATGCAGGACGGCTATTCGCGAAAGAATGTGCTGGTCGCGTCGCTGCCGGGAAACGGGGTCTATGTTGCCGGCATCCAGCGCGCCACCAGTCAGGGGCTGTTCTACAATGTGCTGAAGGCGGCCTCTTCCACCGCCAAGCAGGATTCGATCTATAACGGCCTGCAGAAGATCGCGGCGACAACCGTTGACGACCCGCAGCAGGACCAGTCGCCGGCCGCGCAACTTGCCAAGCTGAAGAGCGCCCTGCAGCAATATGCGACGGCGCCGGACAATATCACGCTCGCGCAAGCGGCGGTAACGGCGGCCAAGGGCGTCGCCTCGGCACTCAATGACGCGACGAAGACGGTCCAGTCGGTGCGCGCCGATGCCGATGCCGACATGGTGACATCGGTCTCGACCATCAACCAGCTGCTGGCACAGTTCGAGACGGTCAATACATCGATCGTCAAGGGGACCATCACCGGAAGCGATGTCACAGACTACCTCGATATGCGGGACAACATCCTGTCCAAGCTCTCGCAAGAGGTCGGCATAACGGTCGCGACCCGTGCCAACAACGATATGGTCATCTACACGGATTCGGGCGTTACGCTGTTCGAGACCAAGGCGCGATCGGTCACGCTTGCCCCGACCAATGCTTACACCGCCGGCACCACCGGAAACGCGGTCTATATTGACGGCGTGCCCGTCACCGGCGCGTCTGCCGTGATGCCGATCCATGGCGGAAAGCTAGCGGGCCTTGCCGCGCTCCGCGACGATTCCACGGTCACCTATCAAAACCAGCTCGACGAAATCGCGCGCGGCCTGATCGAGACGTTCAGGGAGAGCGACCAGACCGCGGCGGCGCTGCCCGACGTGCCCGGCCTTTTCACCTATCCGGGCGCGCCGGCCATGCCGCCGGCGGGTGTGATATCCTCGGGGCTTGCCGGCACCATCTTCGTCAACCCGTCGGTCGATCAGGGCGCCGGCGGCAATCCGCTGCTGCTGAGAGACGGTGCGATCTCCGGCAACGTGGCTTATCGCTACAACACGAGCGGCGCCGCCGGTTTCTCGACTCGGGTGCAGCAGCTTGTGGACGGGATGGCGGCAAACCGTCCGTTTAATCCGGCGGCTCTCGGGAAGCCGAATGCGAGCTTGATCGACTTCGCCGGCTCGTCGGTGAGTTGGCTGGAAGCCCAGCGCAAGAGCACGAACGATGAAGCGACCTACAGTCAAACGCTGCTTGAGCGCAGCGCGGAAGCGCTGTCCAACGTCAGCGGCGTCAATATGGACGACGAAATGTCGTTCATGTTGCAGGTCGAGCGGACATTTTCTGCGTCGTCGAAGCTGATCGCGACGATCGACGAGATGTTGAAAGACCTTCTCGCGGCGGTGAGGTAACGGTATGGCTACGACGTTCATTTCCTCCAACTCGATCTCGACCACGTTGCGCATCGCGGCCATGAAGAGCCAGACCGCAATCGCACAAGCGACAAAAGAGGCGACGACCGGTCGATTCGCCGATGTCGGCCGCGAGCTCGGCGCTCTCACCGGTCGTGATGTGACGCTCAGGGCCGAGCTGCTCGATCTCGACAAGCTGGTGGACACCAACGCCCTTGTCGCCGGACGGCTCGACATATCGCAGCAGCGAGTGGGCGAGTTGATCAGTACCGCGCAGTCCTTCCAGAAGGACCTGTTTGCAGCGCGCAATTCTGCCAATGGCGGCAACGTCATCCTGACGCCGTCGCGCGCCAACCTCGACGCCCTGATAGGGGCGCTGAATGTCACAACGGATGGCCAATATCTGTTCGGCGGCATCAATACCGGCGTGCAACCGATCACCGGCTACGCGGCCGGCTCGACCAACAAGAATGCCGTCGATGCCGCGTTCCTGGCAAATTTCGGTTTCACGCAAAGTGATCCGGCGGTCTCGAGCATCAGCGCCGCAGCGATGCAGAACTTCCTGGATACCACGTTCAAGGCGCAGTTCGACGATCCGGCCTGGGGGGCAAACTGGTCGTCCGCTTCCGATCAGGTGATGCGGAGCCGCATCTCGACGACCGAAACCATCGACTCGTCAGCCAGCGCCAACGAGCCCGGATTTCGCAAGCTGGCGATGGCCTACACGATGCTGAGCGACCTCGGCACGCAGAACCTCAACCAGAACGCGTTCCAGGTGGTGATCGACAGGGCGACCGAAATTATCGGTGCTGCGATCAACGACCTGGCCGGTGTCGGCGCCAAACTGGGAACTGCCCAGGAGCAGACGACCAACGCCACGAGCCGGCTGAAGATCCAGACCGATCTGATCACCAAGCAGGTCACGGCGATGGAGGAGGTCGATACGGCTGAGGCATCTGTTCGCGTCACGAACCTGAAAAATCAGTTGGACATGTCGCTGGCGCTCACGTCTCGCATTCAGCAGCTCAGCATCCTCAACTATCTCTGATCTGCGATCCCGTCAGTAACCAGCCGGCTGCGAGTTAGATGACATTATCCAGTTACGACGCGGTAATCGAGGACTCTGGGCGGGAGGCGCGCTCCCGCGAACAACGGGCCCTGAGCCACGGGATCGATCTGCTGAGGCGTCTGCAAGGCGGCGATCTTGCACCCCCGGAGGATGCCGAGGCGCTGTTGTTCATTCGAAGGCTCTGGGCGTTCTTCGTGGAGGACCTTTCGAGCGCCCGCAATGGGCTTCCGGAAAAGTTGCGCGCCGAGCTTATCTCGATCGGCCTGTGGATCATCAGGGAAGCAGATAGAATTCGGCAGGAAGAATCCTGCGACGTCGCGGAGCTTGTCGAGATCAACGTCATTATTCGAGACGCGCTCGCATGAAGAAGCCGATCTGTATTTCGCTGCGCGGCGGCGAGCGGATCTATATCAATGGCGCGGTGTTGAGGGTCGATCGCAAGGTGACCCTTGAGCTGATCAATGACGTGACTTTTCTGCTCGAGAGCCAGGTCATGCAGGTCACGGACGCGACGACACCGTTGCGCCAGCTCTATTTCGTCGTCCAGCTCATGCTCATGAGCCCGCACGACGTCGAAGAGGCGAAAGCGGTCTATCGGCTGCAGCGGTCCGGGCTGCTCGCAGCCACCGAAAACACAGAGATCCTGGACGGCCTGGAGCAGATCGAGAAGCTGGTCGAATCGAAACGATACTATGAGGCTTTGCGCAGGATTCGCGCTCTGTTCGAGATCGAACAGCTGATCCTGGCTGGCGGCGACCTGCCACGGCCCGTCGAAATCGCGTAAGACATCAGGAGGACGACATGAACGTTGACGGCGTGGGTTCTGCAAACTCGGCGGCGAACAAGAAATCGGAATCTTCGTCCGCGCCGGCGACGGTGGATTACAATCAGTTCTTGCAGCTACTGGTCGCGCAGTTGAAGAACCAGGACCCGACCAGTCCGACGGACACGTCGCAGTACGTGGGTCAGTTGGCGCAGCTATCCGCCACCGAACAGGCGATACAGACGAATGCCAAGCTCGACACGCTGCTTTCCTCCAGCGCATTGGCCCAGGCCGAAAGCCTGGTCGGGCGCACGGTGTCATTCACCAGCTCCGAAGGCGAGGCTATCAAAGGCAAGATCATGTCTGTGCGAATCATCCAGGGCGGAGCCGTTGCGACACTCGAGAACGGTGTCGACGTGCAGCTTGGGCCGGGCCTGACGATCAGCTAAACGATGAACGAACGCGACGCTCTCGACATCGTCCAGCAGGCGATCTGGACCATCATCGTGGTCTCTGGCCCCGCGGTCGGGGCCGCGATGATCGTCGGTATCCTGATTGCTCTGCTGCAGGCACTGACCCAAGTGCAAGAGATGACGTTGACCTTTATCCCCAAGATGGTGGTCATGCTGATCGTGGTCGCCGTCTCCGGCTCGTTCATCGGCGCGCACATTTACGCCTTTACCGAACTGCTCTACTCGCGGATCGAGCACGGATTCTGAAGCGGGACGCTGCGGCCAACACCTTCGCGCAAGCTAGGCGCTGCAAGGTGCCGATATGATGGTGTCCCAGGAATCTCCATGGCCCAAGCACTAAGCCCAGCTCTGCCGAGCGAGCGTCGGATGGGTGCCGACGTTGCTTTTGCGGTCGGCATCGTCGCCATCCTGACGATGCTGGTCCTGCCGGTTCCATCGGTCCTGATCGATGTCGGTCTCGCCTTCTCGATCGCGCTTTCGGCGCTGATCCTGATGGTGGCGCTGTGGATTCAGCGCCCGCTGGATTTTTCGGCCTTCCCGACGGTGCTCCTGATTGCGACCATTCTTCGCCTCGCGCTGAACGTAGCGACGACCCGGGTGATCCTGTCGCGCGGGGCCGAGGGAGAGCACGCGGCCGGCTATGTGGTGGCCGGTTTCTCGAAGTTCGTGATGGGCGGCGACTTTGTCATCGGGCTGATCATTTTCGCTATTCTTGTCACGGTCAATTTCGTCGTCATCACCAAGGGCGCCACGCGTATCGCGGAGGTCGGCGCGCGCTTCACGCTCGATGCGATCCCGGGCAAGCAAATGGCGATCGATGCGGATCTGTCCGCGGGGCTGATCGACGACAAGGAGGCGCAGCGTCGGCGCAGGGAGCTGGAGGAGGAAAGCGCCTTCTTCGGCGCAATGGACGGCGCTTCGAAATTCGTGCGCGGGGATGCCATCGCCGGGCTGATCATCACCGCGATCAACATATTCGGCGGCATCGTCATCGGCGTGGTCCATCACGGCCTCCCGCTGGCGCGGGCAGCAGATATCTTCACCAAGCTTTCCGTCGGTGACGGTCTGGTCTCGCAGGTCCCGGCACTGATCGTCTCCCTTTCGGCTGGCCTGCTCGTTTCAAAGGGCGGCACAAGGGGATCGGCGGAACAGACGGTGCTCAGGCAGCTCGGCGGCTATCCGCGCGCGCAGTCGGTGGCCGCGCTGATGATGTTCGTTCTGGGAATGCTGCCGGGCCTGCCACTGCTGCCCTTTGCTTTCCTGGGCGGCGTGATGGCATTCATGAGTTACGCGCTTCCCCGCCGGCAGGCGGCGAGACGGCAGCAGGAGGAGGTGCTTGCAGCGCAGGAGCGCGAACGATCGCAGGCCGACTCGAAAGAATCGATCAAGGAATATCTGAAGACAGCGGACGTCGAGCTCTGCGTAGGCAGCCAGCTTGCGGTTCAAATGCTGCATGCGCACGGGGAACTTTCGCATCGCGTCAGCAAGATACGGCGCCGCTTTGCGACCCAATACGGGTTTGTGATTCCCGAAATCAAATTGACGGACGACATGTCCGTCGGGCCGAAGAGCTACCGCATCAAGATACACGGCACTATCGTGGCGCAGCATGAGCTTCGCATCGGCGAGGTTCTGGTGCTCTTCGATGGTGTTCGCAAGCCGGACGTGCCGGGCGACGAGACGGCGGAGCCGGCCTTCGGCATGAAGGCGATGTGGATACCCGAGACGTTCCTCGAAGAGGTCAGACGGGATGGCTTCAAGGTTGCGGACAACATTTCCGTCCTTCTCACCCATTTGAGCGAAATCATCCGTGGCAATCTGGCGCAGCTTCTTTCCTACAAGGACATGCGGGCCCTGCTGGATCGGCTCGACCCCGAGTACAAGCGGCTCATTGAGGATATCTGCCCGTCGCAAATCTCCTATTCGGGCCTGCAGGCGGTCCTCAAGCTGCTGCTTGCTGAGCGCATCTCGATCAGGAACCTGCATCTGATTCTCGAAGCCGTTGCGGAAATCGCGCCTTTCATCCGCCGCGCCGAACCTATCGCGGAGCACGTTCGCATGCGCATCGCGCAGCAGATCTGCGGTGACTTCGCCGACAACGGGGTGCTCAAAGTGCTGCGGCTCGGAAATCGCTGGGATCTCGCATTCCATCAAAGCCTCAAACGCGATGCCAAGGGCGAGATCGTGGAATTCGACGCCGATCCTCGCCTGGTCGAGCAGTTCGCGGCGGACGTTACGACGGCGGTTCGAAAGGCAATGGGGCAGGGCGAAAGCGTCGTGCTCGTCGCGCCCCCGGAAGTTCGTCCATATGTTCGCATGATCACGGAGCGGGTGTTCCCGACCCTGCCGGTGTTGTCGCACGTCGAGATCGCGCGCGGTGTCGAGGTGAAGTCGCTCGGAGCAATTTCTTGATCGCGAGCGCATCAGGCTCCGTGCTGGCCACATTTCTGATCTTCTGCCGGGTCGGCACATGCTTGATGATCGCGCCGGGATTTTCGCGTTCCAACATTCCGGTGCAGGTCCGGCTGTTCATGGCCATCAACGTCACGCTGATGTTGGCGCCCTTGCTGGAGGCGAGCGTACGCCCTGTCGTGGAGACAGCCGCGATGGCGGCCATCGTCCGTGCGATCATGTCGGAGTTGGTGATCGGCCTCCTGATCGGCCTGACCGCCGCGGTGTTCTTTTTCGCCCTGGAAACAATGGTGACGATGGCCGCATCCGCGATTGGGCTCAGCGGAATACCCGGAACGTTGGAAGACGGTCAACAGATGCCGGCCCTCGTGCCATTCATCACATTGCCGGCGATCGTCCTGTTCTTCATGACCGGTCAACATTGGGAGCTGCTCCGCGGTCTCATTAACTCCTATCGAATCTGGACGCCGGCGGTCGGCATCAGCGGCGAGACCGGGCTCTCCGAGCTCACCGATCATCTTTCACAAGCGTTCGTCCTGGCACTCAGGGTGGCCAGCCCGTTCATCGTTTACGGCGTCATTGTCAACCTCGCGCTCGGGCTCGCCAACAAGCTGACGCCAAGCATTCCCGTCTATTTTATTTCGCTGCCTTTCGTGGTCTTCGGCGGCCTCATGCTGGTCTATCTGACCAGTCGTGAACTCGTGCTGCAGTTCACAATCGCATTTTCATCGTGGCTGGCCGGTTGATCGACGCATGAAATCAAGAGATCGGAAAATCCGTCGCATCGCCGCCGTCCAGGCGAAGATGCACCGTCTTGCGCAATGGGAACTCATAGAGTGCCAGGCGAAGGAGCAGGAACTGCAGGAGCGGCAGCGTCGGATCATCGAGGGGTTCAACGAGGCGATCGGAGTGACGCCGTTGGCGGCGCAAAACGCGGGTCAGAATCTGAGGACCGCGAGCGTTGAACAAGGAGTGGTGGCTAAGGCGAAGGAGCGTATCACCTCGCACGCGATGACCGAGGCCCGCAAACTGAAGCAGGTGCTCCGAATGGCTGAAACGGTCGCGCGGCAGGCATTTCGACAGCGGGAGCAGCGCGTCCTTGAGGAAGTAACTGAAACAGCGGCGAAACGGCCGGCCGAGAAAATGCAGGCCAATGAAACCAGTTTGGATCGCTAGAGCATGATCCGGAAAAGTGGAAACCGGTTTTCCCTCGCGACAAACGCGAAGCGTTTGCGTGGGAGGATCATGCTCAAACAAAGAGATGAGGTCATGATCCGATTCCCTTTAATCGGATCATGATCAAGGAGAGGCACAGCATGACGGTCAGCCCCGTACCGGATCTTATCCTGGATGTGATGGAGGCCGCAGATCCGGTCTCCCAGCGCATGGCCACTGGCAAGCTTGAGCGCGCCTCGTCCGCAGGCGAAGACTTCGCCGCGGCGATGGACCGGAAGATCGAGACAGGTGCGCTGGAACGACCCACGGTGTCTGAGCAAGGCACGAGCGCTTTGCGCGGCGCCGCGATCGACGGCAGCGGGCACGCCACGATCATCAGGAAGGCAGATACCGATCGCGGCGTCTTTCGGAAGTTCGAAGCGTTCGTCCTGCAAACGTTCGTCGAGTCGATGCTGCCGCAGAACGCGAGCGAGATTTTCGGCAAAGGAACCGCCGGCACGATCTGGCGGTCGATGCTGGCTGAACAGATCAGCAATGAGATGGCCAAGGGTGAAGGAATCGGAATTGCCAAGCAGCTCGCGAAATCGCGCTCCGTTGCCAATTCCGCGACTGGTAACGGCTAATTTGCAGCAAGATGAGCGCAACGATGGATCAGAATGACGAGCAGCAACAAACGCTTGAAATCCTCGAGGCACAGGCGACGATTGTTTCCGAGGGAGGCGGTCTGCCGGCGCTGTCACAACAAGCCTTGCCCGAGCTGACGGATGCGCAGGATATCGCGGCTCAATGGCTGGGAACCAACTCGAACGCGTTGAATGCGATCGAGCGGCTCACGGCGACCATTGACGAGGAAACGGACAAACTCGAGAACCGGGCGCAAGTCGATTTTGATTCCTTTAGTCAGCGCAAGAATCGTGGCCTGCTTGAACTGACGAGGGCCATGCGCGTGACACAGGGGATCGAGTTCGACCCTCGTGTGGTCGCGCACCTGACGCGCCTGCGGGCGAGCCTCGTCAGAAATCAGGCCGCACTACAAATGCATCTCGATGCCGTTCGCGAAGTCTCAGCGATCATCGCGAAGTCGATCCAGGAAGTTGAATCGGATGGCACATACTCATTGATGGGGCCGGGCGGATGCAAATAGTCAGGCTGCTCGTGGCCGGCGTCTGGGCCTGCATCGTCACCGTCGGCGCAAGCCTGGCTCTGTCTTACTGGAAGGAAGGACATGCCGCGCCTGCGGCCAAGCAGGACTACGCGGGCGGCCTCGTCTACGAGAAGACGAGGGTGATCAACGTGCCGATGATCGCTGATGGCAGCGTCCAGGGCTACATCGTTGCACAGTTCGTCTTCACGGCGGATTCAACAGTGCTTCGTCAGCTTCCGGTGCCGCCGGAAGCTTTCGTCGTGGACGAGGCATTTCGGAAAATCTATTCCGATGAGAATCTCGACTTCAAGAACCTTTCTCGATTCGATCTCGCCCACTTTTCACGTACGGTCAGAGAGCACGTCAACAAGCGCCTTCAGGCTGACGTCTTGCAGGACGTGCTCGTTCAGGACTTCAATTATGTTCCGAAGGATCAAATTCGTCGTTAGACCGCTTTCGCAAGTCGTCGAGCCGATATCCCATATAGCGCTTTGACTCGATCGGATCGTAGCCGAGGTGGTTGCGGAGCTTCTTGCGAAGCTTGCTCACGTGCCCCTCGATCACGTTTTCGTCGAAGCTCGAGTCGAAAAGACCGTAGGTCGCATTGAAGAGCTGGGTCTTTGTCAGCCACTTTCCCTGGTGCGCGACCAGATGCTCGAGAATGCGCAGCTCGCGACGCGGCAGGGCCAGCGTTCTGCCGCCGATTTCCGGATCCCGGCCGTCAAGAAAAACGCGGATCAGGCTGGTTGGCGTTTCGGCTGATTGACCGACGGTTCGTCGGCGGATGACGGCCGTGCGAACCAGGATCTCGCGAACATGGATCGGAATATGGACGACGTCGTCGACGCCGGCTTCGAACAGCTCGATCGTGTCCCGGAGCTGCTTCAGGTTGTTCAGGGCGATGATCGGCGCGTGAGACTTGTTGCGGATGCTCTTGGGAATGCTCGTTCGATCCGAGCAGTCCCCCAGGATAAACGCCCCGATTGCCATTACGTCATTGCCTACGGCGGATTGTAGCCATTCGCGAAAATCTTTCGATGAGAAGCCGATCGAAACGACGCCTTCGCGATCGAATCCAGCCGCATAGCCCCGTGTAACGGTCTCCCGATCATCGATGACGATGAACATGTGGATGCCCCTGTTTGCCCTAGATAGTTGTTGTGGAGTCGAGCAGGCGTGCTCGCTCCGCTTGGTTACGCAACACCACAGGTACTGACCCGATACAAGTTACTGAGACCGAAGCACGCGCGTCTGGTTTGCTCGAAAGCTTGATCAGGCGCGGGTGATGCCGCCGTTTGAGGCGACGAGGAACGTTGCCGTGGTGGTGATGCTGCCCGGCAATCTTTTTGGGTTCCTCAGCACTGTTCGTGCAATTGCAGTCTGGTCTCGATACAACCGATCGAAATTGCGGCGAGAAGCGAACAGCGTCTTGTTGTTGAAGGTCACATCAAGAATGAACATCAGCTCGCGCACTGTCGAATCGGATCACGTCCATTACGTCGAAGTGGAGTATGATCGTCAAGCAATTGAACTAGGCATTTACTGCGAGACAACTCGTCAGCGAGTAGATGTTGCTTTATTGAAACGCTTACTCAACCCATTTGCTCGGACTACTTGGCAATGTGCTCCTCTAAGTTGAAACAAAGGAGGAGAATTTTTCTGCCAAGAGCGACGATCGTCGTCATGAAACCGTCGTGCAACATATTTGTGTTTCGATGAGGTTATTTTTTCCGCGCGCGCTAGGCGGACTTTTCATCAATTGACATCTCCGCCGTCGTCAAAACGCTGCGAAAACGCTTCGATAAGCATCGATCACTCGTAGCCGTGGAGTTGAAGTGGTGTCGCCAACACGAGATCATCGTGTGGCGCGACGCGAGATCATCGCTCGATGTGATGAACCCTTGATTTTGGTGAGCGTCAAAACGTCGCATAGGTTCGATAGAGGCGCTGCTATTCGTCGTGCGTCGCATCAACAGGCGCGTATCTGACGATCGACATGCAGATCGAGGCGCGAGTGCAGTCCGCGGAAAGTGAAACATGTGGTGCTCGCGTTGCTGTGCGTGGCATGCCCACAATGCGCGCTAGCGGTCACATGGAACTCAATGCGCGCCAGCGGTCATAGGGGCGCCGCGGTGCATGCTATCGGGTCATATGGAACAATGCACGCTTGCGTGCATATCTGGCGAATTGACCGCATCACACGATCAGTCGTGCAGTGGCAACATCAACGCGCGGAAGCAACAATGCCCTTGCTGGTCAATACTTGCCAGCCACCGTTCTCGTTTTTGATTTCCTCGATGCGACCCAGGCTCGGCACCTCCTGGCCCCGAGTAACCTCGATCACACCTGCTGGTCCTTCAAGTATGGCAACGCCCTCATAAGCGCGCCGCACGCGCCAACCCGGGATGATCTCTCGTCGCGCCGTGGTTTGCCGCGGCTGCGCCTGAATGGTGCCAGTGACGTCGGAGGATGAAGCTGCCGCTACGGTTCGTGCAACCTGCGGCTTTGCTTCGACCATGCGTTCGACCTTGGTGGCCGATATCGATTGATCTCTTTCGACGCGCTCGACGCTTTGGACCAGTCGGCCATACCGGTCGCTCGCGGCTCGGTTTGCGGCGTCGAATGCGGTGCGGTTCGCCGCGACATCGCTTGATAGGCTCGCAACGTTGCGGCGCAGTTGCGACATCGCCTCACGGAGGTTGCGAAGCTCGGCATCCGATGCTGCGGTAATCGCAATGGGCCGCAGGACCAGGTAGGCGACGCCGCCTATCGAGATGAGAGAGGAGATCGCGACGATCACTGCAAGAGTGACGAACGGCGCCATCCATGTCCGTGGCTGCGGCTTCTTGACGACGAGCGTGGCGGCCGGGATCGGCGTACGCGCCTTGGGCCTGACAGGCTCAGGCCGCGGCATTGTGCGGGTGCGCTTCATGGTGGCGAGCGCCTCCTGGGCGAGCAGCTCGTCAACCGTAGCTGCGGCCGGACGAGAGGCGGTGGCCTTCGCCTTATTGCCGGGTCGCGGCGGCGATGCGCCGCTCTTGCCGGCATCAGTGGCGGTTGGCTGCGGGGCAGTCGGCGTCGCTTCGGCTGCGGTCTCGTTGGTTGCTGGTTCGGCCATGATTTTGTCGGCGGACAAATCCTGATTTGCTGGATATCAAGCGAACCTTGCGTGAAACCTACGATCCCTCGGGCCAGCGGGAGGCGATGTTGGCGTTGGCAGCGGATCTTCCGCGATCGCAGCGGTCCGCATCCGGAATGCAGCTCCCATGTTGCCGGGAGCTGCGGCTGTTCAACGCTGCTTGCCGAGCAGCGCGATAGACAGCAGCGTGTCCTGATTGATGCCAGTGCCAGACCCTTGCAGGATGGCGAGCGCAGGTGACGTAACCTGGCTGCTGTTGTTCATCACATCGTACATCGCGGTAAACCGCTTCAGCAGCGCTGCAAGTTTCTCCGGATCGGCGAGATCCTTCAGGTTGAGGTGCTTTTCGACGATCTTTGCTTGCTGATCGATGTCCATGCTCCCCATCGCATCCGGCAGATTGTAGGTGGTTCGAAACACCTGCGCGAGAGCCCGGTCGGCGAGGATATCGTATGCGGACGTGATCTGTGCGGACTTTCGTTCGAAATACAGCGCCAGGCGAACACCGGCATTCGCCTCTCCCTGCTGCGCCTCCAACGTTTGCTGGAGATAGTTGTTCTGCGTCTCCAGGAGCTGGTCCCGCCGATGCGGTCCTATGGTCGCGATCCGGGCGATGTTGCCTTCGTTGTCGAAATTGAACGATGCCGCGATCTCGGCAAAGCGGGAGTCGCTGGCGGTGTTTGCGAAGCTCGTGGGATCGCTCAGATCGGAATTGAAGATCTTCTTGAGATAGTCGTCGGTGACCTTCGCAGGATCCAGGCCGTTTGCAACAAGAACGATATCGACCAACTTTCTGTCCGAAAGCAACTCGGAAACGCTCTCGATGCCTGCGATCGTGGTCTGGTAATACTTGGCGTCCTTCTCGGCCTTCTGGCGAAGGCTGTCTTTTTCCGTATCGCTCGCAAATCGCGTTTTTGCGATGATGTAGTCCTTGACGATCTGCGTGACTTCAACCGAGTTCTGCGCCACCAGGGGCGTTGTCAGGTTGCCCTTGCTGTCAAAGTTGAAAGCGTGCGCGAGCTGTATGTATCGGTCGTCTCGGAGGGTATAGGCATAGCTCGTCGGGTCGCTCAGATCGCTGGTGAGCACGGCCTTGATCGTGACCGGCGAGACTTTTTCCGGGTCGAGGCCAACCGCCTTGAGTGCGAAGTTATAGATGTTCGGCGCGGACATGAACTGTTGAACTGACTTTATATTAGAAATATTGGCCTTGAACTGCTTGATCGCGAGGGTTTCATTTTCTTCCTCCGCGTCGAGATATTCGGCCCCCTTGGTGAGGACAAATTTATCGTTGGTGCTCTTCCGGTTCGCGTCGGTCTGAGCGGACCCGCCGGAAGCAAGCGTTCCATCTGCCGAAAACTCGAACGCGCCAGCGAGATCGAAATAGTGGCCGATTGTGGTGAGAGAGTCCTGGTAGCTCGATATGTCTGCCCTGCTTTGCGCCAACCGGTTTGTTTCGGTCGTAATCTTCGCTCTCAAGCCTGGTACATCGGCGCCAGGCTGCGATAGCTGCGACATATACTGCGCAATTTTCGCATTGGCATCGGCGGCAACCGCCTGCGCCTGACCGAGCTTGGCATTGATCGCATCCTTCTGGGGACCCCAAACGGTGTTAACATAACTGTTCGGATCGGATGGATCGCTGCTCAAGACCTTTCGTATCGTGTCGCGCGACCAATTGCTGTCGTCGATGCCGAACGCCTCGAACACATATGTGCGAAGGCGGTCGTCATTCAGCAGCTCATCGACGTTTTTGACGCGGCCGATCACGATGTTGTAGTAGTTCGTGTCTTCGTCGATTGCGTCGACCCGCTTTTGGACCGATGCCGTGTACAAGCCGATCATCTCGTCAGTCTGGTTTGACGATTGCGCAGCGGGCGTATCGGAGCCTGTGAAGGAAAATGCTGACGCAAAATCACGAAAACGCTTGTCGGTCAGTTTGTTGGCGAAGCTGTTCGCGTCGAGGAGATTGCTCTCCAGCACCTTTATCATGAAGGCTTTTGCATAGATCATATCCTCCAGCCCATATGCCTCCATCGCATACCGGTAGAGCCGGTCGTTCTTCAGAAACTCATCGACGGTTTTGATCTTGCCTATGTTTTCTTTGTAGTAGGCGGCGCTTCGTGTCACGTCAGCCTGCTGCGCGACCCGCGTCAGGGATTGCTGGAGGTTGCGCACGACGGAATTGTAGCTGGCGTACGTCGACACCATCGATCCATCCTTTTTGGAAAACTCCCTGATATAATGACCATCTTCCTTGCGTGAAGCTGGCAGGGTTGCCGGAACAAGGCGCTCGCCCAGTATCGGCGGCCTCCGTACCGGGAGATTGAGGCGGCATCCGGCGGAGCCGTTGACGTTCCGCGAAGCCATGTTCCGACGCAGACGTCACCGACAGAGCAGGGCCGTATCGGTGTTGCGCAGGCCGGTCAGTTGCGCTGGGCCGTCCAATAGCCTGCGCAGCGCGCATTGCCGGAATGACCGCTCCAGGTTCCACGACCGTACGGACCGACGAGCCTGCCGGATCCGGAAGCATATTTCTCGTGCACGGTCACAGAAGCGCGGACTGCGCCGGATGGAGCCACGCGTCCCCTGAAATTCACCAGATTGGGGTGAGTGACGATGCCGTTGATGATGTTGACGGAGAAATTGTACGTCGGATCACAGGGACCGTATTGCGTGACGAACAGGAGACTCCAAGGGCCGTCATAGGCAGACCGCGCATCGGCGTTGGTAACGAAGAGCGAGCCCATACCGGCAATTGCGATTGCGAGCAGAAGCCGTTTCATGACATTGCCTCCTAAGGCTACTCGGATAAACAACGTGAACATCCTAAATTGCGGACCATTGGCGGTCGCATCCGTACCGATATGCTGGTGAAGATAGATGTAGGTTGGCTTCCACAGCCGGTCCTGAAAAATTCCGTTGAGCCACCTCACTATGGCGTTACAACGGATGGCAGCGGCCTTGCGGCCCGCATTCTGTGGCGCCGCAGCAGAGAGAATGCGACGCTGCCAAGGACAGCCGGAGGATGTAGCTCAGTCAGCTTACTGACGAGAATCCCCGCGTCTCAAACGCACGATGATTGCCCCTCGGAATGGGCCGACGGAGCGCCTCAGGACATGCGATACAGGGATTTCGCATTGTCGCGCAGGTGGAGCGGGAAGGGCGGTGCTTCAGATGGCGAAGTAACGACTTCGATGTAGACTCCGCTCTGCGCGTCGGCGGCGCTTCGCAACGCTTGGTCGAGTTCGCCGCACGTCGTCGTGCGCGCCGTCATCCAGCCGTCGCAACCCAGCACCCGCGGCAGCTCGGCATATCGCCAGGATGGGACGTCGTTGTAGGCAACGGCAGGCTCCTTGGCGAGGAGCCGCTCGATGAGATAGCCGCCATTGTTCAGCACGAAAATCACCGGTTTCAAACCGAGCCGGGCAAACTGGCTGATTTCCTGTACCGTAAATTGATGAGAGCCTTCTCCGGTCACGAGCACCGTGCGTCGGTGTGGGGCGGCAGCGGCGGCGCCGAGCGCGGCCGGCGTTGCCCAGCCGATCGATCCCCATAGCCCCTGGTTGTGGAAGCTCGCGCCCCGCGGCAGCCGCGCGAAACCTAGCCCCATGGAGACCGTGCCGGTCTCCGCGACAACGATATCGTCAGGTCGTATGAACTTGTTCCAGCGCGAATAGAGCGCGGCAGCGGTGATAGGGTCGTCGCCGCTGCCGCTTCCCGTACCAATCGGGTCGGCATAAGGCGGCGTGACGACGTTGCTGTGCTTGCCGAGGCGCTTCGCCAGGGCGGCGAGCACATCGGCCATCTCGAGGCCGGAATGCGTGCGCCCCTCCGATGATAGAATGCCTCAAACAGGAGGCGTTCGGTCTCATACGCAGCATTCTGCGGCGTGATGACCGAGTGCGCGCAGACCACCGGCTCGGTCATGCGGCGGAACAGATCGAATTCGCCGTTGCCCAGCGTATGGTGCAGCACGGAGCGCGCGGCTTGCGCGGCCGTGGGCGGCATTCCGACCAGGTGGAAAACGGGGAGATGCTCGGCGTAAGCGCCGGCGATGCCGTTCAGCGCGCTGAGCTCGCCCACGCCATAGGTGGTGCAGACAGCGCCGGCGCCCTTGATCCGCGCATAGCCATCAGCGGCATAGGCGGCGTTGAGCTCGTTGCAGCATCCAATCCAGCGCAGGCCCGGTTCGCTATACGTCGCATCGTTGAGCGGAAAGGAGAAGTCGCCCGGAACGCCAAAGACATCGCTGATGCCGACATCATGCAGCCGCGAGAGCACATGCTGAACAACGGTTCGTGACATCACGCGGTCTCGTCAACACTCGCGACAAAATCGAACAGTGAACTCGACGTGGGAGCGGTCTCGAATACCCAACTCGCGCAAGGTTTGATCATCAAGCGCAGCGAGCGCTCGGACTGCTCGTCTGACGTCGCGCTCGTTTTCCCACTGTGTCCACATTGAGGGCGCACTTGAGGGGGAAGTATCGAAAGAAGACCTGTCCACAACAAACTCCACGACTGTTGGCTGGACTAAATGTGGTTTTCCTTCGTTACGACACGATAACCCAGCGCGAAAATCTGGTTACATCTGAAATGATTGACGGTGCGGCCGGCACACCTCACTTAGGCGCGGAGCTTGCCGGGAAACTGTCGCCGGTAATCGAAGGTCGCCGATAAACTAAAAGAGAGATCTCTGCGCGCGCCTGTGACGGCTTCGTGATCGCTGCAACGACGAGCATTCGATCATGAAGGGCGACAGAATGCTCCTGTAGCGTTGCTCTAGTGCTTTGAACTGCCAGACGCGAGCGGCACCTGCCGTTCAGCCATATAGCGGCCCGGCGTCGTGCCGAGCGTCTTCCTGAACATCGTGACGAAACTGCCCGCGCTCTCATAGCCGAGATCCATGGCCACTTGCTGGATCGTTGCGCCGCCCGCCAGCCATTGCAGTGCGAGCACGATGTTGAGCTGCTGCCGCCAGCGGCCGAAGGTCATGCCGGCCTGCCGGGCAATCATGCGCGCCAGTGTTCGCTCGCTAAGCCCGGCGCGCTTGGCCCAGATCTCCATCGTCGCCTGGGCCGAAGGATCGGCCATCATCATGTCGACGATCTTGCGCAGCCGGCGATCCGTTGGCATCGGCAGATGCAACTTGCCCACCGGCGCCACCGCGACTGTGAAAATCAAGCTCGACGCCGGTCGTGACCATCGTGATGCCGTAGGTGACCACAGCGGGCGCCACCTCATCCGGATCGACGAAATTAACCCGATCGCTCAGATCAGTAAGGATTGGCATTCCAATCGATTCCAATTTCCGCAGAAGTGCATTGGCAGGAATTCAGAATATGATGTCAGAATTGCCCTCGTTCGAACGCATCTCTGGCCAATGTCCGGCCGCCCCGCCATCGATCCCGCGAAGGTCTTCACCGAGCATATCAAGCTCAACAAGGCCAACGGACTTGGAGCCCGGCTTACAAGCGCCGCATTGTCCGTTCCGGGCATGACGAGCCTTCTGAAGAAGGGACTGGAGAACGAATACAAAAATAATCTTTACTAGAGCATGATCCGGAAAAGTGTGAAGCGGTTTTCCGAAAAGATCATGCTCAAACAATAATCTAAAGCGCGATGATGATTCATCCTCATCTCATCGCGCTTTCGAGCATGATCCTGGCAAAACAATTGCGAGGACGCTTCTACCTCTTAGGGCGACCCGCTCCCGCGTACAGCTTCGATGCCAAGGTCAACGGACAGGCGGAATTGCAAACGCGAACACCGATAGTTGTATGTCAGGGGAGAATACGAAAGGTGTGAGGGGCCAAGCGTCACGGCACGAGTACGGCTCTCGCACCTGAGAAATTCTGAAAAGCAATTGCTTCACCGATCTCGTCGAAACGAAACTCGCGGCCTACTTTCGTTTTTAGAAGCGGATCGTCGATGAGTTCTTTGATCTCACGGGAGACGGCGGCGAGTCGCTCGGGCTCCGACACCGTTGCACTTTCCAGATTGGAGAAGCGCCGCAGCGTCAGGTTCTTGGCCATGATCAGCACGGAGGAGAAGGCGGTCGGTGTTGCCGCATCCATGAAGCCATAGACGTACACCGTCGCATTTGTGGGTAGAACAGGCATGATACGGCCCAGAAGCTCGCCGCCGATGCCATCGAACACGGCAGTTGCGCCGATCTCGGCTGCCAGTTCGCCGAGACGAGCCGTGAAGCCGTCCTGCGTCGTCAGCAGGACATGCTCGATGCCGTACTTGGTCAGGGCATCTCTTGCCTGTGTCGAACGCACGAGGAAGACTGCGGGAATGCCGCGTCTTCGCGTCAACGAGGCGGCGATCAGGCCCGTCGCGGAGTTGCCGGCCGTGACGATCACCCCCTTGTGACCCTCCGCACGTATCTGAGCCAGGAAGGCATGAACCGTCAGAACGTTGGCGAAAGAGCCGTTGTAGTCTCGAACTCGCACCTGATCGGGCAAAATGAGGCAGCTCTGATATGGAACGTGGGCCGTTTCACACCACATGCCTACCGCCTCAGCGCTCGGCTTCAGGGTTTTATATACGCCTACCTTCCTGTTGAGATAGGCCGCAGGCACATCGGCGCCTATCGCAATCACTGTACCACCACCGTTCGAGCCATAAACATCGTGTCGACCGCCCGACATCAAGCCGTTCGGCAGCGGGTTGCTCAGAAAGAACTTGTCGCCATGTGTGATGGTCGCCGAATCCATCAAGACCAGCACATGGCCGGGGGCCGGCTTATCGGGCGTCGGCACCTCGCGAACTTCCAGTGTCCGACTTTCCGTTACACAGATGGCTTTCATAGCAAATTCCCTCGTGAGCCTGGGCCTGACCGCCCCGAATGGGCTTCGAATAAGGGACTGACATCTATATTGACAGTACGGAACTTTTTGTTAGTGAGACGCTCATGCATTTCGTGCGTCAATGCCCCGTCATCTTCGCCTCGCGGATCCTCGGCGGCCGTTGGACCGCCAAGATCGTCCACCTGCTGCTGCGCAACGAAAAGCTGCGCTACTCTGAGCTGCGGAGAGGATGCGTACCGATCAGCGACCGAATCCTGTCCTTGGAGCTCAAGGAGCTTCAAAGCCGGGGGCTCGTGGTTCGCCATGATTATGGGACGATCCCGCCCAGGACGGAATATAGCTTGACCGAGCTGGGTCAGACGCTTCGGCCGCTCATGGAGGCCATGGCGAGCTGGGGAAAAGATGTGCAGGCGAAACTTGGCTCAGCCGAGGCAGCGAACGAACACGGATGATCTGACTGGGTTCGTCTCCCGGACGCGCGCCCAAGGTAACCCTTAACAACGCAGGCCGTTGCTCCGGTAGCTCCAACTTCCCGCGGGAACGGCCGCTTCTGTGCTCGTCGACTTATGCCTTCTACGACTTGGAAGGGTCGAATGCCGTCCTCACCGTTAAGCTGATTGAGTCCGGACCCTAGACTTGCGCTTCTGCTTTCGTATCGGGGTCACTTCGACCCAGGCGCGGCTCCGTCCCCACCAATAGCCGTTGAATGTTGGCACGATGGCGAACAATCACGTAGATGCCGCCTCCGATCACCAGCAACCGATCGGGCAACGGTTGCTCGAAACCGCAGACGAGAACGATTGCTGTAAACGCCGCGAGTATCGAGCTAAGGGAAACAATCCGAGCAATAGCCAGCACGATGCCAAAGACCGTTACAGCACCTAATCCCACTGGCCACGACATCGCCAGCAACACACCCAGCCCGGTCGCAGCGGATTTGCCGCCCGTAAAGTTCAACCAAATCGAGCGGCTATGCCCAAACAGCACGGCAATTCCGGCCAGGCAAACAGCCCATGGCACCCAGATTTGCAAATCAAACGCTGTCGGCGGCGTCGGAGATAACTCGGAATAGAGCCAAGGACAGAACAAGCGGGCAACGATGATGGCACCCACGCCTTTCAGCAAATCGGCGACGAGCACCACCAACGCAGGCCATTTACCGAGGGTCCGCAATACATTCGTAGCGCCGGTGGCTTTGGAGCCATGCTCTCGAATATCAATGCCCTTGAGAAGTTTCCCAGCCAGATAGCCCGTGGGCGTAGAACCGAAAAGATAGGCGATCACCAATCCAACCGCGCCCGCTGTCCAGAACGCCATGGGTTTTATTTCCAGTTTCAGGCAACCAGTGTTTTATCGCCAACTTCGTTTGACCGCTATGGGCCATTTTCGACCGGATCGAGAGTCTTGCCCAGCATCATCGCCGACACACCGCTTGACGATCTTGGCCCGCGCACCATCGTGCTGGCGGACAAGGCCTACGATGCCGACCGCAGCCGTGAACTGATTCAGGAGCAGGGTGCCACCCCTAACATCCCGCCCAAGAGCAACCGGCGCTGGAAGCCCTGCTTCAGCAAGAGGCTCTACCGCGAGCGCAATCTGATCGGGCGGCTCTTCTCCAAGAAGGAGGACTTCCGGCGCGTCGCCACACGCTATGACAAGCTCGCCGCCAATTTTCTCGCCATGGTCCAGCTCGCCTCGTTGCGGCTGTGGTTGCGCGCATATGAGTCTACGGCGCAAGGGCGCGTACTCGTAAATCCGGTCAGGTCCGCTTTCCTCCGAGAGCGCCACAATTGTTGCGTAGCAGCGAAATGACGTGATGGGACAACAGACGACATCCGAAACAAAGGGGGCGGCCAACTGAGATGGCCTTGTTTCTTGGTGCGCGCATCCTTGATACGCTCGAGGGAACCTCGTTCACGGTCGGAAACCTACGGAAGGACCTTTACTGTTCTAGCTCTAGGGGGCAAGGCTCTTGGGTCTTGCGGCGAAGGAAAATGTCGGCGCAAACTGCAGTCGCTGCAGGTGGAAATGACGAGGGTGGGAGCAGCGCCTGTGCTGCGTAGTTCCAGAAACCCGAGCGTCAGCTTGCCAGACTGGCTGAACGAACAATGCCCGGTCCCGATTGCGGGGGCCACTTCCATGGCCGTTTCGAGACCTCACAGGTGGCCGGAGCAGAACCAATGGACGACAGTGCGACTTCGCCGACGGCAGTCATTTCGCACACTTCTCTAATCCTTAGCGTTGCCATCGCTATTGGGATCTTCATTTTTGACGCAATCACCCCTGCCGCCTCGGTAATCTCGACGCTGTTCGTCGGCGTTGTGCTGCTGTCTGCGCGGTTTCTTCAAACGCGTGGGATTGTGCTCGTATCCGTCGGCTGCATGGCGCTGACGGTGCTCGCCCATTTTCTGACGCCATACGGCGACTCGTGGGAAACCATCTCCATTTCGAACCGCGTTCTCAGCCTTGCGACGATCGGCGTTGTGACTTTCCTCGCCGTGCAAAGCCGATCACAAGAGATGGTATTGCGCGAGCAGGCAGGACTCCTCGACCTCAGCCACGATACGATCTTCGTGCGCGACATGAAGGATATCATTACCTACTGGAATCGCGGCGCCGAGGAGCTGTACGGGTGGAAGAAGGCGGAAGCCCTCGGCAGGATCACTCACCAACTGATGCAGACGATCTTCCCCATGCCGCTCGAAGCGATCATGGAAGAGTTGCTCCGAACCGGTCGCTGGGAAGGAGAGCTCGTCCACACGAGGAAGGACGGCACGCAGGCAATCGTAGCCAGTCGGTGGTCCCTGCAAAAGGACGAACGTGGCCTTCCGGCCGCGATCCTGGAGACCAACAATGACATCAGCGATCGCAAGCGCGCGGAGGACGCGCTGCGGGAGAGCGAGAGACGATACAAGAGCATTTTCCGGATGGCGGGCGTGTCGATCTGGGAAGAGGACTTCTCTCAGATCAAAGCGGCCATCGACGAACTGAGAGCTCAAGGCGTTGCAGACTTCCGCGCATATTTTGCAGCACATCCGGAGTTCGTACGAGAGTCCATCTCGCGTGCGAAGGTCGTCGACGTAAACGATGCAACGGTCGAGCTATTCAAAGCGCAGAGCAAGGACGAGCTCCTCCACTCGCTGGATGCCGTATTCACCTCCGAAACATTGGAGGCGTTTGCCGGGGAGTTGATCGCCGTCGCAGAAGAGCGCCCGTATTTTTCAGCCGAGACGATTCTCCAAACACTGAAGGGAGAAAAACTGACGGTTCTCTTTGCGATCACCTTCCCGCCCCGACCTTCCAATCTCGATCGCGTAATGGTGACGATCACTGACATTACCGAGCGCAAGCGGGCCGAGGAGGCGCTGCACGAGACCCAGGCCGAGCTCGCGCACATCACGCGCGTGACGACGATAAACGCGCTGACCTCCTCCATCGCCCACGAGGTCAGCCAACCACTTAGCGCGATTGTCAGTAACGGCTATGCGGGCCTGCGCTGGCTCGACCGGCAGCCGCCCGATCTCGAGGGGGCGCGCAGGACGTTCGAGCACATCGTCGGAGACGGGCATCGGGCCGGCGAGGTGATCGGGCGGGTGCGCGCGCTCCTCAAGAAGACAGCCACCATCAGGGAATGCGTCGACGTGACCGAGCTGATCCGGGATACGGTCGCCGTGCTCCATGGCGAAGTGCTCCGGCATGGCATCCTGCTGCGGACCGAGTTAGCGCCCGAACTTCCGCCGGTGGTAGGCGATAGGGTGCAGGTGCAGCAGGTGCTGCTGAACCTGATGATGAACGGCATCGACGCCATGAAGCAGGTGACGGAGCGGCCGCGCATGCTGCGGATCCGATCCCATCTCGATGAATCCGGGGCCGTGAGCGTAGCGGTGCTGGACACCGGGGTCGGGCTGGATCCGAACAGTGCCGACCGCCTGTTCGAGGCGTTCTATACGACCAAGCCCGAGGGCATGGGCATGGGCCTGGCGATCTGCCGCTCGATCATCGAGGCGCACGGTGGACGATTGGGGGCATCTGCCAACGAGCCCTGTGGGGCGGTATTTGAATTCCGCCTGCCGCCCGAGCGGGACGAGACCACTCCCGCCGCGAACGATCGTCCAATGCCGGTACAGTGAACGGGCAGCACCACTTGCGAACCGCGTTGTTCGCTGGAGCATGGCCATGCCGATCGGCAAGGACATGCTTTTTCAATCCACCGCTAGTCCTTCATTCCGGTGATCGAGCTGCTGACCGCCCGCGGATCGCGGAGCGGCCAGCGGCCGCAATCGACCTGGGCCAGGAAATCGCCGACGATCCGGTTGTACTCCTCCGGCTCCTCGATATTGATCGCGTGCCCCGAATTCGGCATTACCGCGAGCGCGGCTGAGGGAATGCTCTGCTTCATGAGAATGCCCGGCAGCAGGCACGGCCAATCCTCATCGCCGGTGATGATCAGCGTCGGCACCGTGATGCGTTTCATCTCCTCGACCAGCGCATAAAGCGAAGGCCGCTCCTTCTGCACCCCTTGCTGCGTGTTGGCCGATCCGGTCGCCGAATGTTCGGCCAGCATGGCCTTGAACTCGGCGTGACCGCGCGGATCCTTGTTCTGATATTGCACGCGCGTCGGCCCATAGGCATAGCGCTCGGCGAACGCCGCCATGCCATCGCGCCGGATCATGTCGGCGATCACGTCGGCCTCGGCGCGGAACGTCTCGCGCTTGTCGGGCTCGGCGCCGTAGCCGCAGCCGCCGATGCAGAGTGACAGCGCCCGCTTCTGATGACGCAGGCCGAAATGCAGAGTGGCAAAACCGCCCATCGACAGGCCGACGATGTGCGCCTGCCGCTCGCCGATATGATCGAGCACCGCGAGGATGTCGTCGGCGGCGCGCGCCTGCGAATAGGATGAGACCTGCTCGGGCACATCGGACGGGGGGAAGCCGCGCGCGTTGAAGGCAATGCTGCGATAGCGCTTGCCGAAATGCCGCATCTGCAGCTCGTAGCTGCGCAGATCTCCGGCAAACTCATGAACGAAGATGACGGGACGGCCGGTTCCCGTTTCCTCGAAATAAAGGCGTACCCCGTCATCCGTCGTTGCGTAAGGCATGTTGATCTCCGCCGTCAGAAATTGGCCGTCGCCGCAGGCTTGCTCCGCGGCAGATAGGTGCCGTGGCCTTTCGCCCCGACCAGGACGCCATCATCGACCACCACGCGCCCGCGCACCATGGTGAGCACTGGCCAGCCCGTGACCTCGAGCCCTTCATAGGGCGTGTAATCGGCGCCATCATGGATAAGCTCGTGGCGGATCGTGACCTTGCGCTTCGGATCCCACAGCGCGATGTCGGCGTCCGATCCCACCGCGATCGTGCCCTTGCGGGGATAGAGGCCGTAGATTTTCGCGTGATTGGTCGCGCTGAACGCGACGAAATCGTTGAGGTCGATGCGACCCTTCACCACGCCTTCCGAGAACAGGATCGGCAATCGCGTCGCCACGCCGGGAATGCCGTTCGGCACCCAGCGGAAGCTGGTGCGGCCCTTGGGCACGAGCTTTCCCTGCGGATCGTCATAGCGGAATGGGCAATGGTCAGACGAGAACACCGAGAACACCTTTTGCTGCAGGCCTTCCCAGCACGCCTGCTGGCTCGCGACGTCGCGTGGCGGCGGCGAGCACACATACTTGGCGCCTTCCATGTTGAGCTGTTCCAGATCGTTCTCGGTCAGAACCAGATATTGCGGGCAGGTCTCGCCCAGCACGTTCAGCCCGCGCTGCCGGGCGCGGCGGATTTCCTCCATCGCTTCGCGGTTCGAGACATGCACGATCATGATCGGCACATCGACGAGTTCGGCCAGCGAGATGGCGCGGTGCGTGGCCTCGCGCTCGACCGGAATCGGCCGCGAGGTCGCATGGAAGTGCGGCGCGGTCTTGCCGGCGCGTTCGAGACGGTCGGTGAGAAAGCGGATGGCGTCGAAGTTTTCCGCATGCACCATCAGCATCGCGCCGGTCTCGCGCGCAACCGACATGGTCTCGAGCAGTTCGCGGTCCGACAGCGCGAGCCCCTCATAGGTCATGAACACCTTGAGCGAGGTGTAGCCGTCCTCCACCAGCGCCGGCAGCTCCTGGCCGAGCACCTGCTCGGTCGGGTCGGTGACGATGAGGTGAAAGGCGACATCGACATGACACTCACCTTCCGCCAGCGCGTGGTAGCGCCGCAGCGCCTCACGCAGCGTCTGGCCTTTCTCCTGCAGGCAGAACGGCAGCACGGTGGTGTTGCCGCCGAACGCTGCCGAGCGCGTGCCGCTGGCAAAGCCGTCGGCCATGACGATGCCGTCGCCCGATGGCTGGGCAAAATGCACGTGGCTGTCGATGCCGCCGGGCAGCACCAGGCGATCAGTGGCGTCAATGATCGTCTCCGCCGCGCCGAGATCGCGCCCCAGGGCCACGATCTTGCCGCCCTGGATTCCGACGTCGCAGGCAAAGGTGTCGGCGGCGGTCGCAACGGTGCCGCCGCGGATAATGGTGTCGAACGGCATCAGCTTGGCCCTCCTTCGGCATCATGTCGCGGCCGATGCTCGATGACCGCGGCCAGCGGCTCGGCGAGCCCGATGGTCGTCTTGGCATCGGGACGGCGGAACGTCCCGGCGCCGGGCTTGCGCAGCTTCAGCACGGCGAGCGTCTCGGCCTGTCGCACCGCCGCGGCGATCGGATCGATCGCCGGCACCGGAATGCGATGGCTGACCTTGGCGGCAAGGCCGGCCAGCGGTGCCCCGGAAAGAATGACGACATCGGCGCCATCCTGTTCGACGGCGCGATTGGCGAGCGTCACCAGCATGTCTTCCTTCTCGGCCTGGACATCCGCAATGGAGCGGAAGCCATCGTCGAGCGTCCGTATGCCGGCGCAGCGTGCGGAGAGACCATGCATGGCGACGCATTCCTGGTACCAGGGCGCGAGCGCGCGGGCGAACGTCACGATCGAAAATCGCTGACCGACCATGCAGGCAGTCAGCATCGCGGCTTCGGCAAGGCCTACGACCGGGATATCGAACAGTTCGCGCGCCCCGAACAGGCCGGGGTCGCCGAAGGCGGCGATCATCGCTGCATCGATGCCGGTGTTGGCCTCCGCCAGCATTTCCAGCGCGATGGCGCCGCCGATCTGGGCCTCGGCCCGGGTCGCGATGTAGGGCACGCCGCGGCTGGCCGTCATCGCCACCAGCTCGGTGCCGGGCGAGGCCACTTGCGCGCCGGCCGCATGGAGCAGGTCGGTCACCGCTGACGTGGTGTTGGGATTGAGCAGCAGGATCTTCACGGCCCGGCCTTTCTCGTTATGCCGCGCATGTTGGGCTGGGCGCTTGCGGTGCTGGCATCATCCGCGTCGGAGCCCAGTGTCGTGGCCATGATCTCGCCGGTGCGGCGGACATGGTGGCCAAGCAGCCGTCCGGCGCGCTCGGCGTCGCCGTCCCTGAGCGCGGCCAGAATCTCCTGATGGTCGCGCACCGATTCATCCCATCGCCCATGGACCGACAGGGCGAAGAAGCGTGCGCGTTCCACCCGCGCCAGCAGGATATCGTGCGTGGCCTTCAACACCGCGTTGCGGGCGAAGCCGACGATGGCGCTGTGAATCTGCTGGTTGGTCTCGAAATATTCGCGCAGCTCGCCGCGGTCGTGGTGCCATTCGATGCGCTCCTGCAGCTCTTCCAGTCGCTCCACGTCGCGCTCTACCATCCGTGTCGCGGCGAGCTCGGCGGCGCAGCGCTCGATCCCGCTCACCGCCTCGAACAGTTCGGTCAACTCTTCGCGGCGGAACGGCGCGACGATGGCGCTGCGATTGAGGCGCAGTTCGACCAGACCTTCGGCCGCCAATTGCTTCAGCGCCTCGCGGAGCGGCGTGCGCGAGATGCCGAGCGCCTCGGACAGATCGGCTTCGAGCAATTGCTCGCCCGGCTGAAGATCGCCGCGCACGATCAATGTGCGAAGCCGCGTCGCGGCCTGCTCATGCAGGCCGGTTCGGGGCACGCGCAGCCGTCGCCGTTGCAGCGTCGTCACGGCGCCGCGCGATTTGGGCTGTTTCCTGGTCTTTGTCGTCTTGGTCTCAGTCACGGTCAGTTTTCGTTCCGGTGAAGAATCTCCGCACCTTCGAGTGTCCTGTGAAGCGCGTCAATCAAATTGGCCGTGGGTCTCGATCGGGATTTGAAACAGGTTGCCCCAGCCGCGGATGCGCGACGGATCGACGCCGGTTGCAGCCAGGCACGCCCACAGCGTCACCGCGATCGAATCGAACACCGCGACACCAAGCTTCGCCTCGAGCCGCGCGGCGGCGCCGGCTCCGCGCATATTCGTGCAGACCACCGCGACCGCGTCGCAGCCTTCGCGCGCGACCTCTTCGATCAGCCTCGCCACCTCGGTCTCCGGCACTTCGGCGAAGGAAAAATTGTCCTGCAGCGAGAGATGGCGCTCGGCGGCGCAATGCAAGCCTTCGGACGCCCAGTTGGCGATGATCCTGTCCTGCACGTCGCGGCGATAGGGCGTCACCAGCCCGATGCGCCCCGCCTTGCGGCGCCGGAGCAGGTCGCGGAAGGCGAGCACGGTGGTGCAGGCCTTGATGCCGGTCGCGGCCGTGATCCGCTCGCATAGTTGCTCGTCGCGCTCGAAGCCGAGCCAGCTCGCCGATGTTCCGTTCCAGGCAACGACGTCCACCTTCGCGTGCGCCAAGAGCTCGGCGGCGCGCAGGATCTCGCTGTCGTCGAACTGGCGGAGCGCGGATTCGGACAGCGCGATCTCGGTCACCTTGAAGCGCGAAAAATGCGCCGAGACGTCAGCGATGCCGGCCAGCATCGCATAGGTGATCGGCTCCAGCGCGGTGTTGGACGAAGGGGTCAGCATGCCGAGCCGGACCGGTCTAGTCATGTTGCAGCCTCAAAGCTACGCGGTCATCCGTTGATCCATCCCATCTACACCGGCAATTTGCGGCTGTAGTCGATCAGCGTCGAGCAGATCAACAGCGCAACGCCGGCCGCGGCGAAGAACATCAGGGCGAGGAAGTAGGAGCCGGTGGTCTGGACGATCAGGCCGACGATCAGCGGCGTCATGATGCCGGCAATGTTGCCGCCGAGATTCATGCAGCCGCCGAGGAAGCCCGATTTGTCGCGGCCGGCAAGCGCGGACGGGATGGCCCAGTACATCCCGCACCAGCGCAGGAAGAACAGCGTGGAGGACAGCAGCACCACGACCGTCACCGGGTCGCGGACATAGGCCACCAGGAAAATCGACACCGTCGCCATGATGGCGGCAATGCCGAACAAGGTGCGGAACACCAGGTTCGGCGCGCCGCCGCGGCTGCGCCAGGTGTCGCCGATCCAGCCGCCGACCAGCTCGCCGACGAAGCCCGCGAAGAAGATGATGAAGGATGCGCCGCCGAGCGCCTTGATGTCGAAATTGTGCACCTTGAACAGATAGGTCGGCATCCATGTCAGCAGGCCGTAGAAGGTGGTGTTGAAGAACATCCAGCCCAGGCACATGCACCAGACCGAACGGAAACGGAAATAGGCCATCCAGCTTCCGCCGGAGGAGGGCGGTGTGGCGGCGTCTTCCAGCGCATGCGCCTGCTCGATGTAGCGCGCTTCGGCCTCATTGACCGACGGGTGCTGACGCGGTTCGTTGCGGATGTAGTACCACGCCCACACGCCGCACAGCATCGTGCCGACGCCGGCGATGACAAAGGCGGTGCGCCAGGAATCGAAGATCGCGATCAGCCACGCGATCACGATCGAGCCGAGCGCGGCGCCGAGCGGCGCGCCGCCGTCGAGCAGCGTCGCGCCACGCCCACGCTCGTTCTGCGTCATCCAGATGGCGTTGAGCTTGCCGCCCGCCGGATAGATCGGCGCTTCCGATGCGCCGAGCCCAAGCCGGGTCAGCAGCAGCACCCACCAGTTGGTGGCAACTGCCGCGATCGCCTGGAAGGCGCCCCAGAAGATCGTCGCCAGCGCGATCACGATCCGCGGCTTGTAATGATCGGCGAGCAGGCCGCCGGGAACCTGCATGAAGGCGTAGGTCCAGAAGAACGAGCTCAGGATCAGGCCCTGCATCGCCGGATCGATGTCGAACTCCTTGGAGATCAGCGGCATCGCTACCGAGAGCGAGGCGCGATCGATGTAGTTGATCGAGATCAGGAACAGCATCAGCAGGAAGATGTTCCAGCGCACACCGGTCGGTCTGACGGCGCCTGTCGCTCCGATGGCGGACACCTGCTCGCTCATTGCTCCCTCCCATGCCGGCGGACTTTCAGCGAGCGTCTCCATTGACGTTCATTCGTCCCCTGACGTCGCCAAGTCTGGTCCAGTCGAAGATGAGCGGCAACAACATTTTGTATGCTGCATGCAATAACTCATATCACATTGATAAGAATAATATTTTTAGATGACAAAGATCCGCAATGCTGAAATTTCATCGCGGAGCTGATTACGAATTGGGCGGCCGGCAGGCCCGACCAAACGGGATTGTGTATTTCAATTTTGCTCTATAGATTTGAATGCTGTTAAAGATGCATGGCTCTTCTGACAACTTCCAAGGCAAGGCATGGAGATCAAGCAGAACTTCGTTGTAGCGCAACCTCTTTCCACGGTGTGGACGTTCTTTCACGACGTTCCGAGCGTCGCCGCGTGCCTGCCTGGAGCAGAATATCTCGGTACGAAGGACGACGGCTCGATCAGTGGAAAGGTCTCCGCCAAGGTGGGCCCATTCCAGGCGAGCTTCGAAGGCGAAGCAAAGGTCAAATACGACGAGGAGGCAAAGAAGGTCGCGTTCGAGGGCAAGGGCGTCGACAGGAAAGGCGCCAGCCGAGGCAAAATGTCGATGTTGTGCACCCTTGGTCCTGAAGGCGACGCCACTCGCGTTGATGTCCTCGCCGACGTTCAGCTCTCCGGAACCATCGCTCAGTTTGGAAGAACCGGGCTCATCACTGAGATCGCCAATCAGCTCGTCCGTGAATTTGTGAGACATGCCGAGACCGAGCTCGGCGCCAGAAACGCCGCCGCGGCGGCCGAAGCCGGCAGTCCTCAGGCGGATACATTGACGAAGTCGGCCCCGCCATTCGCGCCTGGTTCTGGAGCGGTCAAGCCGCTCAACACCACGTCGCTGTTCTTTGCGGCCCTGAAGGGCTGGCTGAACTCGCTCTTCAAGAAGGCTGCGTAAGCCAATCAACTTAAAGCAAAGGAATTCGCGCGATGAAGATCGTCGACTTGTCTCATCTGATGAATGTGCACACGCCCGGCTGGGTCGGATATGCCGGCAACAAGATGTACTACGCGCAAAATCTGCAGACGATCCACATCGTCGCCCAGCGGATCGACTCCGCGCTCCATGTCGGAACCCACATCGACGGTGCGATGCACGGCACGGATGGGATGGGCGACATGGCATCCTATCCGCTGGATTTCCTGGTCGGACCGGGCGCCGTCGTCGATGTGTCCGAGCACATGGAGGATTGGGCCGTCATCACGCCCGAAATGATCGAGAGCGCGCCGGTTGAGGTCAAGGACGGCGACATCCTTATCATTCACACCGGCTGGCACCGCTATTGGGAAGGCAAGCCGCAGCAGGACCTGGTGAAGTATTTCTGCATGCATCCCGGAGGGAAGCAGGAGCTTCTCGATTGGATGCTGAAGAAGAAGATCAAATGGTTCGGGATCGATTGCGGTTCCGGCGACCACGCGATGAACACCACGATCAGGCGCATGCGGCCCGACCTCGCAAAGCAGTTCGAGGCCAAGGTCGGAATGAGCTGCGATGAGTTCTTCGGCAAGAACTCGTACACGCACAAGCGTTCGGGGCGAAAAGTCGTGGAAGACTATTTCCCCTTTCACTCGCAGGCATTCCAGGAAGGGCTCATTCACGCCGAGAACGTCGGCGGCGACATCGAGTTGATGCTGAACAAGCGCGCCGTCATCGGCGCGTTTCCATGGCGCTATGAGGGGCTCGAGGCCTGCCCTTGCCGGATCGTTTGCTTCCAGGACGTGGAGGAGAACGTGGAGGCCGTCGGTGACGTGGCGAAGGCGATCTTTGGGCCACGCCAGATTCCGTCGGGCATGATGTCGGGTGGGCCGGACGGCCGCTGACCGGCTGCGCGACAAGTGTGGCCGCGGGCCTCGCCATAGCCGGATCCGGCGGACGTATCTACTTTGAACGTCTCGCCTGCTGGGCGCGCTTGCGATGCGCGGCCTGTTTCGCCCGGTTGCCGCACGCCGCCATGCTGCACCACCTGCGCGCGCGGCTTCGGGTTCGGTCAACGAACAACAGCGTGCAGTCCGGCCCCTCGCACGCCTTCACATAGGTGAAGTCTTCGGTGCAGACGAGGTCGGCCAGCGATCGCGCCAGTGGAAGCAGCAGCGAGTCCGGTGATTGCCAACGCCGCTCTCGGCGCCAGACGAGGCCGGAAACCCCGTCATGGCCATGGTGCCGCTTGTTAGGTCGATCGCGCACCACGACCTGGCCGAACTCGTCGTCGCGTGCCAGCATTTGATTGAGCGGTTCGAGTTGGCGCAGGGCATTCTGCCCAATGGGCTTACCCATATGTTTGTAGACAAAGGGTTTGAACCAGTCCCGCAGCGCGCGCGCTTGCGCTGCTATGGCATCCAGCTCGCCGGGAAGCGCGCTCTTGCGAAAAGCGTTCAGCACTTCGTCCGGCACCAATCCGGCCTGTTTCAGCCACGCCAGAAGATCTTCTCCCGACGCCAGCCACTCGACCGTGACATCCACCGGGACCGCAATGGAATTCAAGAAGTCCAGTCCCGGGTTATCGGCGATGAAGATGGGTGGCGGGCGCTTGGTTGTCACAGGAGTCCCAGAGAGACCGGCAACTATCGATAGGCCGGCAAGGCGAAATATAGCCGCTGGTAGCTTGTCTGCAATAACCCGCAGAAAACCATTTAGATGCTGTTCGCATCTCGCGCGCCGCGGTGTTGCTGGGAATGAGCTGGTGTCGTTGCGGCAACGACGTCGCCGGAGACCAGGGCAGCTAATCTCTTCAGGCCTCGATGGATGTTGATCTTGACGAGCGGCGCAGACTGGCCTGTGACGTCGGACGCGCGGACAATGCTGAGGCCGTTGAGCTTCACGAGGCGGATCACGATGGCTTGCGCGGGCTTCAGCCGGCCAAGCAAATCGTCCAGCGTGGCGGCACTTACCGCGGTCCCCTCGTGGTCCCCGGTCGATATGTCTTCGTCGAGCGGGAGCGCGGCGAATCGAGACGCGTCACGTATGCGATCGATCCCCTTGTAGCGTGCAATCGCCCTGACCCACGCCCCGAAGGCTCTCGATGGAGCGTAAGTGTGCCGTTTGGCATGGATCGCGAGAAGCGCATCCTGTCTTGCATCATCTGATACAGGATAGGGAAGCCGCCGTGCATAATAACGACGGAGCCAGACGTCTATTTCGCGGAGCAACTGCTCGTAGGCCCGGCTGTCACCATCTTGCGCGGCGACCATCAGGCGACCCCATCGCTCGGAACGGCTATCCCAATTCGTGGACTGCAATGCGTTCTGCGCGGTTCGCGGCGAACGACCTGCGACGTCGGAGGACAGGAGCTTCTCGGCTGACCTCCGGGCGCTCTGGGTCCAGGTACATGCAGCGCAATCGGTTCCTTTATCGTGGATGCTGTCCATTGGAGAGGCTCCTCTCGACGCAAGCAAGAAGGCGCTGGCAAATTTTCCGTCCGCTGTAACCAAACCCGTTTGTCCAACGAAAGATGGTCACGTGAGACCGGTCTGAATGGGTTGGAACAGCCATATCAAGCAGAAGTGACGTAACCTCCGAGAACGTCACAGACAAGTTACTACGCCTGAGAGCGGGAACTTCATGTGGTCAAGTCGGCGCGGTTGGCATCATCCGTGGCCGTTGTCAGGGAGACTCCAGCAGATGATCGACAATACAGACGTCGCACGTCGCACCGTGCTTCGAGCAATTACCGCAGCTTCCGGCACTGCACTATCGTTCACCCTGGCGCAGCGCGCCGCCGCCCAACCCGTCGACGCGGCCGCATCGACCGCTTCCGATCCGTTTGAGACGGCGGAAATCGATACCGGCGAGAACACAATTTTCATCAGGCGTTACGGTAAGGGATCCCCGCTGCTCATGGTGCACGGGTTTCCGCGAACCAGCCTGATGTGGCGCTACGTAGCTCCGCAACTGGCGAGCAAGCACACGGTGATCTGCGTCGACCTGCGCGGCTATGGCCGCAGCGGCGTGCCCGCGTCCGCCGAGGATCATTACCCCTATTCAAAGCGGGCAATGGGGAACGAACTTGTCACGGTGATGGACAAGCTTGGCTTCTCGAAATTCGATCTCGTCGGACACGACCGTGGTGGTCGCGTTTCCTATCGCCTCACGCTCGATCATCCGGAACGGGTGGCGCCGTCTCGCAGTGTTTGACGTCATCCCGATCTCGGAAGGATGGGCTCGCGCCAATGCAAAGTTCGCCACGACGTACTGGCCCTGGATTCTTCTGTGCCAGAAGGAGCCGCTTCCGGAAAAATATCTCCTGGGTGCGCCCGATGCGGTATTCGACAATCCGTTTGGCCAGGGCTCCTTCGGCCCCGATGTCAGGGCGGCGTACATCGAAACCTATCGCGATCCGGCCCGGGTGCACGCGATCTGCGAGGAGTATCGCGCAGCTGCGTCGCTCGATATCGACCATGACAAGAAGGACAGGGAAGACGCGCGGCGTATCACCTGTCCGATGCTGCATCTCTGGGCTGCCGGCGGACCACTCGATAGTTTCTACGGACAGGATGGCGGCCCATTGGGAATCTGGCGAAGGTGGGCCGACAATGTACAGGGGCAGGCGATGAAAGGCGGCCACTTTTTTCCCGAAGAGAACCCCACGGAGACGACCCAACTCCTTGATGCCTTCCTGTCGGCTTGATGCGTCAAACGCAGTCACGCGGGATTGAGCCGAACGGACTGGAACGGC
This sequence comes from Bradyrhizobium sp. Leo114, assembly GCF_055229415.2. NCBI lineage: Bacteria > Pseudomonadati > Pseudomonadota > Alphaproteobacteria > Hyphomicrobiales > Nitrobacteraceae > Bradyrhizobium > Bradyrhizobium sp. Leo114. Next base: position 31,388 of record NZ_JBUYEN020000018.1, on the reverse strand, counting down.
TACATCGGATGTAGTAACCGTCCAAAATGTCGTAAGACGGTTACTATGTCTCGACACACAAAGCAGGAACTCTTCATGACCAAGGTTCATTACCGGAAGGCAGATGTCGACGGCTTCAAGGTATTCTACCGCGAGGCTGGGCCGGCCGATGCGACAGCACTGCTGCTGCTTCACGGATTCCCAAGTTCCGGTCATATGTTTCGCGAATTGATCCCGGCCTTGTCGGATCGCTTTCGCGTGATAGCGCCGGACCTGCCCGGCTTCGGCCAATCCGACATGCCGTCTCGCGACAGGTTTTCCTACACATTCGACCGATTGGCCGACGTGATCGAACGCTTCACCGAAGTGATCGGGCTCACCCGTTTCGCGATCTATGTGTTCGATTACGGCGCTCCGACCGGCTTTCGACTGGCTGTTCGCCATCCGGAGCGCATCACGGCGATCATCTCGCAGAACGGCAACGCCTATGAGGAGGGGCTGAGCGAGGGGTGGAATCCGATCCAGGCCTATTGGCGAGATCCTTCGCAGGCCAATCGCAACGCGCTGCGATCCTTCCTCGCCCCTGAGGCGACGATCTGGCAATATACGCACGGCGTGTCCGATACGACCTCTGTGTCCCCGGACGGCTATTCACTCGACAACTTCTATTTGGCCCGCGCCGGCGCCGACGAGGTTCAGCTCGACCTGTTTGGCGACTACAAGAGCAACGTCGCGCTCTACCCGGCCTTCCAGGCGTACTTCCGCAAGCACAAGCCGCCGTTCCTGGCGGTCTGGGGCAAGAACGATCCGTTCTTTCTGCCGCCGGGCGCGGAGGCATTCAAGCGAGACATTCCGGGCGCGCAAGTCCGTTTCTTCGATACCGGTCACTTTGCACTTGAGACTCACTGCGAAGAAATCGCCGCCGTGATCCGCGATTTTCTTTCGCGCTTGAAGTGAATGTGCGGCCCGAACAGTCTGTTTCGAAGGGTGGTCCGATGCGCGCAATCGTTCTCGAGAAATTTGGCGGCCTCGACAGCCTGGTGATCAAGGAGATCCCGGAGCCTGAACCGAAGGCGGGATATGTCGTGATCCAGGTGAAGGCGTTCGGCATCAATCACGCCGAATTGCATATGCGCAGGGGCGAGTGGGCAGAGGCTGCTCCGGTCAGCGGCATCGAGTGCGTCGGCCTCGTCAAATCCTGTCCGGGCGGCGAGTTTCCGATGGGCGCGAAAGTCGCCGCGCTGATGGGCGGGCTCGGCCGCACGATCAATGGCAGCTATGCCGAATATACCCGCGCGCCGGTCTCGAATGTCGCGCTGATCGAATCGGATCTGCCCTGGGCCGAACTCGCCACGATTCCCGAAACCTATGCGACCGCATGGACCTGCCTGTTCCGCAATCTCGAGATCGAGAAGGGGCAATTGCTGGTCATTCGCGGCGCGACCTCGTCGTTTGGTCAGGCCGCGCTCAAGATGGCCGTCAATGCCGGAGCCCGTGTGATCGCAACGAGCCGCAGCCGCGATCGCTTCGCCATGCTCGAAAAGCTCGGCGCCGAGCGCTGCGAAATAGAGCGCCGTGATTTGTCGAAGGTCATCCCCGAGGCAAAGAAGATCGATGCGGTGCTCGACCTCGTGGGCAATACCGTCATGCTGGATTCTCTCGCCATGCTTCGGCGCGGCGGCCGTTCTTGTCTCGCCGGCTGGCTCGGCGGCCTTGATCCGATCCCCGACTTCAATCCGCTGCTGCAGATGGCCAGCGGCGTCTATCTGACCTTCTTCGGCAGCTTCGTGTTCGGGACCCCGGGCTTTGCGCTCTCGGACGTGCCACTTCAGCAGATTGCCGCCGACGCCGCCGCGGGTCGGCTCGACGTGAAGCCCGCCCGGATCTTCCGTTTCGAGGAGATCCGCGAGGCGCATCGCGTCATGGAAGCCAACGAGGCCAAAGGAAAATTGGTCGTCGTGCACGCGTGAGCACGAACACCAGGCTGCATCGGCGTTGGCGGTGAGCATCGCCTACGAGCGCTATGGGCGCGGCCACCCCATACACATCGTTGTGAACCAGGAGCTGTAGGTACCCGTAACGACGGGCGCTGCCCATGCGTACGGGATGTCATGAACTTCAACGCGTCAGTGCAGTCCGTCAAGGAAAGAGGTGATCTACATGAAGATGCCCTTCAACATGAAGACGCCATTCCACGTCGCCGAAAAGGGCGACGGGCCTTACGGCCTGCTGGCTATCCTCCGCTGGGTCATGGTTGTCATCTTCGTGTCGTTCGGCATGCAAAAGTTCACGCCGCAATCGGCGCAGGGCATTGTTCAATTCATCAGCAACAGTCCGTTCATTTCGTGGTTATCGGTGCTGGGTATCCGGGGAGAAGCGTATTTCCTCGGCGTCGTGGAGCTGGGTATTGCCGTGCTTCTTGCGGCAGGCGCGTTCAGCCCGATCTTGTCGGCGGTCAGTTCGCTGTTAGGCATGATTACGTTCGCCATCACCTGGTCATTCTTCTTCACGACGCCCGGTGTCGTTAAATGGAGTTGGTCGACCGACCCGATGGCCTGGAACTTGACCGGCGAGTTCATCTTCAAGGACATCGTCCTGCTTTGCGTCTGTGTCGTGTTGTTCCTGGCTTCTTTGCCGCGATCTTTCATCCGATCACGTCGTATGTGAGGGGGGTCCTTCTTCGCCATTGTTGCAGGGTTCTCACTCTCCGTCATTGCGAGCAAAGCGAAGCAATCCATGCTTCCGCAAGTGGCGAAATGGATTGCTTCGCTCCGCTCGCAATGACGAGAGTCGTAGGATGGGTGGAGCGCAGCGAAACCCATCATTCGCGCGGCTTGCTCCATCGCGATGGGTTTCGCCGCGCTCGACCCGTCCTACGGCGCTATCGCGAGGACGTCCCCGCTTGCGCCGTCTCTCTCCCGAGCCGCCGCTGCAGTACTGACCAATACGTCACCGGCAGGAAGCGTTGCAGCAGGTCCATCAAGCGCGCGTCGCTGCCGATCAGGATGCGCGGCCGGTTGTTCTCGACGCCTTGGATGATGCTGCGCGCGGCGGCAGTCGGTGTCGTCCTGGCGGCCGCATCGAACCATTCGATCGCCTGCGCGCGGCGCGCATTGTCTGATACGCCGGCGCCGGTGCGGGAATTACGGACGATGTTGGTCGTGACGCCGCCCGGATGCACCACCGACAGCCGCACCGGGCTGCGTGCGGCGGCAAGCTCATGCCGCAGGCTTTCGGAGAAGCCGCGCACCGCGAATTTCGAGGCGCAATAGGCGGTCTGGCCGGGCGGTGCGACGATGCCGAAGATCGAGGAGACGTTGACGATATGCGCCTCGCGTTGCCGCGCAAGCTGCGGCAGGAAGGCGCGCGTCGCATGCACTGTGCCCCAGAAATTGATGTTGAACAGCCACTCCATCTGCGCCTGGTCGATCTCGTGGAACTGGCCGAGCAGGGTGACCCCGGCATTGTTGATGAGGATGTTGAGGGACGGATGCGCGCTGGTCGCGGCTTCCGCGAAGCTCGCGATTTGATCGGTTTCGCCGACGTCGACGCGATGCACCGTGATTTTCCGCGCGCCTGTTTTCGCAATCTCGGCGGCCACCGCGGCAAGGCCGGCCTCGTCGCGGTCCGCCAGCGCGAGATCGGCGCCGCGTGCGGCAAGCTCGAGCGCAAGCGCCCGGCCGATGCCGCTGGCGGCCCCCGTCACGGCCACCGCACTTGCCGAGATTGTAGTCATGCGATCAGCTCCCAGAGATGAGGGGAACCATAGCACAGGGTTCCGCAAGTTTTTTGAATCCGAACTGAACAAGTTCGCGCGGCAGGTTTTAACTTGCATTACTTCAAGAACGGAGCCGCCGATGGAACAGGCAAGAACGCCTCGCGCAAGAGCGCTCATCGTCGAAGACGACCCGATGCAGCGGCAGATGATCGGGCTCTTACTGGAAGAGAGTGATTTCGATGTGATCGAATGCGCCAGCGCCGAGGCCGCGGAGGTGGTTTTGCAGCGCGACGGCGAGGAGCTCGATCTGATGATCTCTGATGTCGAGCTCGCTGGCTACAAGGATGGCGTCGAGCTCGCCCATATCGCCAAGCGCTGCAATCCCGCCCTTGGCGTCATCGTCACCTCGGGCAAGCCGCTGAGGCGGAAGTTGCCCGATGGCGCGAAATTCTGGTCGAAGCCCTGGGCGCCGCTGGATGTGATCCGCGAGGCGGAGCGGATGGTGCTGGCGCGGGATGGCGGGCACTAGATGTGATCCCACGCGCTTTGCGGAGCGCCGATCGGTGGGCGCAAAATCAAACAGCGGGCCGCAAGCCCGCCGGTTTGACCAATCCCGGTTTGAGCGCCCGGGCAGGGCGAGCGCGCGCCGCCGCCCGGGCTGAAACAGTTACTTCTTGGCCTTCTTCTTCTTGGTGGCCTTCTTCGCCTTTTTCGCCTTCTTCGCTTTCTTAGCCATAGTATCCTCTCAGGGTTAAATGGATTGAAACGCGACGCTGAGGCATGCTTGGCGGAGGGCCAACCTCGCAACATCCTCGGTTGGCAAGCTCAGCAGATTCGCGGCGTGCTGCCGCGGGCTGTCACCTCACTGTCATCGTGTTATCCACAACTGTTACGCAGTTTGACACGGTTTTTCGCCGCACTGCCACGCTCCACCGCGCGCGCCACACGCTCCCGCCGGCATCGGTGGTCAAGCTGGTAAGGTTAATACTGCGGAAATTCGATCTTTATTGTTTCAAAACCACAGCACCGAATAGGCGATCAAATTGAGATTCCGTTAAGCCAGACGACGGCATGTTGCCGGTCGCGAGAGAGCCGTCACGAGCGGCCCGTTCACCTGTGGGAAGGGGCAGGATGCACATCCTGGATTTGCGGTGCTGAGCGTTCCGACGCTGTGGACGGTATCCGTCACCAACTTTTTCGCGCTTGGCCTGGTCTGGGTCTACGTCTCGCGCTGCTATCCCAAGTTCGAAGCAGCGCGGTTCTGGACGGCGGCTGCGTTTACGGCAATCGCGGGTGCCGCAGCTTCGATGCTGCGCGGCGTGGTCGACTTCAGCCTGCTGCTGATCGGCTGCAATGCGCTTCTGACCTTCGCCTGCTGGTTCGTGGTCATGGGCGTCCAGCGGTTCTACAACCTGCCGATCTCCTGGCGCATGCCTGTGCTCGGTGTCGGCCTGACCTGCATCGGCCTCGCCTATTTCCAGTTCGTGCAGGACGACATGCCGATGCGGATCGCGATCTATTCCCTCGGACAGATCATCCCGGCGGCGGTGACGTTGCATTTGCTGATCATGCGGCGCGACGACCAGAATCCCGGCGCCCGCCTTGCCGCCATCTGCTGCGCTCTTCTCATTATCGCCTATGGCGTTCGCTCGGTCCTGGCGCTGATGCGGGTCGGGGGCGATCTCTCGATCGTCGATTTCAACGGGATTCAGGCTGCGCTGATCCTGATCGTGATATTCCTGTCGATGGCCTGGAACTTCGGCCTCCTGTTGATGGCGATCGACCGGCTGCGCAACGAAGTCGCCGATCTCGCGCTGCTCGATGACCTCACCGGGGTCGGCAATCGCAGGCTTTTCGTGCAGCGGCTGACCGAGGAATGCGCCCGCTCGGTGCGCAGCGGCGAGCCGTTCGCGCTGCTCGTGATCGACCTCGACGGCTTCAAGCGTATCAACGATACCCATGGCCATGCCGCCGGCGACGCCTGCCTGCAGCATTTCGCGCTGATGGCGCAGACCCGGTTGCGCCCCGCCGACATGCTGGCGCGCAGCGGCGGCGACGAGTTCTGCATCGTGCTGCCGTCCTCCACGCTGGCCGAGGGGGCGATGATCGCCCGCCGCGTGCTTGAGGTGTGCCGGGCTGATGCGGCCGAATGCTCGGGCCAGGAGATCCCGATCGCGGTGTCGATCGGGGTTGCGCAATGGACCAGGGAGATCGGCGCCTATCCGGACCGGCTGATCGCCGCCGCCGACCGGGCACTCTATGAAGCCAAGAAGCGTGGCCGCGACGGCTACGCGATTTCCGAGCCGGCTCCGCCGATAGTGCCTGACATCGCCGACATGCCTGACATTGTGCCGCGCAAAACGGCGTGAAGCCGCCTCACGGGGGCCGATGCATGAACCCTCGCCTGCTTGCGGCGGCGCTTTGCACCGCCGCGCTCGTCACGCCGGCCGTCGCGCAGACGCCTGACCTTGCGGCGATCGCGCGATCCTCGGGCACACCCGAAATCTCCGGTCTGGAGATGGTGTGGCTGGCGCCCTGGGGCGCCGTCGCAAGATCCCATCCCTGGCGCAACATCATCGTGCACCAGACCGAAGGCCCGACAGGCTCGGCCCGCGGCGGCGCACAGGCGCAATCCAAAAACCCGAGCCGGCGCGGCGTGATGGTGTGGGTCGAGACCGACGGCACGGTCTATTGGGCGGTCGACGAGAAGCTGGTGACGACCCATGGCGACGGCGCCAACCGCAACGACAATAAATATATCGACAACGGCCCGACCTATCACCAGGTCGTCGCCGGCAATTCGATCGGCGTCGAATTCGCCGGCAACTATCCCGACGTGACGCGTCCGCCTACCGAGGCGCAAGTCGCGGCGTGGCGGATCCTGGTGAAGGTGCTGCGCAGCCGCTACAACATCCCGCTCGAGCGCGTCTACGCCCACAACTGGATCGACTTAAAGGACGCCCGCTATTGCGAGGGCTGCGCCCTGGCGAAGATGGCGCGGGAGTGGGGCGAGTAGCGGGCCTTCAGAACTTCGCACTGAGATTGGCGCGGACGGTCTGGTCAATGACCTCAGAACCGAACTGGCCGCCGTAGGAGATACTCAGCACGGCGCCGGGCATCAGGTTGAAATCGAGCCCGACATCGCCGACCGCCGCGTTGCGGGCGATCGGCACGCCGGAGATCGAGAATGCACTGCCGCCGCCGGCGAAGGCGAAGGTTGCGAGCGGAGTGACATCGCCGAAGGCGTGGCGCCAGCCGAGCGAGCCGCGGACCGTGGCCGCAATGGTGCCGAGCATGATAGAGCTGGCACCGCGCAGCCCGAGCGTCGTGAAGGTCGCATCATTGTCCGCAGCCGCGCCGGTCAGTGCCGCGGCGCCGCCGATTTCCCTGAAGCCGTTGCTGCGCAGGCTCACATAGGCGAGGTTGGCAAACGGCTCGAACGACGTCCATCCGGCATTGATGCCGTAGGCGAGTTCGCCGAACACCTGCGCCGTCGCGGCGCCGTAATCGCTCCGCAGCGAGTCGGCGAAGCCGGGGAATAGGACGTTCCGCGTGGTCGTCAGGTCGTGCCATGTATAGGCAAGGCCGGAGCGGAAGCTGAGGCGGTCCCAGCCCGTGCCGCCATAGAGCCCGACATGGTAGTCATTGCTCGAGCCGGAGGAGCGGCGTTCGTTGGTATCGAACCGCGTGGCGCCGTAACCGGCGAACCCGCCGACCCGCCAGCTGTCGAAGATGGTGCCATCCGCGCCGACGAGGAAGCCGCCGGTCGAGCGGCCGAACCTTGCGGCGTTGCCGTCACCGTCCCAATGTCCCCAACTGCCGAAACCCTGGCCCCAGATCGCGAAGCGCTCCGTCGTGGGGATGGCGGCGGCATAGCCGCCTTTGCCATCGAGCACGGCAACCGCTGCATTCGACGCGGCGACGCCGCCGGCCGCAGCCCGCAGCCGGTTGAGTGCCGCCTCGCGCGGGAAGCGGCTGTCGTCGATCAACGCGCCACGGATCGAAGCATGCATCTCGCCGGAAAGCTGGTCGAAGGCAACACGCGCCTGCGGCGCGGAGAGATTGAGAACCGCATTGTAGACGGCGCTGCCGCCGCCAAGCGCCTCGACCCCGCCGGCGGTCGCGACCTGATTTGGCGTCACGCCGACAGAGGGGAAGGCGATCTGATTGCGGATCAGCGTCAGGTAGATGTTGTTCGGATCGTAGGTCAGCGAGGGCGCAAGGAACGCCAAGTTGGAAGTGACCGTATCGAACGCTCCGGTGATACCGCCAGTCGCCTTCAAGATGGTGTAGGTCGTGGACGGCGCGTAATTGCCGGAGCCCGCGAGCACCTGCACCTGGCCGCCAGTGATCGTGGCGGTACCGCCGGCGACGATCTTGTCGCTCTGGCCCGCCGCATTGACCTCCACCTGATAGATGGAGGTCGGCGCGAACCTCACATTGCCGGCGACGTTCAGCGTGCCGATCGAATTGCCGGGCGCGACGATGCCGTTGTTCAAAGCAGACAGGCTGCCGACGATACCGCTGCCGCCGAGCACGCCGCCCTTCATGACCTCCACGGACGCTCCGGCCAATGAGCCGTTCACGATAAGCTGTCCGCCGTAGACGTTGACGATGCCGGAGAAGGTGCTGCTGTCGGCGGTCAGGGTCGTGGTGCCCGCTTCAGTCCCGACATAGCCGACGCCGGTGATGACGGGGGCAAAGACGTAGTTCGAACTGGTGTGATTGAAGAGAAGAGCGCCGGTGCCGTGGTCCCCGACTTCGACGGTCGCCACGTTCAACGTGCCAGGCGCGGCTGCGGGATCATGGCCAGGCGTCGCATCTTCGCCGCCGATCGTGATCTTGCCGAAGCTGTTGGACGAACCGCCGACGCGAACGGTGCCGGTGCCATTGGCAACGGTAACTGTGCCACCATTGCTGATTGTCAGGATGCCGACGCCTGCGCCGCCCACATTGAGGGTGCTGCCGATATTCCAGGCCGCGCCCGAACCGTTGACGTAGGCATTGTTGGTCCCTTGCGGAGAGCCGTTTCCGACCGTGGCGACGCCCGACGTGTTGACGACGCCGCCATCGAGAATATTGAGCGTTCCCTTGCCGGCCACGCCGACCGTCAGGCTGCCGTTGTTGTTCCAGACCGAACCTGCTCCCGTCACCGTGACGATGCCGTTGCTCTTCGCGTTCGAGGCAATTTCTGCGTTGAAAGTATTGGTCAGCGTCGATCCGTTCTCGATCGTCAGCGAGCCCGTGCCCGCAAATCCCACGGAGAGGAGGCCGGTGGTCCAGCTCGATCCGGAGGTGAAGACGGCCGATCCCGTGCCGGTGCTGTTGGCGCCCAGATAGCCGCTGGCGCTGTTGACGTGGCCGCCGTTCTTGACGAGCAGGGTGGCATTGCCGCGACCGCCGACATTCAGCGTGCCCGTGCTGGTCCAACTTGCGCTGTCGACGGTGACCTGCCCGGTTGCGGCTGCGGCTTCAGCGATGGTGGCGCCGACGCTGCTGACGACGCCACCACTGCCGATGTTCAGCACGCCGTTGCCATTGGCGCCGATCGACAGGAACGCGCCGTTGGTCCAGTTCGCGCCGGACCCTGATACGGTTACCGTGCCGTTGGAGCCGAGCGAGCCGGCGATGATGCCCTTGTCATTCTGCACGCTGCCGCTCGGGCCGATGTTGAGCGTGGCGTCCCCGTTGGCGCCGACTGTAAGATCGCCGCCGACATTCCACGGCGACGCTTGCGATCCCGGGACCGTAGCGGTGCTGCCGCCTTCGATCACGGCCTGGGCCGAGGCCAGGGTGGAGCAGCTGAGCAAAGCCAGCGTGGTCGTCGCCAGCAAAGACAGCGGACGCCGTGCCGCCCAGAGGTTGAGACGGGCGCCGCGTTTATCAAAAAGCATAATTCCCCCAAAAGCCTGCCGATTCCATCGCCTTGCAATGGGCAGCACCATAGGGAGGCGGGGCATGCGCGGCTTGGGCTGCGCGCCGGAGTTCTTGGCTTGCACGGCACTGTCGCGGCGCGTCACACCGATGTTGCCGATCGGCAACGGTATGTCCGGACTACGGGGTCTTTCCGACGCCGGCAGCGCGGATATCGGACGGCCTCGCGCCATAGCGGCGGCGGAAGGAGTGATTGAAATAAGACAGATCGCCGAAGCCGCAGTCGAAGGCGATCGAGCTGATCGGCGATTCCGCAAAGCGTGCGTCGAGCAGCTTGCGGTGCGCCATCGCCAGGCGTTGCTTCAGCACATAGTCGGTGAACGTCGTGTGCCACTCGCGGAACAGATCGCGCGCTGTTTGCGCGGAGATGCCGTTGCGCTGCGCGACCGCATCGAGCGTCAGGTCGCGCGAGGCGAGATTGCGTTTGATGTCGTCCTGGATTGCGTGCAGTTTCGCGGCGCGCACGCCGCGCCGGCTGGCGATCTGTTGCCCATCGCGGTTCGGACCGAGCAGGATCGCCGCAAGGTCGTGCATGTGGGTGACGATCGCATCGCGCAGCTCGGGCAATGCCAGGGCTTCCTCATCATTGAGGACGCCGGCGTAGCGCGTTAGCAGCCCGAGGGTGGGATCGTCAGGCGGGATCGAGCGCAGCAAGCCGTCGTCGATATCGACCAGCACGCCCTCCAGGCGTTTTCGCGTGAAGCGGAAGTTCTGGAGGTGCGAGGGGATGTAGCCCAGGAATTCGCCGGCCTCGGAATTGGTGACGAAGGTGGCGTTGCCGCTCGGAAGATCGACCTCCCGGCCGATCTGCCGAAGCGCGCCGTGTCCCTGCACGGCATGGACCAGGACAATGTCGTCATTGTCGATCATCGAGGCCGTATGGCGATTGGTTGTCGGCGACAACCTGCCGTCGGCGATCGAAAATCCATTGACGCCCCTGATCCTGAAGTCGAGCTCGAAGGGAACGCCGGGCAGCGGATCGATCTCGAGCTGCATCAGCAGCCGGCCGTAGGTCTCGCGAAAAGCTTCGATACTGTCGGGACCGGAGAAGGCAGCGCTCGTCAGCTGCATCGAAATAATATCGGGATCGGTCAAAATTCTTCCTCGCGGCCGCCGCGGAACCCGGCACTGACAGCATAGTGTCGCCGTCCCGTCCACGGGTTCATGGCCGCAAAGAAAAAGCCGGCGTTGCCGCCGGCTTTGACCGAGTGATTTGTCTGGTCGTGCTGTCAGTGCGCGGCTTCGAGCGCCGCTTCCTGCTTGGCGATCGTGCCCTTGACGGCCGATTGCACCTTCTCGAAAGCGCGGACCTCGATCTGCCGCACGCGTTCACGCGAGACGCCGAATTCGGCGGCGAGGTCTTCCAGCGTCATCGGCTCGTCCGCGAGGCGCCGCGCCTCGAAGATGCGGCGTTCGCGCGGGTTGAGCACGCTGATGGCGCCGGTCAAGGCCTGGCGGCGATGATCGAACTCTTCGCTCTCCGCCATCAGGGCTTCCGCGTTCGGCGCGGTGTCGACCAGCCAGTCCTGCCATTCGCCTGCTTCGCCGTCGTCGCGGATCGGCGCGTTGAGCGACGCGTCCCCGCCGAGACGGCGGTTCATGTCGATCACGTCCTGATCCGTCACGCCGAGGCGGCTCGCAATCAGCTTCACCTGGTCGGGGTGGAGATCACCCTCGTCCAGTGCGGAGATCTTGCTCTTCGCCTTGCGCAGGTTGAAGAACAGCTTCTTCTGGTTCGCGGTCGTGCCCATTTTCACGAGCGACCATGAACGCAGGATGTACTCTTGAATCGACGCCTTGATCCACCACATGGCGTAGGTGGCGAGACGGAAGCCCTTCTCGGGCTCGAACCGCTTCACCGCCTGCATCAGGCCGACATTGCCTTCCGATACGACTTCGGATATCGGCAAGCCGTAGCCGCGATAGCCCATGGCGATCTTGGCCACGAGCCTGAGGTGGCTGGTGACGAGTTTATGTGCCGCGTCGCGATCGTCGTGCTCGCGCCAGCGTTTGGCGAGCATATATTCCTCCTGCGGCTCCAGCATCGGGAACCGACGGATCTCGGCGAGGTATCTGGAAAGACCGGATTCTCCATTGAGAACCGGCAAGGTAGCTGTACGGGCCATACTTGCGCCCTCCAGTGGTTCAGGCCCCCGATAGCGGCGGGCCCGGCAGGCGGCCGCTGTGTTAAAGCCGACCGGCTTGCGATGTTCCGCGTTGGATATTCAACGCAGGTGCAACAATACACCCAATGGCCCCCGATAGGGAAGGATTGCTGACGTCACGTCCCCGTGTGGCTGGTATAACCTATTGTCATATCAATGCTTTTTCAAGGGGTGCGTCATAGCGCCACCTCCGAGGCTGCCTTTCAGGAGAAGCAAATCCTCCGGCAGAGGCGCCTCCCAATGCAAAATTTCCCCGGTCCTGGGATGCTCGATGGTAAGGAGGTACGCGTGGAGCGCCTGGCGGCCGAGGGCGGCTAGCGCTGCCTGCGCCTCGAGCCCCAATTGGCTGGCCTTGGTCTTGAAATGCGGGCCGTAGACCGAATCGCCTAGCAGGGGATGGCCGATATGGGCGAGGTGCACCCGGATCTGATGGGTGCGTCCGGTCTCGAGCCGGCAGGCCAGCAGGGAGGCGACCGGCTTGCCGTCGCGCCCCTGAAACATCTCCTGCAGCTCCCAATGGGTGATCGCCTCGCGACCGCCTTCGCGCACCGCCATCTTCTCGCGCGCATAGGGATGACGGTCGATTGGCGCGTCGATGGTACCGCGCTGGCGGTTCGGCACACCCCAGATGAAGGCCACATAGCCGCGCTCCATCTCCCCGGTGCGGCCATGGTCGGCAAATTGCGCGGTCAGCGACTGGTGGGCCTGGTCGTTCTTGGCGACCACCATCAAGCCGGTGGTATCCTTGTCCAGCCGATGCACGATTCCCGGACGCCGCACGCCGCCGATGCCGGAAAGGCTGGCGCCGCAATGGGCGATCAGGGCGTTGACCAGCGTGCCGCTTTCGTGACCGGCGGCGGGATGCACCACAAGGCCGGCCGGCTTGTCGATGACGATCAGGTCGTCGTCCTCATAGATGATGTCGAGCGCGATATCCTCGCCCTTCGGCTCCGGCGGCACCGCCTCCGGAACCTCGACTATAACCGTATCGCCTGCGGCGACGTGAAAAGCAGGGTCGCGGACGGGGGCGTCCTTCACGGTGACGGAACCGGCGAGGATCAGCGCCTTCAGCCGCGACCGCGACAATTCCGGCAGGCGCGCGGCGAGGACACGGTCGAGCCGGGGCGAGCCCTCATCGCCCTGAACGACGACCGCCAGCCGTTGGCCGCCAGAGGGGACATCGGGGCATGGGGCGCCCTGTTCTTCTTCGTTCACGCTTACTTTCTTCGGCAAAACCGGTTTCCACTTCCGCAGATCATGTTTAAAGAGCCGCCCATGACCGACGCAACGATCCCTGAACCGACCCAAGAGCAGGCCGCCCTGATCGCGCGGGTGCGGCGGATGATGCTGATCGCGGGCCTGACCTCGGCGCTGGCGGTGGCCGTGGTCCTCATCGCCGTCGGGTATCGCTTTTACCGCGGGGAGGGAAGCCCTGCCGCCACGACCGACATCACGGCCACCCTGCCGAAGGGCGCCCGCATCGTCTCCACCGGCATCGCCGGCGACCGCCTGGTGGTGACCCTCGATATAGGCGGGGCCACCGAAATCCGCACGTTCGACGCAAAAACGCTGAAACCCGCAGGAAAACTCCGCTTCGTCAGCGAACCCTGAGCCGAGCTCGCTTGCAGTTTTCGGTTTTCGAGGCTATTGCCTGAGACCGCAACGCTCCCTTCGTCTAGCGGTTAGGACGCGGCCCTCTCAAGGCTGAAACAGGGGTTCGATTCCCCTAGGGAGCGCCATTTGGCGCAACTAAAAACCTCCGCAAAATCAGCTATTTAAGCGCAAAACTTGACATTTTCGGCTCCATCCCCCTATCTAAACGTCGATACATGACGTAGATACACGAGGTGCGGAGATGCCGGACTACCTGATCCAGCGGAACGGCCATTGGCAGTACCATCGCAGAGTCCCAAAGGCGTTCGCCGGGCTCGGCGGCAAGAGCAAGTTCGTCACGGTCAGCACCAAGATAGCGGTCGCGGCCGATCCCAAGGGCAGCAAGGCCGCGCGCAAGGCGGTCCAGATCAACGAACAACAGGAGGCGCGGTGGCGCAGCCTTGCATCCGGCGCGCCCGACGACAAGCAGCGCTGGCTGGACGCCGTGGCAATCGCCCGCTCGCACGGGGTTGATTACTTGCCACCGGTCGAGGCCGCCCAAAGAAAGATTGAAGAGTTGCTAGCCCGCATCGAGACCTTGAGGGTTGGCAATCGCGCGGCTGACGTCGCCACCGTGGACGCCGTGCTCGGAGGCGTTGAGAAACCGCGCGTGATGCTGAGCGATCTTGTGACTGAGTTCGAGAAAACGCAGCAGACGCAGATATCGAAAATGTCGCGCAATCAACTCCGCAAGTGGCGCAACGGAAAACAGGCTGCGGCCGACAAGTTCATAGCGGTGAGAAAGGATAAGGCGATTGCCGACCTTCGGCGAGACGACTTCACCGGATATGCCGACCATTGGGAAGCCCGCGTTATCGCTGGCGAGATCAACCCCGGCACGGCGAACAAGGCTATCTCGCACATCACCGGCATGGTGCGCGCCGTCAACAAGCGTCTACGGCTCGGGCTCGATCCATCCATCTTCACCGAGACGCGCCTAGCCGGCGGCAGGGATGGCAATCGCTCGCCCTTCACGGTCGAGCACATCCGCAACGTCATCTTGGCGCCGGGAGCGTTGGATAGCCTCAACATTGAAGCCCGTGACGTTGTGTACGTCTGCCTAGAGACCGGCGCCCGGCCAAGCGAGATTGTGAACCTCAGCAAGAGACGGATCAGGCTCGATGCCGAGATTCCATTCATCCGTGTTGAGGCCGAGGACAGGCTGCTCAAGACCGGGCACAGCGAACGCGACGTTCCGCTCGTCGGCATGGCGCTGGAGGCGATGAAGCGCCACCCGGCAGGCTTCCCGCGCTATCACGACAACGGCGACAAGCTCAGCGCCGCGATCATGAAGCACCTCAAGAAGAACAAGTTGCTGCCGCCGACCGATGCCGATGGAAAGCCGAAGAAGTACGGCAATTACAGTTTCAGGCACAGCATGAAGGATCGCCTCAAGGCCGTGGAGTGCCCGGAAGAGATGATAGACGAGATAGTCGGTCACGCCACGGGCAAACCGAAGTACGGCGATGGCTACGGGCTGCAGCTTAAGGCGAAGTACCTGCAGGCGATTGCTCTGACGCCAGGGTAACACCCCAACGAGCGAGGCGCAGCCTCACGCCTGCGGCGCAGCCAGACTTATCCGCAAGCCTTCCTGCCACGCTTTAACGTCGTCTTCGTACCAAGCGATACGCCGCGGTGCGATCTCGCGAGCCTTAGGGAAGCGGCCGGCATCCATTTCCTTGTAGAGCGTCGACCGACTAAATGGAACGATCGCCAGTACCTGATGCATGCCGAGCATCTTGCGGGGGCTGTTGGGCGCGTTGGCGTCATGTGTTTCCATCTCATGCTCCTGGCTGCCCCAGCCCACTGATGCCGACCGAATCGGTCACCAAGAGCATATGCTAAAAGTAGAACAGCCCGCCCCGTTTCCAGAGCGAGCTGCGGCCGTTTCCAACCCCATGGATTATACAGTCCGCTGTCTGCGCCTTCTAGCGCTGCTACGCCGCCGCCTCTGTCGCCTCCAACCGCTCGATGTCGACCCGCACGCTTTCGCGGATTGCGTCCAGCCAGCCTTCGGTCGGGTCGGTCAGCTCGTCCAGCAGCAGCCGCACCTTCGCGCCGAACTCCGCCCAGTCGGCGGCGGGCGTATTAACGATTTCCTTTTGGATCCCGTACGCTGTGCCGCGCAAGTCGTCGACAACGCGAGGCGGCAGCGGGCCGCGCGCGAGGTCGGTGGTTTTGCGGTGGGTATACAAAAGCTGGGAAACGGTCGGGCGGTCGGATTCGGTAGTTAGCATCGAGGCAGCCTGTCGCATGGGTGTCTCCGGTTCAACGAAAAGCGTTTACCATAATAGAAAACCGCGAATCTTAGGTGGTGTCAACGATTTTCGTTTATGGTACACGATTTTCTATGAACAACGGAACCGCCATAACGCCGGCCCAATCCAGAGCTGCACGCGGACTGCTGGACTGGAGTCAGGGACATCTCGCTTCGCTCTCAAACCTGAGCGAAAGTACAGTGCGCGACTTTGAGAAAGGGCGCCGACTCCCTGGCCCCAACAATCTCGCCGCCATCCGCGCCGCATTCGAGGCTGCCGGTGTCATCCTCATCGACAATGGCCAGTCGATCGACGGTGGGCCTGGCGTTCGGCTCGCTAAGAAGGCTTAGCTGCCTACCCCTTCCTTTGGGGGCGCTTCGGCGCGCCGGTATATCGGGATATCCGTCGATCGAAGGGGGCTGCACAGATGGAAACTTCGCTTTGGGATGCGCTAACCAGGTTCGTCTTACCGCCTCTTCTGGGTGCCGCGGGCGGCTTCACTACCATCATGGCCACATGGGGAGTTGAGAAGAGAAAATTGCGCCTTCAACAACGCAAGGATCATATAGCCTTGTGGCGCAACGAACTGCTGCCGATGATGCCGCCAAAAACGGCATGGATAGATCCGCTTGCCGCTCAGATCATGGCCACTCCCGTCTTTGCCAGCTTAGCGCCTCACCTCTCACCAGATCTGCTGAAAAAGATGAGCGGAGATACCGTATACATCGGTGGGGACTTTCCAAGGCGTGAGCTGATCGAGGTAATCGGCAAGCTAGAGAAGCGTTGGGGGCTGGTTTGATCCCGATGAACCTCTCCTCCCCCGGCCACATGCGTTTGTTCGGTAGCGGGCATTGAGGGCGGGAAAAGCCGGCAACTGTGGCTTTAGTGCCACTTCTTGCGCTTGCTCGGGGTGGTTGTGTCGGGCTAGCGTTCGCCCGCAAAATGGAATGGGGCGGGCAATCAATCTTGAAATACCGTGCGGATGTTGATGGCCTGCGGGCAATCGCAGTGCTGTCGGTCATGGCTTTCCATTACGGTGCGCCTGTGCGCGGCGGATTTACCGGCGTCGACGTCTTCTTTGTCATTTCCGGCTTTCTGATCACCCAGATACTCGTCGCCGAAATACAAGCGGGAAAGTTCTCGCTGCTCGGATTCTATGACCGTCGCGTTCGACGTATTTTGCCGGCGCTACTCGTAATGTTGGGTGTCACGCTGTTCACTGGCAAATTTCTGCTGATGCCAGGAGACTACCAGGCGCTGGCGGCAAGCGCCGCTGCAGCGGCCTTCGGTGGATCCAACTTCTACTTTCTAAATCACACTGGCTATTTCGATCAGGCTGCCGACCTGATGCCAATGCTGCATACATGGTCGCTCGCTGTTGAGGAGCAGTTCTACCTTGTATGGCCGGCCCTCTTGCTCCTCATCGTCACCGCCGCGAGAAAACGCGCGGATGCCGCAGCCATTACGGCTGTCGTCACGATAGCTATTTTCGGCGCCAGCCTTGTCTACTTTACGGTTGACGAAAAGGGTGCATTCTACATGGCCCCTCCACGCGCCTGGGAACTGGCGCTGGGCGCGCTCCTTGTACTACTGCCAGCTATTCCTCGCTTTCTCTGTCCTATGGCGAGGGTCGCTGGATTGGCGCTCATTGGATATGGCTTCGTCCGAATTGACGCCACCGATTTCCCATATACCGCGGCTCTCTATCCCTGTGTCGGCGCGGCACTCGTGATCTGGCCGTGCGAAAGTGACAGCGCACCTTCGCGATGGCTAGGCAAGCTCGCACCGATCGGCCTGATCTCCTACAGCCTCTATCTCTGGCATTGGCCGGTCTGGGTATTCTTCCGTATCTATATCAACAACGGCCAGCCGAGAATCCTCGAAGCCTTGGCACTTGCAGCAGTGTCCGCTGTTCTGGCCGTCCTCTCCTATCGGTTCGTCGAACGTCCATTCCGAATGGCACGCTTCCCAGCCTCGTATAATGTATGGGCCGGTCTCGGCGCCTCACTAGCTTTGCTCTGCGCGGCGATGTTCGTGCACAGCGATGACGGGATTCCGGACCGAATCCCACCAACCGCTTATGCAATGCGAAGCCTCGACGAGATGTGGAACTGGCCATGCGGGCGTGGCTTCCTCCGATTTCCATGGATGACTTTCGATTCCTGCCGGTTTGGCCCTGCTTGGGAAACCGCCCATCACAAGGCTTTCCTCTGGGGCGATAGTCACGCCGAGCATATTGCCCCGATCCTAGAGGCAGCATCGGATGATAAAATCGCCTTCACCTTATATGTGGACTGCCCTGCCGCGTTGGGCGAGCATGTATTCCGGCCATTTCCCGGATATCGTTGGGCCAAAAGCTATCGCGCACACTGCACGAATCTACGAGAGAACGCGATCAACTATCTCCAACAGAACAAAGACATTGACCTAGTTGTCTTTGCGGCCTCCTGGACGTACCTGAGTCACGCGATAGAGCAGGACGGATTTTACCCTACGTCGACAGATGAATACGAACTAGTGGCGCTGGGTCTCAAGTCTCTAATTGAAAAGGCCCAAGCGCCACACCGTAAGTTTGTTATCATCGCCGACGTGCCTCAATTTCATCACGACCCCATTCCCTGTGCGCTCTCTGCGGTTACGCCTTTGTGGCGCAGATCCTGCGATGCAGGCGGCAAGCAGGTCAAAGCTTCGGATTTCCTCGCCTTTCAAGGCAGGATGTATCAAGCCCTGGAGAGTATCGCTAAAACGAGAAGCGATGTTGATGTGATCCTTCCGGGTCGCGCCATGTGCAAGGGCGAGTATTGTCTCTCAACAATAGACGGTGAGTACCTGTATAGAGACGGCACTCACATTCGCCGCAATCTGAGCAGTGCAACTAAACTAGGATTCGCCAATCTCATCGGGCTAACAGCAAGCCTTGCGGAGATGATTGCCCCTTAGCCTGCTGTTTTGCGACAAACTCTACTTCGAGCAAAACTCCGTAATGAGCGCGAAGCCCGGAGCACCATTTCCACCGCCGACGCCGGCACCACTGTTCACAACGCTGCCGCCGCCGCCGCCAGATCCAAAACCTGTTCCCGCGCCACCGCCGGCAAACGAAGTCGCCGAATTAGCGAGGCCGCCGCCGCCTATTTCAGTCGATCCGCCCTTACCGGTGGCGATGTAGGCCACCGTACCGGTGAGATACACGCCCGTTCCGCCAGGTTCGCCCGTGCCGGTGATGTCGCCCGTGCCAGTAACGCCTCCCGCGCCGCCAAGGCCCAGCGACGATGCTCCGCTGATGTATCCACCGCCAGAGCCGCCCTTTCCTATGCATAGCGAACCCAAAGAAGTATCGCCGCCCGGTGAACCAACGGCCGCATTGACACCTCCGTTGCCGCCTGCGCCTATCGTGACTGCCTTTGATGCGCCGATATCAGCAGCCGTCGCGAATTTGATTGACTTGCTGCCTGCGCCACCGCCGCCAGACGACCCAATAACTCCGGCTTGTCCTAAGACACCACCACCTCCGCCGCCGCCGCCCCAGCATTCGATGATGCAATAAAGCATCCCGGCGCTTGGCGTATAGGTGCCATTGGCCGTGAACTTCTGAACCTTGACGGCCCGAACAAGTCCGCCGTTATCGCCGAGTTGGTTCTGCTGCGTAGGGGTGAGCGACTGAGCAACGCCGTAACTCAGTCCTCTTAGATTTCCCAGTGCGGTGTCTTTGTTGACTAGGTCTGATAGATTGTTCGTCGACAGAAGATCGCCGGTACCCTTCTGCGCCACCTTGATCCATTTGCCGGCGGCAAGATCAGTCGCGAACGTCCCAGATGTATGCGACACCAAGCAGACGTAGGTTTCGCCAGCTTGCACGACGGCGCTTGCCGGCGGTCCTGCGGCGTACGCGGTGCCCGTTACCCATGCTGCCGGCGCAGTCCAAGCCGCCGGTCCAGTGCTGCCCGTATCACCCTTCGCCGCGAGTACCTGCCAATACGTCGCATTCGGTGGCGTCTGGTTCGTGCTCGGTGCGAGCGCCACATAGGACGATCCCGCCAACGAAACGACGTCTCCGACCGCATAGGCCGTCGCACCGCTCCACGGGCCAGTAATCTTGAATCCCTTGTAGATGCCCTGAAACACCCACACGCCGCCGGTCTTGAGCCAAAGCTTGCCGGTTGAGACCTGCAAGGCGAATTGGTCCTCTTCGCCAAGCGAAGGATCCGGTTCGGTGAGATCCGGGGCAACGAAAACGTAGAAACCATCCGTGTTCAGCGCCGCAACCATTTTTGAGACGTCGGCCATGGCGGTAGAGCCGGCAAAGCGCAGCGACGATTCCTGAATGATGGTGTACCCGACGCCGCTCTTGTCGCCGCCGGTCCACGGTGCCCAGAGCGAGAGATGGTTCGTATCGATAACGTCCTTGATCGCCAAGTCCGGCAAACCGTCGACAATAATCCTGTCGCCCGGCCGCGCGTTGACGCCTGACCAGATCGTGCTGTTGCCGATAATGACGGTATCACCGTTCGCGACTGAGATTGTGCCAGTGCTGTAGCTATTGATTGCGGTCAACTTTAAAGATCCCCCTGGCTCGTCTCAAACGTTCCAAAATACATTTTCCGCTTCTCGTCGTCTTCTTTCGCTTCGGCGATCACGGCCGCAAGCCGCGCTTTCGCTTCACGGAATGAAAGCGTCTGTTGGCGTGCGCCATCGCGCACATCTTGATGTTGGGTGGTCATTGGATTCCTGATTGGTGGAATAGGTGAGATCAGCGCTGCGCGTACATGGCCCAGCCAAACTGTCGCAACTTGCGACAGTTTATCGCCGCGCTGCCTACGCAAACGGCTCGGCTGACGGTAGCCGCCGCCGAACTTCGTCAACAGTGTCGACATATTCGGTTGGACCGCGGATGATCACCACGAACTGATGGTTAAACGCGTCGCCTACTGAAACGCCAACCACAGTGCAGGCACGCCAAGCCTTGCGTCCGGAGCCGTCGTGCACGGCGAATTCCGCTTCATAGTTCGGGACCGGAATCACGCGACAATCTTTCGTAGCTGCACGGCACCAGCCTCGGTATCGATGAATTCAAATGCATCGCCGACCGCCGGGTGAACTGTGCCCGCCTCGCGCAGCGCCTTGCGCGTGATCGAGTGTGCAGTGCCATCGATGGCGACAAGCCATAGCCGGCCAATGCCATCGTCAGCGACGATGCGCTGAAGCGTTCCAAATTTCATTTCTAAAATCTCAGTATGTTGGTGGTGGACACCGCGTTCCCCTACGGTGTCCACCTTGTCACGCCGGCCGAAAGGAACACCGACGCGACGTTATCTCCGCCGTGCCGCGAACTCATTGCGCAGAAACCGCGCAACTGCAGCTAGAGCGCTCGGCTTCTCGGGTTCGCGATGCTTAGCTGGCTTCATATCGTAAAAGACACAACGCGGATCATGCTTCTCCGGTCCGGCAATTTCAGCCTCAGCACGCTTCAGTGCTGCGCTACGCTGCGCGCGATTCTTCGGCCTCGCGGCATCGCGGATCTCAGCTTCGGCCCTCGCGAGACGTCGGCCGCGAGAGGCGGATTCAAGGTCTTTCAACAGAACCTCGGCCTTATCCAGCGTGGCGCTGGTTTTCGTTTTCTTAGTCATTTTAGTAATTCTCCACGATATCCAACGGCGCCGGCATTCGCCAATCCGGGCGATCTTTCTCACTAGCGTGGCCCTTTGTGATCGCATCTTCAATCAGCCACAACAAAGGTGTCTGCTGCTCGTGAAGTTCGCCGAACGCCCTCAGCGTTAGCGGTCGGAGGTGTTTTCGCTCGACGCCATCGACGCGCATGCCGTCTAGGAACTCATGATGCGCTTGCAGCGCGGCGCCGAGGCTCTTGGCGGCAGCCACAACCTTGCTAGCGACGACTGCGTAGTCTTTTCGCCGCTGTTCGGTGGCCAGTTTGCTGTAGGTGGCACGCTCCTTTTCGATCTCTATCGACAGCAATTTGCGCGCTTCGGTAAGAGCTTCTACCTGCGCACTCACCTCGCGCATCTCGGCGGCGCCACTCCAAACCTCTGGCAACGGAGGCGGGTTAAGCTCTTCTGGCGGCTGCTCAGGCAGTAATGCGCCAAGTAGCTTCTCTGCGCCCTCGTGCCGACGGACTGGTTGCGCTTTCGGCCTCGGAGCATCGCCGCTCCATGTCGGAACGCCATTCTTGTGCTTTTCCTGTGTCAGCGCTCGGCCGCGCTGCGACAGTTCGTCTAGTTGCGCCGCAAGTTCGCGATCTTTCAGAAGCAGATCGGCATATCGTGGCGAGATCGCGCGAATGGTTTCGATATTGTCCAAGTATGATAACTCCAAGTGTGCGCCACCGGCGCGGGATTAGCGGCTATGCCGCGTGACGAACGCCAAGCAAGCGGTGAATTTCGGCGTCTGCTTCTGCGGATGTAAATCCGCGGAATTCGTAGGCGATAGCGGCCAATGTAGCACCTGGAATGGTGACAGACTTCGTTGCAGCATCTTCAGGCACGGCGGCCCCGAAGTGCAGTCGTACGTCGTTGACGATCAGCGTTGCGCCAGGCTGCACAAGTCTGAAAATCAATCCGCCCCGCGCGTATGCGGCCGGCTCAACAAGACCCTCAATGATGTTTCGGAGCACGCCGCCGAACTCGATTCCGGATTCAGTTGCCAGCGCTTCGAATTCGGTGACGGTAGCAGCAGCATGACCAAGGCCACGGTCGGCCACAACGACCAAGAACAGCCTCGCCAAATCCACTGGACCGAGATCCGGAACGCACCTTCCCCGAGCTTTGGGGAGCGCGCCAGCTTCCGCGGCCCGTTGCGCAAGAGCGCTCGCCCGGCCAGGATTAAGACCGAGACGCCGCGAAAGCGCCTCGATCGCTTCAGAGCGGATCATGATCTCACCTATGTTTTTGGAAAGGATTATCTGAACGGCAAAAATGGGGGCGCCGGCCAAAACCGACGCGAGTTGCGCACTCATGTCGACAACAACTTTCGTTGCCATCTGATGAGATACGTATTGGCGGCCAAGTTTAGGGACCGCTTATGCCGCCTTCGGCAAAATATTTTCACCAACCAGCGCTCGCAGTGCCGCGAACGCCTCGTTGATCAGAAAGATGCCTCGCCTCTCAGCGTGCTTGCCGCGATAGCCGCTGCTCTCGCCGATCTCGCGCGCGGTTGCGTCGCCGATCGCCATATCCAAGATATCAGCATGCGCACCAAGCGCCTGGCGCAGTTGGCCCTGCTCTTCTTTCCGCGACTGCTCGGCCTCAGCGAAGCACTCCAATGGCGCTCCTGATCTGCCGGTTGAGTGAGTGATGCCGGCGAGGAAGCCCGCATTCCGGGCAAACGGCGCGGAGGTGCGTACCAGTCGGCGCAGATCACGCGCCGGGGGCTTCTTCCGGCTGCCCTTCTCGGCCCGCAATCGCTCCACCGGCTCTAGCGGAACGCCCCTGCTCGTGTGCCCCCAGCGAACCAGGCGGCCCCTGCGGAACACCAGCGGCCCAATCCTGGCGGTATCGCCATTGCGATAGACAATCGGATCGATCACAGGCTGCACGTCGCTGCGCTGGCCGTTGCGCACGGTGCAATGAACGCTGACCCGCCTTGCTGGCGCGGATTCCCAAGCGCGCTGCAGATCCTCAACGGTTGGGCGGCACTCCAAGTCTTGCTCTGCCGTGGAAAATCCGGTGTTGGCCGGCTCATCGCCCTCGTCGACAACAATTTCGGGCTCGGCATACACGTCTGCAGCCGGTGCGGACTGCAGATCCCGCCAGTATTTCCAGAGGCGCGCCACGTCAGGCGCAACCCGGCCGAGGCGCTCAAGCTGTGGGAGGTTTAGGACGGGCTCTGGCTTGGGTCGGGCGGCCTGCACAAAGGCACGCCTCGCAGCGAGGTCGGTGAAGCTATCGGCGGTGGTAGGGCCGTTGTCGTTGGCCGGTGTGGGCTGCCAGGTTGATAGTGCCTCGCGGAAATCGAGATGCAGTGCGGGCATGTGCCCTCCGTTCGTGACGTGACTTTTTCTGGGATTGTTTCGCGGCCAGTTTGGAGGGCCCCCGCCTTACGGCAGCGCCTTCTCGCCTATCGCTCGCAGCAGTTGCGCCTGCAGCGCTAGGGCGACCTCCACCGGCTCGCGGTCACCACCGATCAACGACTGCGGCTCCCGATCAAGCGGGCACGGGCCGAACTTGCTGCGGCCGAGCGCTGCGGCAAGATGGATCTTGATATCCCTCAGCTCGTAGTTGTCCGCGCCGCGTTTGAGCATATCGAAGCCTTGCCGGAACAACTGAACCGCCTCGATAGTAACGTGCGTAGAGCGGCGCCGCCTATCGCGTTTCAATCTAGCGGGCATTAGCGTGGCTCCCCGAATTCGGTGAGTGCCCACGGCGGCCCCCAGCGCCCGGGGCCATTCGGGTGCTCAGCGTGCCAGTTCGCCATGTGCTCGCGCCCGAGCCGGTGCCAGGCCGCATCTGCGGCATCGCGTGGTGGTTGGCCGTTCTCGTCCAATTCCACAATTCCTTGCAGATCCCCGGTGCACGGCCAGCCCATGTCAAAGGTCCACTCCCAGTCGTCTAGGTCGCCAGCGACCTGCTTGCGCCGATCCCGTCGTTTTCTGACCGGCATTAGCGGCGGCTCCCATAGTCAGCCGTGCGCGGAGGACGGCTATCTGGCGCTACCGCGTCCAACGCAAGCTCGCGCAGCAACCTGGCGAAGGCCAGCCGACTATCGCGCTCGATGGCAATGGCCGGATGCGCCTTCAAGACGCCGTAACGATCGGGCACGGTGATGCCGTCCGTTGCGATGGCCTCGCGGGCCTGCTCGCTGCGGTCCCACGCCTCGGCCGCCTTCACCAAGAGGCGAAAATGGAAGCTTTCGAGGTCAAAATCCCCCAGAATTTGCTTAATCCAGCGTCGCGTGGCGGGTGCCAGGTGTTTTGGAATGACGTGCGTCATGTATTGAATTCCCCTGAAATGAAGTGGTTGATAGGTCGTCGTGTGGTTGCAGATAGATCGCAACTAGTTGAACCGGGGCAGCAATCGCGCGTGAAGACGTTGGGCATTCCGGTGTCCGAGGGAAACGATTGAGACTTTCTCTATACCCGGCCCCGTACCCCATGGTCACGCCGACCTGTGCTTGCGCAGCAGCCGGCTCACGTCGATCGGTGGGGTACCAATACCCAGCCGATCCTCCAGCCACACCACAGCTTCGCCGGGAGCCATGCCGAAGCACACGCTAACTAGGTCTATCGGCGACATTCCGCAGGCCGCCGAATGGTCGTAGATGCCAACGGGCTGGATGGATAGCGCCCGACCGCGCTTGGCGCGCCTGTTCACCGAGGGCCGAAAGCTGGCAATGCTATGGTACCCGTTGGCGTAGCGCCGCAGATCCTGAAGACCGAGATCTGGAACCCACGCACCGAGGTTGGCTAGGGCTTGAGCTTTGATCTGCGACCAGGGATGGTAACCGTCACCGGCGGGCGTCTGTCGCGCCGGAGGTGGTTGATAGCCGAACGGCTGCAGCGCAGCTACTAGCCGCGCCGCGATGTCATCGGGTAACTCGGGCAGACGTTCGGGCGGCGTATCTTCTAGGGTGTCCTCGGTGATCCAGATATACGGCTGGCCAGTCTCTGGGTGTAGCGTCGGAGGGACAACGGTCTGCCTTCCGTAGGCCAATAGGTCGATGGCCCGGCCTCCGGTTATGTTGAAAGCCGTCGCAGCGATATCGGGGGATCCGCGAAAGAATGCGCTGTATCCCTTCTTGCCGCGTTTCTTTACCGACGAAGGTGGGATGGTGGATTCAATGGCCGCCCGGATCTCGGCGTTGTCGGTGTCGACGTCGATAACCTTTACGGTGTGGTCCAGCACCACGCAGACGCCTGCGTCTGGCCAACGTGACCAGATGCTGGTTTCATAGTGCGACGGCAGTCGGTCGCAGTATCGCGACCACGCGCGCATGTTTTGCCATTCGCCGAAAGTGTATAGGCCGGGCACCTTGTCACCAGGCCGGCAAGGGATGGCGCTGTAGCCCATGTCGACGAGGCGCGGGCCTGCGAATGTGTAGGTCTGCTGTATCCGTTCCAACGTTCCAATCTTCCCTAATAGAGGGGTGGATCTGGGGGCGAAAATGACAGGTGTCTTAGAGGACGCTGGAACACTGGAACACAGAGATATATAATATATATATTATTGTATTCATTAGGCTTTCTCACCACCGGGTCGTTCCAAAACCGTTGGAACACATTGGAACGATTGGAACGGATTTGGCACTTTTCGCCCGATCCGTTCCAATTCGTTACGCTGCTTTTGGAACGGAAATGCGCGATCCGGTCCCGTAGAACCTGCCATCCTCGCCGAAGCCGCCCTCGATGTTGACGCGGCCTGCTTCAGCCAACCAGACCAGATCGTTGCAGACTTCCGCCTTGTCCTTGCTGCCCCCGACGCCCTTGGCGCTCAGTAACTTCGAGAAGTAAATGGAGCCGCCCCTGCCAACCACCGCATCCACGATCGCATTTCGGCGCGCGTGGTGTGAGGTCTCTGCGACCTTGGTCTTGGAGACGGTCTCCAGCCAACGGCAACCGTTCCGCACGATGCTGTTCGCCCATTCAATGTCGTCGATCTGAACAACGGGGTTAAGAGGACTGGAGCTAATCGCCCGCAACGTAGCGAGCTTCATCACGTTCTCAGCAAGCCGACCATAGATCGTATCCGGCAGTTGCGTCTGCTCCCGGAAGATCTCGTTCCAGCGCTGCTTTGCTTCACCGTGCTCACCGCCGAGAATGTCGGCTTTGCGTTTTTGATGCGGCATGTTCTGCTTGCCGGCGAAATTTCCGCTCGGAAGAGACTCAATTGCGCGCGACACCTTATCGATAAACTCAAGGCTCGGGTTTATATTGCGCTCCAGTCCAGGGACGCGAATATCCTCCGGTCGCAGACGCGGTGCGGGCGGCACGATAATAAACCTATTGAAAAAACCCTCCGAGAAAACGCTCTCTGATAATCCCCTGAAGAGGGAGTCTGGCGTCGTCGTTGCGATCAGCGACAAGGCTGGTCCATAGATCGGCTCGCTCTTTTTGCCAGGTTCAAGTCTGGCGTATGCCCTGCCGTCAAACGTGCTGTCGGCCTGATCGTAAATCGCCAGGAGAAACTTGCGGATCCCTGTCGCGGTGGTGTCTGCTTTCGTGCTGTTGATGTTCTGGAGCGTGATGCCGAACTCATCCATGTGAAGGCATGTCGAGTTCCCCGCAGTTTCACGGATTATGCGCTCGATCGCCGCTGCACTGGTTGGATCGCCACCGCTGAAGCTGCCCGGCTTCACCTTATTGGCAAGACGCCTGCCCGCTTTCGGTGGGTGAGCCTTGCCGCCGCCCGTCTCTTGGACTCCCAGTACGTATGTGTTGATGCCACCGCCGACCGGCGTAAGCATTCTCGATCCACACATGCCGGCGAGCGTAGCCAGCGTCGTCATCATTGAAAGCGCAGGCAGTGGCATGATCGCAGTATCTGTGATCCACGTCGTGATATCGCCAATGACACCGCCAGCGCGGTTCGGATCAAGCGCACTCAGATTATCGTTATCGTACTTCACCCGAGCATCTCCAACGTCATGCGCGCATGTTCCTTACGGCGCTGCTCAACGCCATAGATAAGCTTGGCCTGGCATAGCTTGATGTTGTGCATGATCTGCTGATTTAAGGTCATCGAATCCCACTCCTCTGGAGTCGGATTCGGTGCATCTAAGATGGCCTGATAGTAAGAGTTCATCACGCGGTCTCCTTCATCTCTGCCAGTCTCCGACGACGAAAATTGTTGACCTTGATGCAGTGCGACTCCCATGCGTCGACGGTGGAGTATTCTGTGCGGTTCCGCTCTCGACAAAAGACCGTGCCATCAGGGCATTCAATGGCTCGATCACCCAACCCTTTCCAACTTTCGTC
Source organism: Bradyrhizobium sp. Leo114 (assembly GCF_055229415.2). Lineage (NCBI taxonomy): Bacteria > Pseudomonadati > Pseudomonadota > Alphaproteobacteria > Hyphomicrobiales > Nitrobacteraceae > Bradyrhizobium > Bradyrhizobium sp. Leo114. Next base: position 3,761 of record NZ_JBUYEN020000018.1, on the reverse strand, counting down.
ATTCTGGAAGATTGGCTCAGGGTCGCTGTCGGCGTACAAGCGCCACGCGATGATGGGCGCGCGATAGAACTCGCACTCATATTCGTCATCGCACCACACCGCCTTCAGAGCGTAGTAACCCGCCGCTGCGGGAATGATGTCAGTCATAGAGAGCCTCCGTTGATCGCTAACTACCAGTACGGCTTTGAAGTCCAACACACTAAAAGCTGCGCAAAGAAAAATTATGTTGAGAGATAGGCCGGGGGCGAGCGCGTGGTGAAGGGCATGCGCAAATATTTTTGCGGGTGCGCCAGAAATACGGCGCCGGCACCGGCTCCAAGTTCTCGGGCCTGCGCGGCGAATGTCAGGCGGCTTGCTGTTGGTCTTCGCCGGCAAGACGTTTCTTCAGGTCGACAGCCAGATTGCTCCACATGAGAGCGGCATCAAGCGCGAGCTGAACCATCTCCGGAGTCGCCTTGAACTTCTCATGGCCTGGGAACTCACTAGACCAGAAGGCGGGCATTGAGATTTGGTGGCGCGCCACGCCAATGACGCTGCGGCGCCATTGGTCGACCGGCTCGTTTTTCAGATAGTAGCCATCTTCGTCGGTCTCGGGATCGGGCTCGTCGACCGGTTCAGGTTTGGTCCTCCTGTCAGTTAACTTGTCTAATGCCCTTCTGGCCGTGGCGGCGGCCTTGGCTGCACCCATCTCGAACCGCTCGCGCAGTACCGCGACCTGCTTCTCAGGCTCGGTTTGCTTCGCTGCCTCCAGCAGTGCGGAGCGGTTGTCATCAAGACCGGCGTCGACGGCTGCAGCCTTAGCCTCTGGCGACAGGGACGCGACCTTCACTGCACGGATAGCGTCTGTGCGCTCAATGCCAAGATCTCGGGACGCCTCGCTGATGCCGCCCTTGTTTCCGCGCCCTCCGGAAACATGTGCAAGTTGCACAGGTTTATCATCGACGTCTGATATCTCCGGCTTGACGGTGGTCAACTCGATCCAGCGGGCAATCTGTTCGTCTCGCTGAAGGACGGTTAGCTCCGCGCGGTGAAGGTTCTCGGATATCTCGGTAAGCTCGGCATCGACGTCGTTGAGGTCTAAAACGAGACAGGTGATCCATCTCCAGCCCAGACGCTTTGCCGCCTCAAGCCTATGGTGACCATAGATGAGGACGGGGACTCCGTACTCCTCGACGCCGTCTATCACCATCTTATCGACAATACGAACTGCAGGCGGGCTCTGAATTCCGACGCGCTCAATGGACGTCATCAACTGCGCGACCGTCTCTTCGCTCAGTGGTCGGCGGCCGGACGGGATCACGATCTGGCCGTTAAGCTCAAGGTTTCTGTAGTTATCGTGATAGCGTCCCTTCACGGGGTAGAGCATCGATGCCCTAACATGATCCGCTTGATCACTAAGAAAGCGGTCAGCCCGCCTCATGTTTTTGAGGCCCATGCGTTCATGATTTCCATTTTCGTCGCGCCATACACAAAGCTCCTCATCGCTCATCGAATCGAAGTCTGGCGTCTTACGCGCCTCCAAGACATCAAGATGGCTTGCCACGCCATCAAGACCCTCACAGCAGACGCGCCCCTCATTGGCGATGAGCCAATAATCGTCACCGTGCTTGTCGATCTCGGAGAAGCCCAGCCCCTTGGCCCGCTCGCGCAGTTCAGTGATGGTGGTGGTCATGCGGCCTCCAGCTTGCAGCGGTTGTCGTTCGCGCCACGCACCGCCTTTCGCCCTTCAAGTCGACGCCGCGCACGCGCCATCACGTCGTCCTTCGACTGTAAGGCGGCGATCTCCCGCTCAAGGCGTTCGACGTAGGGCGCGAACTGCGGGCGGTTATGCCGAACCATGACCTCGGAAATTAGGTCGAGTGCGGCGTCGAGACGCTCTGCGGTGACCGCAGGCGCTTTTGGGATGTGCATGGTGTGGGATTAAACGGTCGGGCATGTTGCAGCCGAGGGACCGATAGCGCCTGCCGGGCCAAGGCCCTCAATGGCAGTCACGCCGAGGCTGAAGCCCCGCAGGTGCGACCGCATGTAGACGACAAGGTTATCCTAATCAACCCTTGGCCCGTCTTTATATTTTCTGTCCAGGTATTGCGCCAAGTCCGTCACGAGGGAAGCCAATTTCTGCAGCCGAATCGCTCCCAGCTTTCACACTAAACGTAGATACATTGCGTAGATACATGTTCGAGAGCTGAAATCATAACGCATTGAAATGTAAGCAGAAATAACATCAATCTCATTGGTTTCATTCCCCTAGGGAGCGCCAGCGATTTCAAATACTTAGTGAAGGCCTCCACGCTCCGTCGAATAAACGGCCGCGCACGTAGGCAAACGCACTACCACCAAACACTCGTCCTTTTGTCGACTCTACGCGCGACCGAACGCGTGTTAGCAAAGGATGCCGAGAGGATGCTGTTAATTTTTCGCGCTCAACGTAGATTGCGTTGCAGTGTCCGCAATGCGCGGCTACGTGAGAGCTGGCGTGATCCTTCAGCAGAGACAAAACTGTCGTGTCGGAAAATACTGCGCCTGCGACAGGCAAGAACGTTCAACTCTCTGCGGACGGCGGTACGACTCAATGGGGTCCCTATGTTTTGGACCGGCTCGTTGCGCCGAAGTGCTCGGACCTGACTGCATGTCTTGCGCCCGAGCTGCCCGAGCCCTCCAACTATTACGCATCATTCTACCTCAACAACGTCTTTGTGGTAGGCGTGCCCGACAAAGTGCGCTCACCCATTATCGTGTTCCTGCGTAGGCTCGCGAATGCTGTCCGAGACTACCGGGCGGGGCGGGAGCGAATGTTGGAGTGTGTCGCAGCCCTTCGGCATTCCAACGCCATGGTGCAAGGTTACCTGGCTGCGCTCTCACATTTCGAGAGCACGATTGTAAATACGTATCTTGCACTGATGTCGCACGAGGCCATAGGCAGGCTCATGGACCCACATTTCCCAAAGCCTTTCCAATCTGGCGATGGCTCCCCGCCTCAACGGCTTAACGCGGCGTACAATGCGCTCAAGCATTTCAATGGCAATATTGAGCGGGGAATAATCCCGGATGGTACTACGCCAGTTTGGCTGCTCGACGATGGCATAGAGAGCGTGGGATCACAGGGGCAAGCAAAGTTGCGATTTGAAGAGCTGGTCGAACTGCTTCGCGATCTCGAACGAGACGCCCGCTACCTGTCAGAAGATGTCTACCGTTTGGCTCGTGAGCGAAGTCAAGCGGCGGGTGAGAAACTCGATGCAGTACCACCCGCTGCCGACTAACGTTAGGCACCATTGCCCGTCATCCGGGACGCGAAGATCGTACGAAACATTTCTCGCTGCATTGGAGTTTGCTGGCGTTGCCCACGCCGTGCCGAGGGTAGCGTGATCGATCTTTTTCGAGGAAAATAGAAAGGTCTTGCCTTTCCAATTCACACGTTTAAGTAGATATTGGAGCTTACAGGCAGATTTATTGTTGCGCTATCGCAACATAAGACCGAAGGTCAGAGGCCAATGCTTCCTGACTGCAGAATTATGCACGTTCAATGCGGAATACGAAATCGCATGATCGCTAAGGAGTGCCTGTAAGCTCTCAATAAAGTGGGGGCGAGGGGCATTTGAGCGTACTTGGTGACCTGAAGGCTGCGACATCGCTAGATCGTGTCCCGTGACGTGGTGTAACTGCGGCGTGGCACCGCGTTCGTCGGCCGGAGCCGGGCAGGTCAGCTGGCGATAGCCGGAAGGCTGACGGTTGGATCATCGCTCAACGGCGCGATTGTTTCC